>CAJKQY010000105.1:0-5494 GCA_905202145.1 uncultured Collinsella sp.
CTTGTCCTCGTCGACCGTCACGTCGCCGATCTTGTAGTCAAAGCCCTCGAGATAGCTCTTAGCGTACTCCTTGGGATCGATGCCCAGCTGCTCGAACTCGTCGCCCGAGGCCTCTTCCAGGCCGGCGAGAAAGTCGTCGCCACCGTTCTTGACCTCGTCAAACTGCGTCGTAAGATCATCGGTGATAAGCTCCTCAACCGAAGGACCTCCGCAGCCGGAAAGCACAACCACGCACGCGACCAGAACAGCCATCAGGGGCGCAAGCAGCAGCTTCTTCTTCATGACATTCCTCCCAACAAGCGGCACCGCGCTTCCCGACGCGGTGCACGTCGTAACAATAAGGCCATACTAGCCGCTAACGAACACCCCCGGCAAAGCAAAGGCGCAGTCGGCTCGATTTAACGTCCGAACGGTTTACCGGTCCGCCCAACGCGCAATAAAACGTTCCGCCGCATTGTAATAAAAAAGGTGGCCGGATAACCCGACCACCCTTGCACATCCTTTGGATGTCGCAGTCTACTTGCGGACGACCTTAACGATGGCGTCACCAGCAGCGACGGCAGACTCGGCCTCGACGGTAAGCTCGACGTCGGCGAACTCAGCGGTGTTGGACACAGCCACGACGACGCAGTCCTTGTAACCGGCAGCAGCGATCTTGGTGCGGTCGATCTTGAGGATGGGCTGGCCGGCCTTCACGACGTCGTCGGCCTTGACGAAGCCCTCGAAGCCGTCACCGTTCATGTTGACGGTATCGACACCAACGTGCACCAGGACCTCGATGCCGCTATCGGACTGCAGGCCCACGGCGTGACCCATGGTGACGGTCACCTTGCCGTCGCAGGGAGCGTAGACCAGGTCGTCCTCGGGCCACACGGCGCAGCCCTTGCCCAGAACCTCGCCACCAAAGACGGGATCGGGCACGTCGGCCATCTTGATGACCTTGCCCTTGACGGGCGAGCACAGCACGTCGGCGCCGGCAGAAGCAGAGATGGAGGCCGGAGCAGCGGCAGCCGCGGGCTCAGCCTTCTTCTTGAACATGTCAAACAGACCCATACGTTTTCTCCTCTTGATTAAGCGCAACGTTATGCGCATGCCTATGGTGATTATAGTTCCAAATAATCAAATTGCTAAGGTGAGGGCCCGAATCGCAAGCCCTTCTCTAAACCTTTTCCCCAGTGGCACTCATATTGTCGATTAATCCTCGATAAGCCCCAGGTGAGCAAAAGCGTTCCAGATGCCGTCGTCATTGACGTCGGTGGTCACGTAATCGGCTGCCGATCCGGCGTTCGGCAGAACGCCGGAACTCAATCGCCGGAACTCAATTACTCCAGGCCCTCGGTGCCGTTGGACTTGATGATCTTCTGGTATGCGAAGAAGCTGTCCTTGCGGCGGCGCTCGTAGGTACCGGTACCGTCGTCGTACTTATCGACGTGGATGAAGCCGTAGCGCTTGCGCATCTCGCCAGTGCCGGCGGAAACCAGGTCGATGGGACCCCACCAGGTGTAGGCAATCAGGTCGACGCCGTCGGCAATGGCCTCGCCCATGGCCTTGATGTGGCTGCGCAAGTAGGCGATGCGATACGGGTCATGGATGGAGCCGTCCTCCTCGACCTCGTCGTAAGCGCCCATGCCGTTCTCGACCACCATCAGCGGAATCTCGTAGCGAGCATAAATCTCGTTGAGGGCGATGCGCAGGCCCAGCGGGTCGATCTGCCAGCCCCAGTCGGTGGACTCCAGATAGGGATTCTTGCCGCCAAAGGTCATGTTGCCCTCGGTCATCTCGTGGTCCTTGTGGGTGCCCACGGTGCCGGACATGTAGTAGCTAAAGGAGTAGAAGTCGACCTTGCCGTCGGCGATATCCTGCAGGTCGCCGTCCTCCATCACGAGCTCAACATCATTCTCGGCCCAGAAGCGCTTGGCATAGAACGGGTACCTGCCACGCACCTGCACGTCGGAGCAGTACCAGTTCATGGCGTTCATCTCCTGCTGCGTGGCGAACACGTCGGCCGGATCGCACGTGGCGGCATAGGAGAGGATGAAGCAGTCCATGTTGCCCATCTTGAACTGCGGGTAATGCTCGTGGGCATAGCGTACGACGCGGCCGCTGGCGACAAACTGGTGATGCAGCGCCTGCATACGGGCCTGCGGCGTGGTGTGAACCGCCGAAGCCGGGCCCTCAAAGCCCTGAATCATGCTGGTCTCAAAGAGGTTACCCATGTCCTGAGTACCGCAGTTGATCTCATTGAAGGTGAGCCAGAACTTGACCTTGTCCTGGTAACGGTCGAAGACGGTCTGGCAATACTTCTCAAAGAAGCCGATGAGCTCGCGGCTCGCCCAGCCGTTGTATTTCTCGACCAGGTGATAGGGCATCTCGTAGTGCGAGAGGGTCACGAGCGGCTCGATGTTGTGGGCGCGCAGGCAGTCGAAGACGCGATCGTAGAAGGCGAGGCCGGCCTCGTTGGGCTCAGCATCGTCGCCGTTGGGGAAGATGCGGCTCCAAGAGATGGACATGCGGAACATGTTGAAACCCATCTCGGCGAACAGCGCGATGTCCTCCTCGTAGTGATGGTAGAAATCGATGCCGTCATGGTTGGGGTAGAAACGATCGGGGTCGATGTCGATCGTGATCTGGCGCGGCTCCTTGTAGCTGCCGCCCAGGAAGTGGTCGTCGACGGAAGGACCGCGGCCGTCCACGTTCCAAGCGCCCTCAAACTGGTTGGCGGCGGTGGCGCCACCCCAATAGAAGCCCTCGGGGAGCTTGATGTTTGCCATGAGCATCTCCTTTGCATCGCGGGTCGATAAGCCGAGTATCGCCCACGCGCGGGACGGGCAGGGGCAGGGGTGCCAAACCCGACACTTCTTTTCGAGTCCACGGACCGCCGCCGCCCCGTCCCTGATACTTCCTGATACCGACCGAAACGTGCCAAAATAAACCTGTCTTTTTTGGCAGGTTTGTTGAGTGTAGGAGTTCGTATGGATATCAAACGCAAGATTTCCGAGGCACAGGGCCTTACCCCTACCGAGCAACAGCTCGGCATCTCGGCCCTTGCCATGGGCGAAGACGTCCGCGGACTCTCCATCAAGGAATTCGCCGCCCGCACCAATGTTTCGGTCGCGAGCGTCCACCGTTTTTGCAAAAAGCTCGGCCTCGAGGGCTTTAAGGATCTCAAAGTCGAGCTCATCCGCCTGGCAACCGAATCGGGCAATCGGCGCGACGTGGACATCAACTTTCCCTTCGACGCCACGTCCACCCCTGCGCAGGTTATGGAGCGCATGGAGGGGCTCTACCAGACCACGCTGGCCGAAACGCAGGAACTGCTCGACCCCACGCAGCTTGACCACGCCGCCAAGCTCATCGCGAACGCCCGACAGGTCGACATCTACACGGGCTCGCACAACCTCTATCCAGTGGGAATGTTCCGCGATCGCCTGCTCTCCGCCGGTAAAAGCGCAACGTGCCACAACGGTGTCGAGGCCCAGGTGCGAACGGCCCTCGCCTCGGGTCCCGACCATGCGGCAATCGTCATCTCCTACAGCGGCCTTGCCCCCAACCTCAAGGACATCTTGCCGATCCTCAGCAGCCGGCATGTCCCGGTCATCGTCATCGGCACGCCTTATTGCGCTCGCATTCACCCCGGCTTTGCCGCCTACCTTACGGTGAGTGACCACGAGAGCATGACGCATCGCATCACGCAGTTCGCCAGCCACATCGCCGTGCAATACGTGCTCGATTCGCTCTACAGCAGTTACTTCGCCAAAGACTACGCCCGCTGCTCCAAGTTCCTAGAGCGCTCGTTTCCCTACACCCGCCTGCCCGGACTCAAGTAGCGACGAGCGTGAATTTTTGGACGCTTAACTAACGAGCGTGGATAATCTTCCACTTTGAGGCCGCACACAGGCCAAAACCGGGAGATTATCCACGCTCATTTCTGCCTAGTCATTGGGGACGTTCTTAAACGACCAGTCAAACAAGAACGTCCCCAACGACTACCCCGAGGATTGTCCAAATGCGGCCCGCGCAGCGTCGAGCTGTTACGGCGTTTGGTAAAACGCCGTAACTAACGAGCTCCGTACTGCTCGTAGTAGGCGTCGATGGCCGTCTTGAGTTCGTCATCGATGACGACCTTGCCGTCGATCTCGTGGTTGTAGAGGGTCTCGACGACCTCGGCCATGGAAACGATGCTCGCGACGGGGAAACCGTACTTGGCCTCGATCTCCTTCTGCGCGGTGGTCACGCCGCCCTTGCCGACCTCCATGCGGTTGAGGGACACAATGAGGCCCTTGATTTCGACGTCGGCAGCCGCCTTGACCTTGGGATAGGTCTCGTCGATGGACTTACCGCTGGTGGTGACGTCCTCGACCATGACCACGCGGTCGCCGTCCTGGGGCTCATAACCCAGCAGGTTGCCCTTGTCGGCACCGTGGTCCTTGGCCTCCTTGCGGTCGCAGCAGTACTTGACCTCCTTGCCGTACAGCTCGTGGTAGGCAATTGCGGTCACGACGGCCAGCGGAATACCCTTGTAGGCCGGTCCAAACAGCACATCAAAGTCGTCGCCAAAGTTATCGTGGATGGCCTGGGCGTAATACTCACCCAGCTTCTTGAGCTGATAGCCCGTCACGTAAGCGCCGGCGTTCATAAAGAACGGGGACTGACGGCCGCTCTTGAGCGTAAAGCTGCCGAACTTAAGAACGTCGGACTCAACCATAAACTTGATGAACTCTTGCTTGTAAGCCTCCATGCGGGCTCCTCTCGTAATCGCGTACGTGCCCTCCAGTTTAACGCAGGCAGGGCGCGTTGCGGACGCGCTTTAATGCCACGGCATTCTGTAAAGGCTTTGTCAGAGGCAATGGTTTTCCGAACAATGGGGTTGACACGATAAACCCCCTCGTCAAGAATACGGGCGGATTGAAACGGGTACGAGATACCCGAAGCGCGCCGCGCCCGGCCTTAAGGAGGTGTGCCATGGAAGGCAGTCCTAGTCGAAAAACCTGCATGTCGCCCTCGGCACGCCGCGAGGATTCCGCATTCGCATAAGCGCCACCAACCGATCGCCAAAACCACCACAAAGGTACCTGTCCCCTTTGTGGTGGTTCGTGAGCATGACGTGAGCGACATCTAGGTTTTTTGCAATTCAATACGACACGTACGCTAACTCCCTTTAGCAAGGAGGACCCTATGCTGATGCTCAAAACCGCCACGGTACTCGAAGTCATCTCCAAGCGCCGCCGCACGGCGCGCCCTGCCGCTCACACCGGCCTGTCCAAGAACACCATATTCGCCGCCGCCCATAGTGCCGAGGACGCCCTCGTGCTGCTTGACGCCACGGCAGGCGGCCTCACCGCCAATCAGGCCACCGAGCGCCTGAACGCCATCGGCCCCAACACCATCGAGGCGCCGACCAAGACGCTCGCCCGCCGCATCGCCGATGCGTTCGTCGACCCCTTCGCCGGCATCCTCGCCGCGCTCGCGCTGGTCTCGCTCTACATCGACGTGC
>CAJKQY010000106.1:0-5490 GCA_905202145.1 uncultured Collinsella sp.
TGCGCGGCCTGACCTTCCTGGTCGTCAGCTGCCCGTGCGCGCTCGTGATTAGCGTGCCGCTGAGCTTCTTTGGCGGCATCGGCGGCGCGTCCAAGCTGGGCGTTCTCATCAAAGGCTCCAACTACCTCGAAACGCTCGCCGACGTGGACACCGTCGTCTTTGACAAGACGGGCACCCTCACCAACGGCACGTTCTCGGTGGTCGCGGTGCACCCCGAGGCCAGCTATACCGAGCAGTCGCTGCTCGAAGTCGCAGCCCTTGCGGAGTCGTTCTCCGATCACCCCATCGCGCAGTCCGTGCGCGCCGCCTACCAGGGCGAGCTCGACCCCAAGCGCGTGACGGATTCCGCCAATGACGCGGGCCACGGCGTGTCGGCGACCATCGACGGCAAGCATGTCGTCGTCGGCAACGCCAAGATGCTCGCCGCGGCCGGAGTCGAAGCGCCCAATTGCGAGGTCGTCGGAACAATTCTGCATGTGCTCGTTGACAGCGTGTACGCCGGTCACATCGTGATTGCAGACACCGTTAAGGCCGATGCCGAGCAGACGATCCGCGACCTGCACGCCGCTGGCATCAACCGCACCGTCATGCTCACAGGCGACCGCGAGGAAGTGGCTGCTGCGGTGGCCAAGCAACTCGGCCTCGACGAGTTCCACGCGCAGCTGCTGCCGGGCGACAAGGTCGAGCGTGTTGAGGCGTTGCTCGCGACCGAAAGCGGCAAGGGCAAGCTCGCCTTTGTCGGCGACGGCATCAACGATGCGCCTGTGCTTACGCGCGCCGATGTGGGCATTGCCATGGGCGCCATGGGCTCCGACGCTGCGATCGAGGCGGCAGATGTCGTGCTAATGGATGACAAGCCATCCAACATCTCCCGCGCGATCCGCGTGGCGCGCAAGACCATGTCGATTGTTTGGCAGAACATCATCTTCGCGCTGGGTATTAAGCTGCTGATCCTTGTGCTGGCAGCGCTGGGTATTGCCAATATGTGGCTTGCCGTCTTTGGCGACGTGGGCGTGGCGATCATCGCCATCCTGAACGCCATGCGCGCGATGGGTGTCAAGAACCTGTAGCGTCCGTGGGCTGTCCGGCCGGGGCCGGGCTTGGTTTTGAAAACGTCCTCGCGCATGAGGCCCGTCTTTCCTGCTCCTACGGAGCAACGGAAAGGCGGGCCTCGCGCTGCGGAGTGTTTTCAAAACCAAGCCCGGCCCCGGCCTGCGGTGACGTTGCTGGTGGTTCTTGGGCATCGCTTGCTGGCGGGGTTCCTTGTCTGAGTTGGACTTAGTTGGTGGGACCACTTGTCCCGGTCGCTGTCCCGCGCCTCTTTGGGAACGAAGAGATAGCTCAGCTGTGATGGCGTCACGCACCGAATGCTCCACTTTGGACTGCGTCGGACTCGTTGTTGTTCGAATCCCCTATCCCCCTTTCGCTGGTTCGCGCTTTGCGCGAACTCCGCGCTCCTGGGGGTCAATTAGGCTTCCGTTGTTGCGCCGGCCGCATCTTACCGTCCCAACATCGCCCTTAGCTTCTCAAAGCTCTCCTCGCTCAGGCAGTGCTCCATGTGGCAGCCCTCTTGCGACGCGACCTCAGCCGAAACACCCGCATCCTCCAGCAGCCCCACGAAAAAGCAGTGACGCTCCCACATTTGACGAGCGACCTCTAGCCCTCGCTCTGTCAGATGAACATCTCGTTTGCCCATTTCGACATAGCCGTTGCTTTCCAGCGTCGCCATGGCCTTGGAAACGCTCGCCTTGGTTACGCCGAGGTACTCCGCAACGTCGATCGAGCGCACGATGCCCTGACGTTCCGACAGAACGTAGATCGATTCGAGATAGTCTTCTCCGGATTCACGTAGGGCCATGGGCCGCCTTTCGCGATGATTGCTAGTTAGCCATTGGATACTTTCCACGGCTAACTTTACCGCAAAAGTTGCCCATGTCTTACTACTTTGTCTAAAAGTTAGCCGTGTTTCACAAAACGTGCGGGACGAAAACAAAATGGGGACGCCCCGCAAGGAGTGCCCCCCAACTGCCGGCAGAAAAGGAACGTCCCCAAGTGCCGAATCCGCAGCTACACCAGGCCAAAGTGCTTGGCGGCGTTGTAGATGCCGTCGTCGTCTACGGCGGTCGTAACGTAGGTCGCTGCGGCCTTCACGGTCTCCTGCGCGTTGCCCATGGCCACACTTGTGCCCACGGCCGAGAACATCGACAGGTCGTTCTCGCCGTCGCCAAAGGCGATCGCTTCGCTCGCGTCGATGCCCAGGCGCTCCAGCGTCGCCGCCACGCCCAGGTCCTTGCCGCCGTTGGCAGGAATAATGTCGCAGAACAGATCGCACCAGCGCGTAGTGACCGAATGCGACACGGCATCGGTCACGATATGCTCGTCGGCCGGATCCACAAAGGCGCAAAACTGGTAAACCGGCGCGTCAAAAGCGTGCTCGAACGGCTCCTCGTGGTAGACAATTCCCGCGTTGCTGCCGGCCGTCACCACGCGCTCGGACAGGCGGTTCACAAACGAGTTCTCGCCCTGCATGCACAGCGAGTCATAGCGCCCCTGCGCCACCTGGTCCACAATCACCGCAACGTCGCCCGGGTCAATCGGGCAGCTACGGTAGACGCCCTCGGCATCAAAGCAGTGCTGGCCCGAAAGCGTAATGTACGCATCCCAACCCAAGTTGAGCAGCCAATCGGGCATCTGGTAGGTCGGGCGACCCGTGGCAATCACGCACGCAATCCCCTGCTCGCGAAAGCTGTCGAGCACCTGCTGCGCCGACGCCGGAATCCGGTGGGTCTTAAAGCTCAGCAGCGTGCCGTCGATATCGAAAAACGCGGCTTTGATCATCCTCGTCTACTCCTCGCCCTCGAGCTTCTCGCTCGCCTCGAGCCACGCCATCTCCAGCTCGTCCATAGCGGCATGGGCCTCGTCGATCTTTGCCTGCTGCTCGCCAAGCGCCGTGTAGTTGGTGGGATCGACCTGGGCCATGGCGGCCTCGGCCTCCTCCACGCGAGCGCGCTGCGTCTCCATCTTGCGCTCGAGCGAGCTCACCTCGCGACGGAGCTTCTGGCGCTCGGCGTTGGAAAGGCCATTGGGCTGGCCGCTCGCCTTGGGCTTTTCGGCCGCAGCCGCCGCGGCACCGGTGTCGAACGTGCCGGTCTTGGCGCTCGGCGCGCCCACGGGCTCGCCCTCGGCCGTGGCGTTACACAGGCGCAGGTACTGGTCGACGCCGCCGGGCATATGCGTCAAGTGGCCGTCGAGCAGCGCCCACTGCTGGTCGGTCACGCGCTCCATGAGGAAACGGTCGTGTGTCACCAGAATCAGCGTGCCCGGCCAGCCGTCGAGCAGGTCCTCGACAATCGCCAGCATGTCGGTATCCAGGTCGTTGCCCGGCTCGTCCAGGATAAGCACGTTGGGCTCGTCCAGAATTGTCAGCAGCAGCGACAGGCGACGGCGCTGGCCGCCCGAAAGGTCGCCGATGCGGCTCCAGAGCTGCTGCGTCGTAAAGCCCAGACGCTCGCAGAGCTTCTCGGGCGAGGTCTCCTTGCCGTCAATGACGTAGTACTTCTTATAGTTGCCGAGCACCTCGCGGATCGTGTCACCCATGTAGGGTTCGAGCTCCTCGAGCTGCTGCGATAGCACGCCAAAACGCACCGTCTGGCCAATCTTCACGCGGCCGCGCGTGGGCGCAATCTTGCCCTGAATCACATCGAGCAAGGTCGACTTGCCGGCGCCGTTCTCGCCCAAAAGACCATAGCGGTCGCCCGCGCCGATAAGCCAGGTCACGTCGGAGAGCACCTGCTTGGGCGCGCCGTCGGTATCCGCATAGCCGGCATCAACGTCGATCACGTCGATGACCTGCTTGCCTAGGCGGCTCACGGCGAGGCGCTTGAGCTCCAGCTCGTCGCGCACGGGCGGCACGTCGGCAATCAGCTCGCGAGCAGCCTCAACGCGAAACTTGGGCTTGGTGGAACGAGCCTGGGCGCCGCGGCTCAGCCACGCGAGCTCCTTGCGCGCCATGTTGCGGCGGCGCTCCTCGGTGACGGCGGCCATGCGGTCGCGCTCTACGCGCTGAAGGATATATGCCGAGTAGCCGCCCTCGAAGGGGTCGACCTGGCCGTCGTGGACCTCCCACATGCTGGTGCAGACCTCGTCCAAGAACCAGCGGTCGTGCGTGACCACGAGCATGGCGCCCTGACCGCGCTGCCAGCGGGCCTTTAAGTGGCGCGCGAGCCAGTTGATAGTGCGCATGTCCAGGTGGTTGGTGGGCTCGTCGAGCATGAGCACGTCATAGTCGCCGATCAGCAGGCGCGCGAGGTCCACGCGACGGCGCTGGCCGCCCGAAAGCTCGCCAACCGTGCCCTCCCAGGGTACATCGCTAATAAGGCCGGCCAGAATCTGGCGCGTACGCGGACTCGACGCCCACTCATACTCGGGCGTGTCGCCCACGACGGCATGATGCACGGTATCGGTGTCGACAAGCTGGTCCTTTTGGCCGAGCAGACCGATCGTGGTGCCGCGACGATGCGTCACGCGGCCATCGTCGGGCTCCAGCGTGCCGGCAAGCACGCTCAGCAGCGTCGACTTGCCGTCGCCGTTTTTGCCAACGATGCCAATACGGTCGCCCTCGCCCACGCCGAGCGTCACGCTATCGAAAATATGCTTAGTGGGAAACTCTAGGCTGACGGAATCGCATCCCAAAAGAATCGCCATATGCCCTGCTCCTTCGTAGAAATTCAACGTTGTCCATGATAGCAGCGAAAAGGCGGGCCGTACGCGACACAAAAAGGCGGGCCATCTCCCGCAAGAGATGACCCGCCTCTCCAATCAGTCCCGTGGCGACCGTGGCCGCCGCGGGCCTCAAGCATGTCCCGGACTAGGAGAACATGCCGGTGAGGTAATCATTCAGCCGCTGATCCTTGGGCCGTTGGAATATCTCGTCGGTCTCGTCGTACTCGATCATATCGCCCATGTAGAAGAACGCCGTGCGGTTAGACACGCGCGATGCCTGCTCCATGTTGTGTGTCACGATGACGATGGCGCGCTCGGCCACAATCGACGACATAAGGTCCTCGATCGCCAGCGTCGAGATGGGGTCGAGCGCCGAGCAGGGTTCGTCGAACAGAATCACGTCGGGGTTGAGCGCCAGCGTGCGCGCGATGCACAGACGCTGCTGCTGGCCGCCCGAAAGCGCGTAGGCACTCTTGTCGAGCTTGTCTTTGACCTCGTCCCACAGCGCCGCGCCGCGCAGGCTTTCCTCGACCATGCGGTCGAGCTCGTCGCGGTCGGTGATGCCGTGGCGCTTAGGCGCAAACGTGATGTTGTCGCGAATGGACTTGCGGAACGGGTTGGGCTGCTGAAACACCATGCCAATGGAGCGGCGCAGCTCGTAGGTGTTCTCGGTCTTGGTGTTCACATTGCGCCCGCGGTAGTTGATCTCGCCCTCCACGCGGCAGCCGCGAATCTCGCGATTCATGAGGTTGAGGCTACGCAAGAAGG
>CAJKQY010000107.1:0-5484 GCA_905202145.1 uncultured Collinsella sp.
GCGTGCGGTGGCGTCCGCCTTTTGCTCGGCGGCGGCGAGGACGGTCGCCTTCTCGGTCTGCTCGGCTGCCGCCGCGTCGTGGACGCTCTTTGCGGTATCGAGCGCCTTCTTGGCGTCGGCGACGTCCTGGAAGAACTTCGCGAGATCGGCGTTCGCATCGGCAACGCTCTGCTGCTTGGCAGAGGTGTCGGCCTTTGCGGCATCCAACTTAGATTGTACGGTCGTTACGGCTGCGTTGGCAGCATCAAAAGCAACCTGCTTCTGCTGGACGGTCGACTTTGCCGTATCGACTGCCGCGTTGGCGACATCGAGGTCCGATTTCGCCGCATCAAGCTCGGCCTGGGCATCCGTGACGCCCTGTTGCTTTGCTGCGATATCGCGCCCTGTCACATCCACGGCCTCCTGCGCATCGGCGACGCCCTGCTTTGCGGCATCGACACCTGCCTGTGCGGAATCCACCGCGACCTGCTTCTGCTGGACGGTTGCGGCGGCGCCGGCGGCTGCCTGCTGCTTGGATGCGAGATCGGCCTTGGCTGCGTCGAGTGCGCTCTTGGCGTTCTTGAGGCCGTTGATATAGGAGGTCAACTTCTGCTCGTACTCGTCGACGGACATGGGATTCATGTTCCAACCGGAGCCTGCCCAACCCAGGTTTGCGGTATCGAAACTGTCGGTCTTCCAGCCGTTCATGGTTCCCTTGCTGCAGACCGCCATGCCCATATAGCCGATTTCAGGGCTGATGACATGCAGGTAGTGACCGATAGTTGCGGGATATCCGGCAACCTTAAAATGCTGGTTGACATAGGATTCAATCCCACTATGCGACTTGTAGAAGTCTACGGCATCCTTACCGATTAGACCGGTGACGCCATAGAGCTCCTGAACTGCCTGATCGAAGAAAGCCTTTTCTTGGTCCACCCACTGCGGTTTCGGATCGGTTCCATAGTTCCATGCGAGGTTTTCGCTCGTATCAAACTGCATGGAATGCCCAAACTTGACATCGGAATAGTTCGCGTTGGCAATCGCTGCCGCAATGAGCTTGTACGTGACCTGGAGCTCAGAGAGACCGACGGACTTGCGATACTCGTTGATGGACTTCATGTACGGGATTGCCGCGAGCATGTTGTCGAGACTAGTCGCGTCGAGGCTGTTCCCCACCTCGGTGTAGTCCTTGTATGTGCAGTTCTGGATGATCTCGATGGCTGAATCGGCACCCATGGCACGGAAGAAGCCGATGGCTCCCTGCTTGAGCTGCGCGTCGGCGGAATCGAGTTTCGCCTGGGCCTCGTCGACCTTCTGCTGCGCGACGTTCACGGCGGCGTCTGCGGTATCCTTTGCGGCCTTGGCGTTCGCGAGCTCTACGTCGGCGGCTGCCTTGGCGGACTCGGCGTCCTTGACAGCCTGCTTCGCTGCATCCAGCTTGGCGACGGCGTCGGCATTCGCCTGCTTGGCCGCATCGAGGCCGGCGTTCGCGGCATCGAGTGCGGACTGGGCGGCGTTCACACCGGATTCGGCATCGGCCGCGGCCTGCTGCTTCGCGGAGAGGGACGCCTGGGCATCATTCAGGTCGGCCTGTGCCGTTGCCGCAGCGGACTGTACCTGCTCGAGCTCGGACTCGCACTGGGACTGTGTCGCTTGTGCGGCAGCGAGGGCTGCCTCCGCGTCCGCGACCTTCTGTTTTGCCGCATCGTACTCCGGGCCGCTCGCGCCTGCCTCCGCTGCGGCGAGGTCTGCTTTCGCCTTCTCGTAGGCGGCGCTGGCGGCTGCGGCCTTCGCATCCGCCGCGTCCTTGTTCTGCTTGGCTGCAGCGAGGACGGAATCGGCGGAATCCTTTGCAGACTGGGCCGCAACCAGCTTGGACTGGGCATCGGCAAGCGTCGCGTTGGCGTTGTCGAGTTCGGCCTGTGCCCTGCTCACGGCATCCGTGGCGTCGCGCACGGCCTGCTCGGCGGCACGGATAGCCTCCGGGGTGGCGCCTACGGCATCGGCCTTGGCTTTATCGAGGGCGTCCTGAGCGTCCTGGGCCGCCTTGATGGCGGACTGGTACGCTTCGTCCTTCTCGGACGCATCCGCCTTGGCGTCTGCGAGACCCGCCTTCGCCTGCTCGAGGTCCTTGCCGGCGGCATCGGCGGCGTCCTTGCCCTCTGCGACCTGACGGGCGTACTCGTCCATTGCCGCTCGGTCGGCTGCCGTGCCGGCGCTGACTGCCGAATCGTAGGATGCCTTGGCCTGGTCGCGGGCGGAAGCCGCCTCGTTGTAGGGACCGGCGGCCTCATCGTAGGATGCCTTGGCGGCGTCCTCCTTCGCCTTCGCCTCGTCGACTGCCTTCTGCAGGTCCGCGATGGTCTGTGCGGCGGATTTCGCGCCGGTACCGGATGCCGCGCCGGCGTGGGCGGCAATCGGCGACATCACGGCTGGGTGCTGCGTGCCCCCGTCACCGGTCTGGGCGAATGCCGTGAACGGTGAGATGAGGCTCGATCCGGTCATGGCGGCCATGGTCGCCGCGGTGACGGTCAGACGCGCGATCCCCTTCGGAGTGTGAATCTTTTTGCTTGGCAGTGCGGCGAAGTGATCGCCACCGGCAGCGAAATGCTTTCCCTGAGTCATTGTGCTGTTCCATTCCTTTTCCGTGCCCTATCCGACTGGGCATCAGAGTGCTTTCCAATAGAGATAATTATGCGCCTCAACTGGGATTGTTGTATATAGTCCGTTGGCATAAATACAACAATCCATGACTCTTTTTGTCATGGATACGAAGACGCTTCAGAAATCATTCGGCTTGAGATGTAAAGAGCTCCGCGCTGGACTCTGGTGCAGCCAGGAGCAGTTTGCCAATTTGATTGAAATGGATCGTTCCTACTACGCGAGCATTGAAGTCGGGCGGCGTAATGTTAGCCTCTCAAATCTCAAGAAGATTGCCGACGGATTTCAAATCAGCATTGCTGAACTCATGAGAGGCGTCAGCTAAATTTATCCGTCTCATAGTTCACAGTGGGTCTCGTTGATTAGTGCCTTAAGAAAATGGAAATCGTCCCAACGAACCATCGTCAATCGTCCCAATAAATTACCGTCAATCGTCCCAATAAGTAATCGTTATTTGTCCCAACGACGCAGATAGACGCTATAATTTCAAATGAATGATTGGAGGGAAAGCCGATGGATAGGTATATAGGACGTTGTGTTGACTGCTTGGTCGAGCGCGACCTTGGCATTTTTGGTGCAGTGCTCATTCAGGGGCCGAAATGGTGTGGAAAGACAACGACAGCTCAGAGATTTGCCGAGTCATCGTTATCTCTCTCCGACCCATCTGGCGGTTTTGCGGCCCTCCAACTCGCTCGTCTCGATCCGGCCCAAGCAATTGTCGGACCGACCCCGAGGCTTGTCGACGAATGGCAGGAAGAACCGAAGCTATGGGATGCCGTGCGATTCGAATGCGATGTCAGGGGAGGGGAGCCAGGACAGTTCATTCTCACCGGATCTGCGACGCCGCGAGCCGAGAACCAGCCGATGCACAGCGGTGTGGGTCGAATCGCCCGTTTGCGGATGGATACCATGACGCTTTTCGAGCTCGGTATTTCGTCGGGAGCGGTCTCGCTTGGTGCGCTGCTCGATGGCGATTCCGTTGCGGCGTCACTCGGATCCATCGCCGGTATCGCCGGTATCGCGGATTTGCTCTGCCGCGGCGGTTGGCCCCAAGCGGTCGGTAAGACAACTGCCGACGCAATGCGGATAGCCGCCGCCTATATTGACGGTGTTTGCGAGTCTGACGTTTCGAGGGCGGATGGAGTGAAACGTGACCCGGTTAAGGTAAGGGCCTTGCTCTCGTCGCTTGCACGCAATGAATCAACTCTTGCCGGCATGAGGTCCATCGAAAGGGATTTGGGTGTTGACGTCTCAAAGAATACGATTACCGGCTACATGGACGCGCTGCGCCGTATCAATATCGTCGACGATGTCCCCGCGTGGCATCCGGCTCTCAGGTCGCCGGTGAAGTTGCGGCAGGGCGCGAAGCGGCACCTTGCGGACTCATCGCTCGCCGTCGCCCTCATCGGTGCGGATCCGGAGTCGTTGTCATCCGATCCGAAGACCCTTGGCTTGCTCTTCGAATCCCTTGTGCTGCACGATCTCAAGGTTTACGCGGCGGCCAGCGATGCGACCGTATCTCACTACCACGACGCTGACGACCTAGAGGTCGACGCGATTGTCCATCGTCGTGACGGCTCGTGGGTTGCCGTTGAGGTTAAGCTCGGGAGCCCCCAAGTCCCAGAGGCAGTGGAAAATCTGCTTCGACTTGAGCGAAAGCTGGTCGATCGCGGGGAGAGGCCGCCTGCGGCGAAACTCATCGTCATCGGGTTTGGTATGCCGGCTCACGTAACTAGCGAAGGCATCGTTGTTGCTCCGGTCGATACGCTCGGAATCTAAAGCTATTTGCATTTCCAGAAATCCTCTAGAAGGTGCCTGGAGGATTTCTGGAAACAACCGGTATTTTGATCTGGGCTAAGAAAGGTTGCGGGTCCAAATTCCGTGCTGCGTGGAGCCGGTGATTTTGTTCAGGAACTCGCGCTGCTCCTCGGTTGCGAGGATGTAGGTAGAGCAGCCACTGAGCATCTGGTCGACGTCTGTGATTCCGGACGCCTCCCATCCCAAGATGCTGACGGCCTTGAGCGTCAGGCAGTTGAGGAACATGTAGGACGTGTTCTCGACGTTCGAGGTGTCAAGACGGTCGAGATCAAAAAGCTCCGTGACGCTTGGGCATCCCCTGAACATGCCCTCCAGGGTCGTGCAATCCGATGTATCGAGTTTCGATAGGTCGATTGGGTCAGACCGTCGAACAGGTATCTACCGCTCTCTGGATCCCAGGTATCCAGGACAACGACCTCACGGATTCGATTCCTGTAGGAATACCACGGTTGCTTTCCGAATTCGTCCGTGTGTGTACGGATGAATGCGGGATTCGATACCCCGGCGGCCTGATCGGCAGGCCGCCGGGAACTCTCACTCCTCGATAAAAGCCGGCACTCGGTTAGTCCTGCGCATCTTAAAATCGCCGGTCTCGTGGGAGACGTAGAGAATGCCGTCCATCCCATCTCGTGATGCATACGACAGGTGAACAGAACCGCAATCCGCTCCATCATTGTCGAGAAGATCGAACGAATTCGGATCGCTCGTTGCGGCCAAACGACCACTCATACAAGAGCCATCGTCATTACAGATTTGCCATTCCATGTCTTCGCCTGCAAGAATCGCCATAGACGGCTTGGTCGCGCCATCGTTGACATACATCCCGTCTATGCCAAAACCGTTTTCAGCGCCATCGATGAACGACTGCTCGGACCTATACCTCGCAAATGATGCACATAGCACCATTGCAAGACAAAGTGCAAAGCCAACAATCGCTATCTTTGCATAGCTCTTGCCTATCATGTCATTCACCTCCCTCGTATGTATCGAGGTATTCCTGCTTGAGCGTCTGCGAGGACGACTCGG
>CAJKQY010000108.1:0-5438 GCA_905202145.1 uncultured Collinsella sp.
CCGTACTTGACGAGTGTCCAGGAAGGAATTTGCTTTCCGATGGCTTTCACCTCTAACGGCACGTTGGAAACAGTAAACGGAAAATTGTCCGATGGCCATTCCTTTCGTATGACTTTGAAGTTTTTCAAGGGAACTTTTGAGTCCAATACCAATGCATAGTTCCAGGGTGATTTTGGAAAAATCTCATAAGATGGCCATTGGGTGGCATCTGCTCCTTCCTGCCAGCGGGAATCGTATATGGCTGTGGAACGGCTGTCTTTTTGGATGTACTCCTCATTAATTTTCAGTGACAGGGTCAGTGGTCCGTAGTTTACGCTGACACTATTTTTATTTACTTGCCAAGTATGTATGGAGAGCTTCATCGGTAAGTTCAATTCTACCTTGTCTCCATCGGTCCAGGTACGGTCAATATAAATATATTTTCCCGGTATGGGATCGATCTCTTTTTGTTTTCCGTTGATGGCCAGTTCCGGTTGGTCGCACCACGAAGGGATGCGTAAGTAGAACGGAAAGCGTACATCTTCGGTGGTGTTGACGGTGAAACTTATTTTTTCTTCAAAAGGATAGTTGGTTTGTTCATGAAGAGTAATTTCCTGTCCGTCGGCTACTTTGAGCGTTGCCTTACATGCTGCATATAATGCGATAGCGGCTCCATTGTCGGGAGTTGCCAAAACCAGATGTTCGGCAAAGTAGGGCCAGCCTTGTGCATGATTGTGCTGGCAGCAACGACTGCTGAAAGGATTCATCGAAAGAAACGGTCCGCGGTTGTCGATGCCCGGATGATGATTCTTGGAATCACTGACGACATGGTTCGGGCAAGTGATGTAGCGCAGCGCTTTAAAGTCCGGCATCACGGCAACCGGATAAGAGTTAAATGCCACTTCTTCGCAATGCTCGGCCCATAAGGGGTCGCCCGTCATGCGAAGCATAATTTCATCGGAAGCCATCTGCTCAACCAGCCCGCAGGTTTCCACCCCCTGGCGAGGGTCGATATATCCCAAACGGGCATTCTCATCCGCCCCGAACATGCCGCCGGGCACCTGCCCGAAAGTACGACGGATCAGCCGATGGACATTATAAGAGGCTTTCAGCATGGCAGAATCACCGGTCTGCATATAATAAGTGGCAGGCTCACGGAAACATTGGGCAATGTTTACGTTGTGCCAGTTGGGCAAAGAGGTCGACTGAGTCCAGTCCGCAGTGTTGCGATGAATCTTTTCGGCCAATTCGAGCAAAAAAGCATCTCCCGTATGGCTGTAAAGCCAGTAGATGCTGATGATATTATCACCTCCACGACTGTTCTCCCAAAAGTCTTCCAGAAGCCGGTCGTCGGGGACCGTCATCTGCCATTTAAAGTAGTTTGTCATCAGGTCTATGACACGCCGGTCCTGAGAATACTCGTAATAAGATTGCAGGCACCAGAGCATGATCATCTGTGCCCAAAGTTCGCGCTTCCCATTGCGTTCGTTGACCGGGCCGAAATAACCGTCCGGCTGGCAGCTGGCAAATACGCCTTCAATCCAGTATTTGGTTTCTTCTATCATCTCCGGATCATTCAGAATATATGCCAAACTGCTATACCCTTTGAGCCAATAGGGAACTTCCTCCCAACCATGGTCTCCGCCGGTCGTAAGCCAGGCATTGTCATCCTTTTCCAACCAAGCGCTGATTTCCCCTAAATGTCCGGTCAGGCCGTCGCGCTGCACTTGGCGCATTCGCCACCGTCGCTTTGGGGACTGCCGGTCTTCTTGCCGGTTGCGGTAGCGATAAGGCGACCGTCACCGAGGATGCCGACGATGGCGACAAGAAGGAAGAGACGAAGAAGGAAGAGCAACCTACGACTGACCTGGCTGTTGGCACGACGGTGACCACGACTGCTGGCCTTTCCGTCGTCGTCGATTCCGTCCAGCCCGGTCTCACAAATTATGACGATTCGACCATGACGGGTATTCACGTCACGTACGTCAACAATGGCGATGAGGGCGCAGATTACAATATCTACGACTGGAAGGGCGAGGACGCCAACGGTGCGCAGCAGAACCAGGGTTACTACAGCGAGGGCTCCGATGAGCTGCAGTCTGGCACCCTTGCCGCCGGTGGCTCCGTGGCGGGCAATATCTACTTTGATGGTGACATCAAGAAGGCTCTCTATTTTGCCAACATGTTTGATAAGTCCGCGACTGCGAGCTGGGTGCTGGCCTAATATGTCGCTACCGTTGCGCCGTATGGGAGGTGAGGTCATATGCCCGATAAAAAGCTGACTGATGAGTTGCTCAATGAGCTTCTCGACGCGCCAAACATCGATGGCTATATCAAGGAACACGACTTTGCCGCCCCGTCGCTTTCGGATTATTTAAAGCAGTTGCTGCAAGAGAAGGGGCTCGAGCGTTCGCGCGTGGTGCGTATGGCCGACCTCAACGAGACCTTTGGCTATCAGATCTTTACCGGTTCGCGCAATCCGAGCCGCAATAAGGTGCTGCAGATTGCCTTTGCAATGGCGCTGTCGATGAAGGAGACCAACCGCGCCCTGACGGCTGCCGGAGTGAGCGTCCTCAACTGTAAAGACCGTCGCGATGCGATTGTCATCTTTTGCATCGACCGTGGCTGTAGCCTCCAAAAGGTCAATGAAGAGCTGTATCGCTTTGGCGAGGAAACGGTGAGTTAGTGGCCGATGGCTGAGCCGGCGGTGCCACCAGAACAACCATGCAAACGAGCGGGGTGCGGACATCATGGGGTGTCCGCACCCTGCGTTATGATGGACGCTATGGATACTCAGAGCCCAACATATTCCGATGACGAGCTGACTGCTTCACTTGTCGAGCATTTGGCGTCGCTCGACCGCGATGACAGCTATCGTGTGGAGCGCGTGCTCAAGCTCTCGGATGTCGAGACGACCGAACTCGTCTATTTTGAGGGCTCTGGCGGCGGGTCTCTCGGTCCTTTTGTCCGCAAGCGCATCGATGCTTCGGTGCAGATTGGCGGAGCATATGAGCGCCTGTTTGCGGCCCAGCGTGCCGGTCGTCGTTTTGAGCACTTGCCCCGAATCGTCGATTGTCGCCGTGTGGGCGACGAGCTTGACGTGGTGATGGAGTATGTCGAAGGCGAGACGCTCGAGGCCCTGGTGGGACGCTTGGGGGCGACGCCCGATTATGCCCGCGGGCTGTATCCCGTTCTGTGTGAAGCGGTGGGCGAGCTGCATGCTGGTTTTGCAGCTGCGGGGGAGCCGGGGGTACCGGTAATCCACCGCGACCTTAAACCCTCGAACATCATCGTATCGGGCGTGAGGTATGCGGCCGATGCTGGCATGACCTTCTCGTCGCTGGTGATTATTGACCTGGGAATCGCGCGCGTTTGGCGCGATGGCGCCGACGCCGACACCGTTAAGTTTGGCACGCGTTCCTATGCGCCGCCCGAGCAGTTTGGGTTTGGGCAGACGAGCGTCCGTAGCGATATTTACGCGCTTGGCGCGCTGCTGTTCTTTTGCCTGACGGGAACTGACCCTAAACCGGGGCGGGACATACGTGAGCAATGCGAGGCACATGGCATTCCCGTTCCGCTGGTGGATGTGATTTGCATGGCGATGGCGCTCGATCCCGCCAAGCGCTTTGCGAGTGCAAAGGCACTGGGGCATGCTGCGCGTGCGGCATATGAGCTATGTCTCCCTGCACCGTCGCCCGTGACCTTTTCTGCTGCAAGTGTGCCCCGGGCCGCGGTGCCACAGGTGCAGCGGGTACGGCAGCCGGTTGCCCTCACGCTTCCGTCTTCTGCAAACCGGCGTTCGATCGTCTCTCCCGTGACGTCCAAATGTGCGCGTCTGCTCTCGTGTATTCCCGAGCCCGTGGGGCGCATATGGAATGGATGCGTCTATGCGACAACATTGTTGCTGCTGATGGGCAGCCATTTTGCGGTATTTACGCCAACGGGCGAAAACCGAAACTATCCAACGTGGTTTTTGGCGCTTGAGTATTTCTTTATGGTCGATGGCCTGGTGTTGCTCATTACATTCGGAATGCTCGACCGGCGTAGGCTTCGACGTCGTTTTCCCGTGCTCGATCGGTATCGGGGGAGTGCTTTTGTCGAACTGTGGTTCAAGGCGCTCGGGTTTATGTTTGCCGCCATGTGCGTCGTCGTTGTTATCGGCAACGCGACCGGTATCGTCTCCTAGAGAATCGAAAAGGGGCCCCGTTTGGGGCCCCTTTGCAGTTGCACTTAAATACGGTTCATTTGATTGGCGACCTTGTTGTACCAGTCCTGCCACGTGGGCGGGCAGTACTTCTTGGCGGCTGCCGGAGTAAGCGTGGAACCATAGTTGGCGCCCAGGTAGGCAACGTGGGCGGAGACGCCCTCGCTCCAGCTACCAAAGCTACGCCAACCACCGCCGCGGGCACTCCAGCCCCAGGCGTTATAGGAGCCGGCGCAATAGAGGCCCTTGCTGCTCTCGATGCAGGCGATGGCGGGGGACCAACGGGGATCGACGCCGGTATTCCAGGCGGCGACGGCAAAGTTGTAGCCCTGGCCTGCCATGGGGGAGCCGGCAAGGTAGTTATCGATGCGGCTCGTCCACTCGTTAATGAACGAGTCGTAATCGGAGTTACCGCTATTCGAGCTGTTCACCGTGGTGTCGATGGTGGTGTTGGCGTTGTTGGCCTGGCTGTTGGAGTTGTTGCCGCTTACGCCCTCGCCCGAGATCTTCTCGGCGGCAGCGGCCTTGTCGGCCTCGAGCTTTGCCAGCTCGGCAGCATTTTCCTGCTCGGCCTTTGCCTGCGCCTCGCTGCGGAGCTGCTGAGCCTGCGCCAGTGCATCCTCGGCATTCTTTTGCTCGCCCTCGAGCTGAGACTTGGCCTGATCGAGGGCGGTTTTGTTCTGCTCGAGCTCGGTCTGCATCTTGTTAAGCTCTTCGATCTCGTCGACGCTCGAGCTCGTAATCTGGTTGGTGTATTTGCAGGTGGTGATAAAGTCACCCAAGCTCTGCGTGTTCACCAGGAAGCTCACGATGGGGCTGGTGCCCTTCTGGTACTTATACAGATCGCGCATGGCGGAGCTTGCCTTGGCCTGCTGCTCGGGTAGCTCGGCCTCAATCTTATCGATGTTCGCCTCATTGGAGTCGATCTGCTTTTGCAGATCCTCGAGCTTGGTTCGGGCGTCGTTGTAGGCGCTCGTGGCGTCCTCGATCTTTTTCTGGGCGGCGGAAAGCTGATCCTGCGTTGCCTGCGAGGCGGCATAGGCCGCGACGGGGGAGAGCATCGGCGTGGCCGTCAGCGCGACGGCGAGCGCGGCGCTCGTGATGATACGAGCCGGCTTCGACGCGACGAGCGCTGCGGTGCGATGGTTCGAATGCTGCATCCAGTCCCTCTGCAATCAATCGTAGGTTATTGGTCGAGGTGTATTCTACTACTGCTTTCGACCTCAACTTGAACCTTAAAGGTTCTAAAGGGTCA
>CAJKQY010000109.1:0-5329 GCA_905202145.1 uncultured Collinsella sp.
GCGGGCCGCATTTGGACAATCTGACGTTCAACTTCAAGGGCGCGACCAGAAGGTCAGCGCCCTTTCGTTTCACGTCACCTTGTCTCAAATGCGGCCCGCTCGCTGCCGTTGCCAAGACATCGGCGTTGCCTTGCTTCGGGAATGCGGCAGATAGGGACGTTTCTTTTCTGCCGGCAGTTTGGGACATTCCTTACGGGGCACCCCCTCCACAGCGCCTATGCCAGCTTGTCGATTTGCCCAATCTCCCAGAGCGGAATGTTGACGAGCGTGCCCTCGTCTCTATATGCCGCTAACGATGTTCTCACGCAGCGCTCGAGCTTGAACTTCTCGCAGGCAATCCTCAGGCTCTTTGCTTTGAGATTCTCTGTCGCCTTTACCTCGAGCGGAAGCACGGTCCCCGCATGGTCGATGGCAAAGTCAGTCTCTGCATTGCCGGAGGAGGATGACCAATACGCGGGAGTTTTGCCTTGGAGCAAAAGCTCCTGTGCGACATATTGCTCGGTCAGCGAGCCTTTGAACTCCGTAAAAACAGCGGGCCCGTTCAGAACAATGGCTGGCGAGAGGCCGGAGAGTGCTCCGAGGATGCCGGTGTCGATGCAGAACAGCTTGAAGCCCGAGAGATCCTCGTAGCTTGTGAGCGGTGCTCTTAGGGCGGAAACACGTGGTACCTTATGAACGATTCCATAGTCCATGAGCCACTGGAGGCTTTCCTCAAAATCGCGTGCGCGCGCCCCGGGACGGAGCGCACCGTAGACGAACTTCTTGTTTTCCTTTGAGAGCTGGCCGGGAAGGGATTTCCAAACCAGCCTCATGCGCTCGACGATGCGGGCTGGCGCATGCTTGCCAAAATCGGATTCGTAAGCTTCGATGATTTGCTGCTGAAGCCTGCGGGCCTCGATGAAATCGTGGGAGGCGGCGAAAGCGGAGACAACTTCTGGCATGCCACCGACAACGAGGTATTCCTTGAGCAGGCGCTCGAGCTTTTCGGAAACGTTTGCCAGCAGGTCCATGTCTGCGGCAAGGATGGCATCTGCGAGCGGATCGCCATCGACGGCACGAACGAACTCGACAAACCCCATGGGGCGCATGGTAAGCTGGTCAATCTTGCCGACGGGGAACGACTCGTTTTCGCGTCGGAGCGCGAGCCCCATATAGGAGCCGGCTGCCACGATATGGTATTCCGGCGCCAGCTCGTTGAAGTATTTGAGCGAGGTGATGCCACGCGGTGCCTCTTGGATTTCGTCGAAGATGATGAGCGTGTCTGTCGGCGTTATGGTCTGGCCGCGCAGGAGCTCTATCTGGGAGATGATGCGTTTGGGGTCAAGGCTTCCGTCGAACAGCGAACGTGCGCCCGGTTCGAGCATAAAGTCAAAACGGATGACGTTTTGATACTGCTGGCCTGCGAATTCGTTGAGAAGCCAGGTTTTTCCCGTCTGGCGGGCCCCTTTAAGCAGGAGGGGCTTGCGGTTTGCCCTAGATTTCCAAGCGATGAGTTCGTCCATTAGCTGTCGCTGCATACTGCCTCCTAACGATCATGGTTAGTATAAGACCGTTTTGGTCTTTCCATCGAAAAATGTGGGAGTAAACCACGTTTTTCCATCGAATAATGTGTGAGGCAATCACGTTTTTCCATCGAATAATGTGAGGGTTTAGGTAGGCATCTGGGGACGTTCTTTTTCTGCCGGCAGTTTGGGACACTCCTTGTTTTGGTGCAAATTAGTTACCCTTGCATCAGAAAACGGCGCCCGTCGGCGATGTTGCCGGCGGGCGCCGTTGTCGTGTGGGCGGTTATGTCGTGGCCGCTGATGAGGCTCGAACCCGTATGCTACAGCGAGTCGATAAAGCGCTGCTGGGCGGCGCGTCCTGCCTCGTCCCACTTAAAGACGCCGGCGTTGTCGAGTACGTGGCCAAACACCACGCCGACCTCTTCGTGCAGGATGTCGATGGCGTTGTCGGCTGTAAGCTCGTCGGCGCGGCGGGCAAAGACGTCCTTGGCCCATGCGGCGTGGCTGCGGCAAAGGTCGTCGCCCTCGAGCGCGCCAGCAAGGTCGTAGCTGGCATCGGCCTTGGCCGCCAGCAAGTGCTCGCGGACAGCGCCGAGCTCGGGAACCAAGCGCGGCGGCAAAATGGCCAGGCCCATGACCTCGATCAGGCCGATGTTCTCCTTCTTGATGTGGTGGTACTCGGCATGCGGGTGGAATACGCCCAGCGGATGCTCGTCGGTCGTGATGTTGCAGCGAAGCGCCAGGTAGGCCTCGTAGATTTCGCCGCCGGCATTGCCGCGGGAGTCGACGCGGCGAATGACGGGCGTCACGGTGTTGTGGGCCACGCCGTCGGCTGTGTGCGCGATGACGCCCACCGACTCATCGGTCCACTCGCGCCAGGCGAGGATAATCTTCTCGGCGGCGTCGAGCAGCTGGGCGCGGTCGTGCGAGCGCAGCCGCAGCACCGAAAGCGGCCACTGCAACACGGTACCGCTGACCTGGTCAAAGCCGGGCACGTTAAACTGCGAGACTTCGGTGGCATGCATCATGGGGAACTCGTGCGCGCCGCCCTGGAAGTGGTCGTGCGACAGAATCGAGCCGCCCACGATGGGCAGGTCGGCGTTGGAGCCAATAAAGTAGTGCGGGAACAGGTCGGCAAAGTCGAGCAGGCAGGTCAGCCCCTTGCGGTCGACGTGCATCGGACGATGTTCGGAGCTCATGGCAATGCAGTGCTCGTTAAAGTACGCGTACGGGCTGTACTGGAAGCCCCAGCGCTCGCCGTCGAGCTTAATGGGGATAACGCGCAGATTCTGGCGGGCGGGATGGGCGCCGCCGTCGGCTGCAGCGGAGCGTCCGGGATAGCCCTCGTTTTCGATGCACAGCTGACAGGCGGGATACTTCTCGCCCGTGTTTTTGGCGGCGCCGGCCGCGGCAATATCGCGCGGGTCCTTTTCGGGCTTTGACAGGTTGATAGTGATCTCCAGGTCACCCCAGTTGGTGGGGGTGTTCCATTTGATATTGCGCGCGATGGCGGCGCGGCGCACGTAGCCGGCGTCGCAGCACAGACCGTAGAACCAGTCGGTCGCGGCGCGGGGCTCGTTGACGCCCATGCGGCCGTTGAACTCCTCGTTTACAACCGAAGGTCTCGGCATGAGCACGCCCATGATGCGCATGGCGATGCGGTCGCGGCCCGATGCCGTGTCCTCGGCGGCGCCGTTGGCAACAGCCGCCTCGGCAAGCGCGGCAAGTGTGCCTTCAAGGTCAAAGTTGGGCAGGGTATCGGGGTGCAAGAGCGAGAGTTTCTCGACCTGGAGCGCCCAAGCCATGTCGAGCGCCGGGCCCGTAGCACCGATGCACTCGAGAATGGTGTTATACGCCCAGATGCGATCGTCCTGGCCGATCATCGATCGGTGGATAGCGTACTCGATCAGGTTCTGCGCGGCCTCGCGCACGTCAGTCATTACAGCCATGCCGCGTAAGCCCCCTTGTCAGAGATGGCGTAGTGACGGGCAGAGCCTTCGCCCAGCCAGCCGTTCATCTTGGCGATGAAGGTGTCGACCAGATCGAGCGGCACGAAGGCCTGGATGGTGCCGCCAAAGCCGCCACCGTGAATACGAACGGCACCGCGGCCGTCGAGCACGTGCTCGGCCAGTGCCAGGGCATACATTGAGGGCTGCTCGGAGCCCAGCTTGGCGACGACATTCTGCAGGTACATGGCAGAGCTGGCGCCGGACTCGCGCGTCAGGACCAGGAACTGGTCGATGTCGCCGGCGTTCAGGGCCGCCCAGCGCTTATCGACCAGGCCGTTCTCGTACCAGTAGTGAACGGCGCGCAGGCAGGCGCGGTCGCCCAGCTTGGCGCGCAGCTCGGGGAGCTTGGCGTCAAAGTCGGCAACATCGACCTCGCACAGGCGTTCCTTGCCAAACTCGGCGGCGACGTCCTGCATCTCGCGCGGAACGGCGGCGTAGTCGTCGGTGGCTGCCACGTGATCGGCACCGACCTTAACGAGCACGAGCGCGTAACCGTGATCCTCAAAGTTGAGCTCGAGCTTCTGGGTTTTAGGCTGGGCCTGATCCTCAAAGTCCATGTAGGCGAGGCCGCCCAAGCAAACGGCGGCCTGGTCCATCAGACCGCAGGGCTTGCCGTAATAGTTGTTCTCGGTGCGCTGGCTCATTTGGGCGAGCGCGACGGGCTCGATGGCGGGTGCGCCCCAGAGGGTTTCCATGGCACGACCGTATGCGGCCTCGACGGCGGCAGAGCTGGAAAGGCCGCCGCCCGAGGGGACGGAGCAGGTGAAGGCGAAGTCGAAGCCGTGGGGCTCAACGCCAAGAGCAGCGATTTCGTGGGCCATGCCGCGGACGAGGCTTGCGGACGTGCCCTTCTCGGACTCCTGAACATCCAGCGTGTCGAGCGTGATCTCAAACGTAGGATAGCCCTCGTCGGCGACGCGAACCTTGTTGGAGTCGGTTGCCACGGCGATGCCGTCGACAGCGACATCGAGCGAACCGGCGATAACGTGGCCACCCTCGTGGTCGGTGTGGTTGCCGCTGATCTCGGAACGGCCGGGCGCGTGCACGTAGAGCACCTGGCGGTCGCCGATGGGGCCAAACTCCTCCTCGAACAGCTTGGTGAGCGTGGCGAATGTCTTTTCGTCGGGGGTGGTCATGGGAGTCCTTTCCTTGGCGCGCACGGGTGGGTTTTGCGTCGTTATGAGTACGTTAACAACTTGAAGCGGCATGAACCAAGTGTTCACGATACCGCACGTTACGGGCTATGTTAACGTACTCATAACACATCGCTTGTCACTTTTTGAGAATCTGGTAATCGGTAGAAATACAGCCGTGAACGGTACTGCCGTATGGACTTATAAAGCAGAAGAGATGCAGATAGAAAAAGTAGAGTACGTTAACATGCGTCCGACGATAGCGGGCCTCGGCGCGGGATGTATTTCTGCCCAGGCCGGCATTCACGCTATTCAGATCTCGCAAGGGTGAAGGTGATCCTGTGGCAAGGCGCCCGTCCAACGATACAGGTACGCGTCCGGTTTCCATGGCCGACGTCGCCCGCGCTGCTGGCGTTTCGCAGCAGACGGTTTCGCGCGTCGCCAACGGCTTGCCCAACGTTAACGAACAGACGCGCCAGCGCGTGCAGGCCGCTATGCAAGAGCTCGGCTTTCGTCCGAGTTATGCCGGTCGCTCGCTGCGCGACGGCCGTTACCATTCGGTAGGCCTATGCATCAACGATGTCACCAAGTTTGGCAACCTCTCAATGATCGACGGCATCGCCAGCGCTGCTCGCGAGCATAATTGCGCCATCACGCTGGTCGAGATGTCCAAGACCGAGGA
>CAJKQY010000110.1:0-5322 GCA_905202145.1 uncultured Collinsella sp.
CAGGCGATGCCGTCCGCGGGCGCACAGGGCACGCGCCGCGCACGGATGCCCCGGCACCGGCAACTCGGCCACCACGCGACCGTCCTCAACGCGTGCCGCAAAGGCGCAATCGGCATAGCATCCCCCGCATGCGGTCACCACGGCGCGACCGTCACGCTCCACAGCAGATGCCATCTCGATTACCCCTTTCACAAGTCAAACACAACAGGCCAGCAGCCCGGCAACGAGCCCCAGACCCAAAAAGCCTCCCGCACGGCAACGCCCCGCGGGAGGCCCACGTCAAACAGACGGTACTTTACGCCTGGGACTTCTTGGCGTAGATAAACCAGTAGCCGAGCGCAATAAGAACCGCGCCGCCCACAATGTTACCCAGCGTGGCGGCGGATAGGTTAAACGCAATGCCCGCGACGTTGAGCGCATCGGCACCGGCGACGTCGGCACCATAGCCGCACGCGTGCATCACGGTGCCCATGGGCAAAAAGTACATGTTGGCAACGCAGTGCTCAAAACCGCAGGCCACAAAGGCGGCGATGGGCAGCAGAATGCCCACAACCTTATCGACCACGGTCTTGCCGGCGGTACCGATCCACACGGCCAGGCACACAAAGATGTTGCACAGGATGCCGCGGAAGAAGATCGCCACCCAGTCGATCGTCACCTTGCCGGCGGCGACGCTCACCATGGAATTGGCGACCGCCTCGCCGTTGAGCTTATAGATGCCGGCCATGTACACCAAAAAGACGATGAACAGGGCACCGACAAAATTGCCGACCCACACGACGACCCAGGCCTTGAGCATCTGGACCAGGGTGATCTTTTTGCTCTTGAGTGCGCAGACCATAAGCGAGTTGCCGGTGAACAACTCGGCGCCACACACCAGCACCAGCACCAGGCCCAGGCAAAAGCACAGACCACCCACGACGCGCTGGGCTCCCCAGCCGAGCGTACTGTCGCTCAAGAACACGGTAAAGAACAGGCCACCGAAGGCAATGAACGCGCCGGCGAACATCGCCAAAACAAAGGCCTTTGCGACCGGCAGGTTAGCCTTGGTCACGCCGGCGGTCTCGGTCTTGGCCTCGATCGCGGCGGGCGCCAGGCAATCGGGAGCGGGGTACTCCACATTGGAATCTGCCATGTCAATCACTTCTTTCCTAATCAGCAGGGACAAGCGCTCCTATTGCTCTTGCCCCAAGCGGACAAAGTGGGAAAAGTCGTTGGCGGCCACGGCGTCGTACACGGCGTCGACGGCGTCAAAGACCTCCGGGGACATAGGGTTGTAAAACTCCGTATCGCCCGGCTGAATCCCAACGAAGACGATATCATCACACGATTGCTCAATCTCTTCGATCAGAATCGACAAAGGAAGCGAATGCGTGGTGAACATCGACTTGCGGGCCACGTCACGTTTGTCGAGCAAACGGATGGCGCCGACGGGCAGCGCCATGTCGGCGGCATCGACCAAAACCAAACGCGGCGGGCGCTCGCGCTTGACCTCGATGATGTCGTCCTCGGGCGTCTGACCGCCATCGATGGTGTACCAACCGGCGATGGGTGCGTCCTCCATCTTTTTAGAGAGCACGGGGCCGGCGGCATCGTCGGCGCGCAGCACGCTTCCCGCCGTGAGCACGATGCCCGCAAACGGGGCGCCGTTCACACGGCCATCCACAACGCGACCCATTACTGCAACCTTCCCGTCAGATACACACCCGACACATCGCGCACGCGCTCAACTAAATCGCGGAACTTCATTAAGAACGCGACCTGCTGGGCATGCAGGCCAAAGTCGTCGTCGAACACCGAGATGCCGGCCTTGGCCGACCCGCGAAAACCGCGCTCGTCGAGCAGCGCATCGCAGGCCTCGAGCAGTGACGGCACCGCCGCCTTGTCGAGCTGGCACTCACCAAAGGAGCGTATGGCCTCGAACTTGGTTTTGGCCTCCCCCTCCGGCAGCGCGTCGACGAGCGAATAAAACACGTCCACCGGCACCGACAGGCGCGGCTCAAAGCAGTCGAGCACGCCGGTGTGGTGACCCACGGCGAGCGTGTAGTACAGCACGTCGCAGGCCTCCTGGGGAACGTCTTCCTCGGTCTCCACAAACTTACGCGTGAGCTCGTAGAAGACCACCTGGTCGGGCGCATGGCCCAGGCAGGGGTCGGCGACGCCCTCGGCGGCCTCGACGCTTGCGCGCGAGGCGTCGCCAAAGGAGCCGCCGAGCATACCGGGGCCCGCAAAGTAACCAGAGCGGTCCGTGAGCTCCATCTAGCGACCTCCGGCCAGCACCAGATCCTGCAGCGCAGAGTAAACCTCAACGCGGCAGGGATCGTCCTGCTTGTCGATGAGCAGCGCCATGGCACCGCGGATATCGCCCTTGGGCGCACCCTCAAGCGTGTCCATAAACTCGTTGGCCAGGTCGCGGCCGTAACGGTAGCCGCTCATGGCGCGAGCCTCGCGCTCGATGGCGACACGCAGCTTGTACGGCACGCCGGGGTGCAGGATATCGGCCTGCTCGCCGGCGGCCTCCACCGTGGTCTCGGCATGGAGCTTTTGGTCCAACAGACCGAGCGCCATGGCAAAGCCGTAGATGGTCTGCGCGGGACTGGGCGGGCAGCCGGGGATGTAGACATCGACCGGCAGAATCTTATCCGTGCCACCCCAGACGCAGTAGTTGTCGTAGAAGATGCCGCCGGTGCAGCCGCACGCGCCGTAGGACACCACGATCTTGGGATCGGGTGCGGCCTCAAAGGCGCGCAGGGCCGGCATACGCATGGCACGCGTCACGGCGCCGGTGTACAGCAGCACATCGGCGTGACGGGGCGAGGGCACGACCTTGATGCCAAAACGCTCGACGTCGAAGACGGGCGTGATGGAACCGAAGATCTCGATCTCGCAGCCGTTACAGCCGCCGCAGTCGACACGGTAGACGTACACCGAGCGCTTGATCTTCTTAAGAAGGGTCGCCTTGGCCTTCTCGATGCTCTCGTCGAGCTCGATCTTGGTCGGGCGGTACTGAAGCCGCTCGGGCAAAAGCGTGGGTTCGGCCATGGTTACTCCTCCTTCGTATCAAAATCCATGATGATGCCCTCGACCGGCGCCGGACCGGCGGGAATCTCGGGCGCATCGGGGTTGAGCTCGCGGTCGATATACTCCGGGTTCACGCCGTGGCCGCCCAGATACTCCATGCCGGGGCCCTGGGGCTCACCTGACGCAAGCGTCTCGTTGGCAGCCATGCCGGCAGCGTTGCCGGTCTTTACGGCCGAGGCGGCGCGCAGGGCGTCGAGCTCGCGCTTGCACTCCTGGCACATACCGACGGTACGGGCGGCCTGGATGGCCTCCATGCCGCCGGTCTTTTGCAGCAGGCGCTTGGCGTAGTCGATCTCCTTATGCGGGGCAAACGGCTTGCCGCAGCGCGAGCAGTGCTCGAGCGTATAGACGCTCTTGCTGGTGAGGTCCTCCTTGCTCATGACGGCCAGCTCAAACTCCTCGGTGAGCTTGATGGCCTCCATGGGGCAGGCCTCCTCGCAGCGGCCGCAGAAGATGCAGCGACCATAGTCGATCGACCAGGTAATGGTATCGGCCGCAAGGTCGGTGTCCATGCGAATGGCATCGGCCGGGCACGCCACGCCGCAGGCGCCGCAGGCGATGCAGAGCTCGGCGTTGTGCTCGGGCTTGCCGCGCATGTCCTTGTTGGTGGGGAACGGCGCAAACGGGTACTTGACCGTCGCGTCGCCGGCCTTGGCGTTGACCTTCCAAAGCTTCAGCATATTAGAGCGCCTCCTCATCGAGCGGAGCGGCCATGGTGCCCTCGCCCGCAAGCGGAGACTTGTCGCGCCAGACGTTCTCGAACTGCTCCTTGTCGAGCACGTGGTCGCGCTTGGCGGCGACATCGGTCACCGTCACGCGGTCGGTGCAGGAGTAGCACGGATCGAGCGAGCCGACGATCAGCGCAGCGTCGCCCACGGTGTTGCCGCGGAACATGTAGCGCAGAACCGGCCAGTTGCTGTACGTGGCGGCCTTGGCGCGCCAGCGATAGCACTTCTGGTTGTTGCCGAGCATGGCCCAGTGCACGTCCTCGCCGCGCGGTGCCTCGGTGGCGCCGATGGCGTACTTGTGCGGGGTGTACTCCCAATCCGTAGTGAGGATGGGGCCCGACGGGCAGTTCTCGAGCATGGTCTCGATCATGTCGATCGAATCGTAGACCTCCTGGATGCGAACGGCGGTACGGCCGAAGGCATCGCAGGTGTCTGCCGTGGCGGCGTGCATCTTTTGGACATCCGGATCGGCGTAGCCATCGAAGGGATGGTCAAAGCGCACGTCGCGGGCATAGCCAGAGCCACGCATGAGCGGGCCGACCGGCGAGAAGTCGCGAGCGATCTTGCGGTCCAGAATGCCGATACCGCTCGTACGCTCGATAAAGTTGGGCGTGGAGAGCAGCATGTCGACGAGTTCCTGAACCTCGGAGCGCAGCTGGTGGATGGTCGTGAGCGTGGAGAGCTTCTGCTCGGCCAAAATGTCGCGACGCACGCCGCCGATCACGTTGAGGCCGTAGGTCTTGCGGTGACCGGAAAGCTTCTCGGCCAGGTCCATGGACTTCTCGCGGACGCGGAAGAACTGCTGGAAGCCGGAGTCGAAGCCCGTGTAGTGCGATGCCAGGCCAATGTTGAGCAGATGCGAGTGCAGACGCTCGACCTCGAGCATGATGGCGCGGATGTACTGGGCGCGCGGCGGGACATGAATGCCCTGGGCGCGCTCGACGGCCTCGGCATAGGCCACCGAGTGAGCGCAGCCGCAGATGCCGCAGATGCGGTCGGCGAGGAACGTCACGGCGTCATAGTTCAGGCGCGTCTCGGCAACCTTCTCCATGCCGCGGTGCACGTAGAACAGACGGTAGTCGGCGTCGACGATCGTCTCGCCCTCGACGAACAGGCGGAAGTGGCCGGGCTCGTCGGAGGTAATGTGCAACGGGCCCATGGGGACGAGCGTCGTCTCCTTGCCCTTGGTATCGGCCAAGAACTCATAGTTTTCCATGTCGCTCGCGGGAGCGGGACGGAAACGGTAGTCCATGGAGTCCTTGCGCAGCGGGTACAGGCCGCTGGGCCAATCGTCGGGCAGCACCAGGCGACGACGATCGGGAAGGCCCTCGGGAATCAGGCCGAACATGTCGCGCAGCTCGCGCTCGCCCCACACGCAGGCGGGGACGAACGGCGTCACGGACGGGAACGTCATCTTGGCGGGATCGACCTCGGTGCGCACGGTCACCCAGCCGGGGTCCTCCCCCTCCATGGAGATGACGTAGTACACGGCGTAACGGCCGCACAGGCTGCG
>CAJKQY010000111.1:0-5310 GCA_905202145.1 uncultured Collinsella sp.
GGATTGGTCAAAATAGTTTGACTATTAGCGGCTAAAATCGCCCGGCGCTAACAGTAGCTGTGGACATACTCGTTATTTAAGCTCTGGTTCAAAGAACCTTAACCTTCCTAAAACCTGAGTCATACGCACTTAGATATGTTTATAGTATTGGACTCAAAAAACCTTATAGTCGATGTATATATGAGCTCCGGGTGGGAATATATAAGAGCGTCAAAAGAAGTCCCAGTCACCTAGAAGATGACTCGGCAGTCTCATAAAGGAGTGGTAAACATGGCAAGCATGGTTCCTTATCGTTCGGTTTTTGGCGTTCGTCCCTCTGCAAGCTCGCTGTTCGATCTGTTTGATGATATGAGCGACCTAGCGAACAACTCGATTGCCTCTAAGGCGTTCCCCGTTGACGTTGAGGATAAGGGCGATGGCTATGAGGTCAAGGCTTATCTGACCGGTGTTGCCAAGGACGATATCGATGTCGAGCTTAACGAGGGCCGTCTGTCCATTAGCGTGAATGTCGAGGAAGACGAGGAGAACGAGGGCAAGAACTTCCTGCAGAAGGAGTTCAGCTCGTACAGCGCGACGCGTGGCGTGTATCTTAAGGACGCTTCGAGCGAGGGCCTCTCGGCTAAGTACGCTGACGGCATCCTGACCGTTACGGTTCCCAAGATCGTCGAGAAGAAGAACGTTACGAAGATTTCCATCGACTAACTTCGTTGGTGTTCTGCGCTATTAAAAGACAGCAAAAGGGGCTGGGAAGCGATTCCCGGCCCCTTTTGCTGTCTAGGACAGTCTATTGGAAGGTTGCTGGCCGATACTGGCTTGCGGGGCATATCGAGAGTTTTCGCGATCCTTGGAGAAGGGTGGCGGAGCTACCAACCTCGTCATCCAGGGTTGCGGCTAGAGCTTTGGCATAGCTTTTGACGGTAAGGCTCGGACGATTGTTATCTTGGCTGATATGCATAGCAATAAGCTGTTCGGTGCGATCGGTAACAAGTTCGCGTGCGGCTTCGGCGGCTTGCTCGTTGGAGAGGTGTCCCCTTGCAGACAGGATGCGCTCCTGAAGAAAGCGGGGATATTCTCCCTCGCGCAGCATGGTCACATCGTGATTGCTTTCGAGTGCGAGGACTCGGCAATCTTCGAGGGTGTTCATGGCTTGGCTCGATAGCTCACCGGTGTCGGTGGCAAAGCCGATGGAATCATCGAGGGCGTCGAATCGATAGCCGACTGGATTTATGACATCGTGTGATGTTGAGTAGGTTTGCACCTGGATGCCGGCAATGGATAGGGTGTCACCGGGATCGAATTCCTCGACAGGCAGATGCGAAAGATTTTCTTTGCTCGAAAGTGTGCCCCTGCTGGCAAAGAGGGGGCCGTGCCAGTGCTTGCACCAGACATCGAGGCCCTTGATGTGATCGGTATGCTCATGAGTAATGAGAAGAGCCGAGACGTTGTCTGCCGAGAGCCCCAGTTCTGTCATGCGCTTTAATGTCTCGCGGCGAGAAAGACCGTCGTCAATCATGATAAGCCCCCGGGGGCCTTCGATGAGCGCGCAGTTGCCTTTTGAGCCGCTGCCAAGGATATGAAGGTGCAGACGAGACATAAGATTCCAAAGGATACAATGGGTGCGAACGAATAGAGGAGGAAGCAAATGCCAACGGTATCTCAGCATTACGGACATCATGCCGCATCGCGGGCTGATGATAAAGCCCTGGCAACGCGGCAGACGGCTGCCCCCGTGGTGCTCATGGTATCAGGTGGTGCGGACTCGACGGCTTTGCTCCTTATGGCGTGCACATCAAAGTTGGATATTCTGGATGGGCGTGGTGTAGCCCCCATCGCGCGCGAGCGGCTGCACGTGCTGCATGTGAACCATCATCTACGCGGCGAGGCGTCCGATGGCGACGAGGCCTTTGTGCGCGGCCTATGCGCACAATATGGCTTGCCGCTGTGTGTTGAGCATGCCTATTTTGATGATGAATCGGGCAATATCGAGGCGGCTGCCCGCGAGGTACGCTATGCCGCGGCGCGGAGGTATGTTCGCGAGCTCTGCGCCCAGACGGGGGCACCGCGAACGGCGGCTCGTATCTGCACTGCGCACACGTCTTCGGATCGCGCGGAAACGTTTTTGATGAACGCGATTAAGGGTTCGGGGCCCGCCGGTCTATCGAGCATTCCTCGCCGGAGGAATATCGTGGTGCGTCCCTTGCTCGACCTGACTCATGATGAGCTCGTAGGCTATCTGCAGGTGCATGGTCAGCCGTGGCGAGAAGACGAGAGCAACGAGGACGTGTCGTACTTGCGTAACTACGTGCGCCATCGGGTGATGCCGGTGGTGGCGCAGCGTAACGCGAGCGTCTGTAAGACGATTGGCGCCGCCTGCGAGATCCTAGGCGATGAGGACGCCTTTCTTTCCCAGCTTTCCGCACAGGCGTTTCGAAGCTGCCTGCGTAAGGAGGCGGTGGGTGCATTGGTCCTTGACGCCCGCCGACTGGCCGCGGCCGAGGTGGTGATTGCCCGGCGCATGGTGCGACTGGCAATTAAGCGTATCGACCCCGACGCTCGCCCGGAGATGCGGCATGTGGAGCGCGTGCTCGCCTGTGTCGCCGAAGGCTCGGGTTCGGTCACGCTGCCGGCGGGAATCGATGCGCGCGTGGAGTTTGGCATGCTGTCATTCAAGGCCCCGGCGGCGCGCGAGGGGTTAGTTGCCGATTGGGTCGCCATTCCCGGTCGATTGCCGCTGGGGGCGGGCCGCATCCTGGTGGCAGAGCCGATGGCCGTCGAGCCGGGGTGTGATATTGTGCGCCGTGCCCGCGAACTCGCGGGCGCCGGAGGGGTGGCCGCTATGGTGGATGCCGCGACGCTGGGCTTTGCCGATCGCGATAGCGAACGGATGCTCGCCGGCTCGCGCGGGGAGATTCCCGCCGAGGCGCGTTTGGCGCGTCTGTGGGTAGACGGTCCCGTGCCGGGGGATGTGATGTGTCCGTTGGGCATGAGTGGGCGAAGTAAGAAGGTATCCGACCTACTCAACGAGGCTCGTATTCCTGTTTCTGAGCGCGCAGGCGTTCCCGTGGTGAGAACGGCTCCGGGAGGTGCCGTGGTATGGGTCGCAGGCGTTCGCACGGACGAGCGTTTTAAATGCACGGCCGCAACGCGCGTGGCGTATCTGCTTCGTGTGGTCGATGCGGAATAGCGTCCCACGCCAGCTATTCTGTGCGACGTTGACGGTATTCCCGAGCTGATGGCGTATGGGCTGGAAAATATATCCCGTGCGCTGCTAGAATGTGAAGTTCGCGTCCATACGGCGGTGTGTGGGCGATAAGCACAAGAAAGGGTTGTCATGGCTTCTCAACATCCGGATATCGAGAAGGTTCTGTTTACGCAGGAGGATATCGACGGTATCGTCTCTCGCCTAGGCGAGCAGATTACTCGCGACTACGCGGGTAAGGATCTGGTGCTGATTGCGGTCCTGCGCGGCGCTGTGGTCTTTATGGGCGACCTGATGCGCAAGATCGAGCTGCCGACCAACATCGATTTCATGGCTGTTTCGAGCTATGGCAACGGTGTGAAGTCCTCGGGTATCGTGCGTATCATTAAGGACCTGGATATCGACATCCGCGGTCGCGACGTGCTGATCGTCGAGGACATTCTGGACTCGGGCCTGACGCTCAAGTATCTGATGAAGAACCTCGAGAGCCGCAAGCCCGCTTCTCTGGAGGTCGCTGCCTTCCTGTGGAAGGACGTTGAGGACCGTACCTCGGCCGTCACGCCCAAGTATGTTGGAACCCATTGCCCCGATGCCTTTGTGGTGGGCTACGGCCTCGACTATGCCGAGCGCTATCGTAACCTTCCGTATCTGGGCATTTTGAAACCGGAGGTTTATTCGTAAGATGCCCGACGACCGTAACGATAACAATTCCCAGACTCCCCGGGAGCCTAAGATCCCGGGGGTGCCCGGAGGCAAGAAGCCCACGCGTACGGGCTGGCTGTATTTTATTTTGGCTTGCGCGCTCCTGGGCTACGCCTTCTTTAACATGGGCTCCGGCTTTGCCAATTCCAGCAATACCGTAAAGCTCGCGACGAGCGAGATGGTCAGCGCCATCAAGCAGGATCGCGTCGAAGATCTGACCTATACGGTTCAAGACGGAAGCGTGACGGGTCATTACTGGAAGACAAAGAAGGACAAGGGCGATACGAGCGAGCTCAAGAGCTTCTCCTCGACCTATGTCGGCTCCGATTCGCTTGCCGAGCTTATGGCGGAGCACCCCGATACCAAGTACATCGTCAACACCAATGATCCCGATTTTTGGGGCGACCTGGCGATGAGCGTGCTTCCGACGATCGCCCTGATCGCCATCATGTTCTACTTTATGCGCCAGATGATGGGCGCCAACAACAGGAACATGCAGTTTGGCAAGACCAACGCCAAGACCAACGAGGCCACGCGCCCCAAGGTCAAGTTTGAAGACGTTGCCGGCGTGGACGAGGCAGTCGAGGAACTCGAGGAGATCCGCGACTTTTTGAGCGATCCGGATCGCTATCGCAAGCTGGGCGCCAAGATCCCGCGTGGCGTGTTGCTGGTGGGCCCTCCGGGCACCGGTAAAACGCTGCTGGCCAAGGCCGTTGCCGGCGAGGCGGGCGTGCCGTTCTTTAGCATCTCGGGTTCCGACTTTGTCGAGATGTTCGTGGGTGTCGGCGCCAGCCGCGTGCGTGACCTCTTTAAGGAGGCCAAGTCCCAGGCCCCGTCGATCATCTTCATCGATGAGATCGATGCCGTGGGACGTCAGCGCGGAGCTGGCTTGGGCGGCGGTCACGACGAGCGCGAGCAGACGCTCAACCAGCTGCTGGTCGAGATGGACGGTTTTGAGGAGAGCGAGTCGGTCATCCTGATCGCCGCGACCAACCGTCCTGACATCCTGGATCCGGCATTGCTGCGTCCCGGTCGTTTTGACCGTCAGGTCACGGTCGACCGTCCGGATGTGAAGGGCCGCGAGCAGATCTTGCGCGTGCATGCCGAGAACAAGCCGATGGACGAGGACGTGAAGTTTGAGAAGCTCGCCCAGATGACCGTTGGCTTCACCGGCGCCGATCTGGCAAATCTGCTCAACGAGTCTGCGCTGCTGGCTGCCCGCCGCCATCGTTCCGTGATCTCGATGGACGAGGTCGAGGAGTCGATGGAGCGCGTGATTGCCGGTCCGCAGCGCAAGGGTCGCGTGATGACCGAGGCCGAGCGCACCACGATTGCCTACCACGAGAGCGGTCACGCCCTGGTGGGTCACATCCTGGAGCACTCCGATCCGGTTCACAAGATTTCGATCG
>CAJKQY010000112.1:0-5293 GCA_905202145.1 uncultured Collinsella sp.
AATCTGCCGCTCGTCGAGGTGCAGCACCATCATGCGCATATCGCGAGCGTAATGGCCGAGGCTATCGCCGCGGGCCAGTTTACAACCGACGCGCGCGTGCTCGGCATTGCCTTCGATGGTACGGGCGCCGGCACCGACGGCACCATATGGGGCGGCGAGTTCCTTGTCGCCGGCCTTGCCGATTTTGAACGCGTCGCGCACCTGCGCACCTGGGCGCTACCAGGCGGTGCCGCATCCGTGCGTGATGCCCGACGCAATGCCTTTGCCCTGCTGAGCGAGCTCGGCCTGCTCGAGCACCCGGGTGTCGCGGGACTATTGGGCACCCTCGACGAGCAGACGCGCAGTATCACGGCTACGATGATCGAGCGCAACATCAACAGCCCACGCACGAGCAGTATGGGGCGTCTCTTTGACGCCGCCGCTGCAGTTTTGGGCATTTGCGGGCAGGCAACCTACGAAGGCGAGCCCGCCATCGAACTCGAAGCCGCCGCCTGGCGCGCGCTCGGCGGTAAGACCGTTCGTCTCGACGGCAATCATACAGGCGCTTTCATGTCTACCGACGGCTCCCCCATCTTGAACCCCCAACCGCTCATCGAAGCTCTTCTGGATGGAATCGAGGCAGGTGCGCCGGCCGACAGGCTCGCGCTCGACTTCCACGTCGCCATCGCGCGCTCTTCGGCACGAATCGCACGCAAAATCTGTGCGCGCGAAGGCCTCGATACCGTCGCACTCTCGGGCGGTGTGTTCATGAACCGGCTTTTGCTTCAGCTCCTTACCCACGAACTCAAAGACGCCGGTCTTGCCGTCTTGGTTCCCCACGCCGCGCCCGTCAACGACGGCTGCATCGCCTACGGTCAGGCCGCCATCGCTCGCGCTCGCCTCGCGCAGACGGCACGGGTAGGCTGTTTTGCCAGCCTGCGCGCCGCCGTCTCACAGGCGTAACGCATTTGCTCGTGACTCCCGCGAGCGCTACCATCAACTGATGGGTAATTAGGCGCCTATCCAGCGCAAAACGTATAAAAGGGAAACATTATGTGCCTTGCCGTTCCCGGTAAAGTGGTCAAACGCGACGACGACCTTAAGGCGACCGTCGACATGATGGGCATCGAGCGCCCCGTTTCGCTGCGCCTCGTGCCGACGGCGCAGGTCGGCGACTATATTCTCATGCACGCCGGCTTTGGCATTCAGATTGTCGACGAGCAGGAAGCCCAGGAGACACTCGAGCTCGTCAATACCATGGCCGAGCTGGCCGAAGAGGACCAGCTCGCCACCAACCCGGCTGAGGCATACTAGTGGCGGCGGCGCAGCCGGTTCGCTCCGGTATCGACTTTTCGGCATTTCGCGACCCCAAGCTGGCTCGCGAGCTCATCGATCGTATTCATGAGCTTGTCGGCAACCGCAGCATCAACCTTATGGAAGTCTGCGGCACGCATACCGTGAGCATTGGCCGCTATGGCTTTCGCTCCATTATGCCGACGGGACTCAAACTGCTAAGCGGCCCGGGGTGCCCCGTTTGCGTCACCGCCAACCGCGACATCGATCACGCAATCGCGCTTTCCAACATGGACGGCGCCATCATCACCACCTTTGGCGACATGATGCGCGTGCCCGGATCGTCCACCTCGCTTGCCGCGCAAAAAGCGGCGGGGCGCGACATCCGCATCGCCTACTCTCCGCTCGACGCACTCGACATTGCCGAGCAAAATCCCGAACGCCCGGTCATCTTTATGGGCGTCGGCTTTGAGACCACAACGCCCACCATTGCCGCCGCTATCCTGGAGGCCGACGCGCGCGGGCTCCAGAACTTTTCGGTCTACTGTGCTCACAAGACCACGCCGCCGGCTCTGCGTGCGATCTCTAACGACCCCGAGACGACCATCGACGGCTTTATCCTGCCTGGTCACGTCGCTACCATCACGGGCCTGGCACCCTTTGGGTTTTTGGTCGATGACTTCGAGACCCCCGGCGTAGTCACCGGGTTTGAGCCAGTCGATATCTTGCAGGGCATCTGCATGCTGGTCCAGATGGTTGTCGAAGACAGGCCCGCGATTGACAACGCCTACCGCCGTGGCGTCAATGCAGACGGCAACCCCGTGGCGCGCCAGCTGGTCGATCAGGTATTTGAGCCGTGCGACACCACGTGGCGCGGACTGGGACCGATTGCCAACTCGGGTCTTTCCATCCGACCCGAATTCGCGCGCTTTGATGCCGGCACCCGCTTTGATGTGCCCATTGAGGCGACGGTCGAGCCACGCGGCTGCCGCTGCGGCGACGTGCTGCGCGGTGCCATCACGCCGAGCGACTGCCCTCTGTTCGGCCACGCATGTACGCCCGAACACCCCGTCGGCCCGTGCATGGTGAGCTCCGAAGGCAGCTGCGCGGCGTACTACCGCTACCGCGACTGCTAGGTTCCGCCGTTCTAACGAACGGCGGACCGGCCGACGCTGCGCACCATTCAGGCGAGCGATTTGCCTTTCAATCGTCGGCTGCGGGCAAAAGCCCAGCAGCCTCCTCTTTCAAGGCAACTCACTTCGTCTGAATGGCGCTCGCTGACTTTTACTTAACATCGATTCTGCCACACTCGGCTATTGCCGATTCCACCCACGATTGGAGTTTTCGATATGTCCCATAGCATCACCGATAGCACTGTCCTGCTGGGCCACGGCTCCGGCGGCCAGATGATGAAGCGCATTATCGATGAGGTCTTTCTGGATGCCTTTGGGTCGCCCGAGCTGCTTGCGGGCAACGATGCCGGTGTCGCCGCGCTGCCCGCAAGCGGGCGAATCGCCATGTCGACCGACAGCTTTGTGGTGACGCCGCAGTTCTTCCCCGGCGGCAATATCGGCCGCCTCGCCGTATGCGGAACCGTCAACGACGTCGCGACCTCGGGCGCCAACGTGCGCTACCTCTCATGCGGCTTTATCCTCGAAGAGGGCTATCCCATGGACAAGCTGCGCCAGATTGTACAGACCATGGCCGAAACGGCACATGAAGCAGGTGTGAAGATTATCACCGGCGACACCAAGGTGGTCGAGCGTGGCGGGGCCGACGGCGTCTACATCAATACCGCCGGCGTGGGCGAGGTGCCCGCGGGCGTGGCGCTCAGCGGTGCAAACTGCCAGCCCGGCGATGTCATCTTGGTCTCGGGCACGCTGGGCGACCACGGCATCGCCATCATGAGCCAGCGCGAGGGCCTGGCCTTTTCGAGCAACATCGAAAGCGACGCTGCGCCGCTCAATCATCTGATTGCCGACGTGCTCGCCGCCGCCCCCGACACCCGCTGCTTCCGCGACCCCACGCGCGGTGGCCTGGCATCCACGCTCAACGAGTTTGCCCAGGCCAGCGGCGTTGCCATGGAGATCGACGAGGATGCCGTGCCCGTGCGCCCCGACGTGCAGGCGGCATGTGAGATGCTCGGCTACGACGTTCTGCAGGTGGCAAACGAGGGCAAGATGGTCGCCGTGGTGCCGGCTGAGCAGGCCGATGCCGCGCTGGCGGCCATGCGCGCCGCCCGCTACGGCGAGAACGCCGCCATCATCGGTCGCGTGCTGCCGCTTGCCGAGGGCGCTCGACCCGCCGTGCGCGTACGCACCGGCTGGGGCTCGACCCGCATCCTCGACATGCTCGTGGGAGAGCAGCTACCGAGAATTTGCTAACGGCAAATTCGCACGGTCGGCGCGATGTGGCTTGATATCCCTGGAGATGTTCAGATTCCAAGCGCGCCCAACGCGGAAGCCCAGTATTATGAGGTGCGTTTTGAAACCCAATGACGGGAGCTTTCATGGCAGCAGCTTTTTCCCATGTGATCTTTGACCTGGACGGCACCATCCTCAACACGCTCGAGGACCTGGCGGCCGCCGGCAACCATACCTGCGAGGCGCACGGCTGGCCCACGTTTGCCGTCGACGAATACCGCTACAAGGTGGGAAACGGCATGCTCAAGCTGGTCGAGCGCTTTATGCCCGCCGAGTATGCAGGCGACAGCCGTATGTTTGAGCAGACGCTCGCCGAGTTTAGAGCTTATTACGGCGAGCACAAGGAGGACCACACCTCACCCTACGCCGGCACGATTGAGATGCTCGACCGTCTGCGCGCAGCGGGCGTTCAGCTTGCCGTGCTCACTAACAAGGATCATATTTCGGCAGCCCCGCTTATCGAGAAATACTTTGGCCCCGATCGCTTTGCGCTGGTGCAGGGCCGTGTGGACGCATTTCCGCCCAAGCCCGAGGCACCCGTCACACTGCACGTAATGAAGGAGCTGGGCGCCAATCCGGCAACCACGCTCTACGTGGGCGATTCCAATGTCGATATCCTGACCGGTCACAACGCTGGCCTTAAGAGCGCGGGCGTCAGCTGGGGCTTCCGCGGCCGCGCAGAGCTGGAGGCCGCCGGCGCCGACTACGTGGTGGACACCCAGGACGAGCTCGCAGCACTGGTGCTGGGCGAGTAACGAGAGACACCGCTTAACGCAGCTGCGACAATTCTTCCACGCGGAAAGCGCATCCCGTTTCGGAGCTCCGGAATGGGATGCGCTTTCCGTTTGAGGCGCGTCAGGGAAACGGCATCCCGTTTCAGAGCAATATTCCGGGTCGCACTTTCCGCAACCCATCCCATCCGGAAACCGCAACCCATTATTCGCCCAAAAACCGGCTCGCATTTTCCCGAGCATTCGATGCAGCGCTGGTGCAAGGAGTGCCCCCAACTGTCGGCAGAAAAGGAACGTCCCCAAGTGCCGCAAGAGTGTCCCTTTTGACTAGTCATTTAAGAACGTCCCCAATGACTACCATGGCAACACCACAGGTAGAGGACGGACAGCTAGCGGGCACCAGGGCGAACAAATTGGCATGAAAAGAGGACGGCATAGACCTTCTGGTCATGCCTCGCCTTTTGAATGACAAATTGTCGTCCTGGACGTCGCGCAGCGTCGAGCAGTTGCGGCGTTTGGTAAAACGCCGCAACGGACTAGCTCATCATGGCATTCATCATCTCGTTGGTTGCGGAATCGTCGGCAGACCACTCGCCGTCGTCATTGCAGGAGTACTTGAAGGTGACCTTGGTGTCCTTGGTCTTAGCAGCCTTGGTCACATCGACCATAACCTGACCGGCCATCTTGTACAGCTCGTCATCGGAAGGCATCGAATCGAGCGCGGCGACCTTCTCCTGGTACTGGGTGGCAAAATCCTCAACGATCTGGTTCATGGACTTGCAGGTAATGGTGACCTCGGCAGTTGCGGTACCCTTGTCCTCGTCGACCGTCACGTCGCCGATCTTGTAGTCAAAGCCCTCGAGATAG
>CAJKQY010000113.1:0-5239 GCA_905202145.1 uncultured Collinsella sp.
CCCTTGGTCCGCAGCGGTGCCATGGCCTCGCGTATGGCCCAGCTTATGGTTGTCGATGCCCTCTACGCTGCTTACGTTGCGAGCGATTACGAACGGGCGACGCATGCCATCAAGCAAAACTACATCGAGAAACAGGAAAGATGAGGTGAACAAAATGCTTGATTTAACGAAATTCACGACAGAACAGCGAAATCAAAAGTCAATGGACCTCGATACGATGACATCGCTGCAAATCGTCACGACGATGAACGATGAGGACCTTCGCGCCGTCCAGTCGGTTACGAAAGTGTTGCCACAGGTTGCCACGGCAATCGACTGGGCTGACGAGGCGCTTGAGCGCGGCGGTCGCGTCTTTTACATGGGCGCGGGCACTAGTGGTCGTTTGGGCGTGCTTGACGCTTCGGAGTGCCCGCCTACGTTTGGCGTATCGCCCGATCTGGTTGTCGGGCTCATTGCCGGGGGCGAGACGGCGTTTATCAAGGCTGTCGAAGGTGCCGAAGACAGCGAGGAGCTTGGCGCGAGCGACCTGCGGGAGCGTGGACTCTCGGACAAGGATCTTGTCGTTGGCCTGGCGGCAAGCGGTCGTACTCCCTATGTGGTGGGCGGCCTTGTGTACGCCAAGGCAACTGGGTGCAAGACCATTGCAATTGCCTGCAACCAAGGGTCGAAGATCGGGGAGAGCGCAGATCTTGCCATTGAGCCCGTGCCCGGTCCCGAGGTGCTGACCGGCTCAACGAGGCTCAAGGCGGGAACGGTCCAAAAGCTCATTCTCAACATGATTTCGACCGGTGCCATGGTCAAGATTGGCAAGGTGTACCAAAACCTGATGGTCGATGTGCAGCAGACGAACGAGAAGTTGGTGGTGCGCGGCCAGAACATCGTGATGGAAGCGACCGACTGCACGCGCGAGCGCGCTGTTCAGGCGCTTGCGGATGCCGGCGGCCACGTAAAAACCGCTATTGTCTCGGTGCTGTTGGACTGCGATGCCGAGCAGGCTGCGGTAGCTCTTGAACGGGCGCACGGCCATGTCCGTACTGCGGTGAGTGGCCATGAGAAGAGCAATGCCGATGTCCAATAGGTGCACGGCGTGAGCTGATATGACATCTAGACGAGATACCCAATACAAGGAGGAGTTATGACGAACAAAGAGCTGGCTCAAAAGCTGCTGGACCTTTTGGGCGGTAAAGACAACGTGCTCGCAAACGCGGCGTGCATGACGCGCCTGCGCGTGACCGTCAAAGACACGGGCAACGTCGACACGGAGGGTATTAAGGCGCTCGACGGCGTGATGGGCCTGGTTGAGGATGACACGATGCAGATCGTGCTAGGTCCGGGCAAGGTGAATAAGGTGCTCGAGGAGTTCTCCAAGCTCACCGGCCTTGCGAAAGGCGTTGCTGACGAGAGCGTGGTTGACGCTGCGGCCACAAACAAGGCCGCGCAGAAGGCCAAGTACGAGTCTAAGCCGGTTCAGGCCTTCCTCAAGAAGATTTCCAATGTCTTCGTCGCCCTGCTTCCCGGCATCATTGCGGCTGGCCTCATCAACGGTATTTGCAACGTCATTAACGTCTCGACGGCAGGCGCGCTTGCAGGCGAGTGGTGGTACCAGGGCATTCGTTCCATGGGCTGGGCCCTGTTTGCCTATCTGCCCATCTTGGTGGGCTATAACGCGGCACGTGAGTTTGGTGGCTCCGCTGCGCTGGGCGGCATCGCCGGCATGATGTGTATCGCCAACAGTGCCATGCCCCTGCTTGCGCCTGGCGCGGCTGATCCTGCCACTGCCATTCTGCTGCCCCTCACCAGTGCGCAGTACAACCCCGCAGCGGGCGGCATGATCGCGGCTCTCATCGCTGGCGCATTTTTTGCCTGGATGGAGCGTCAGATTCGCAAGGTTATGCCCAACGCACTCGACACGTTCTTGTCCCCGCTGCTGGTGCTCATCATCGGCGCCTTTGCTCTGATGCTCGTCATCCAGCCGGTTGGTGCATGGCTGACGACTGCGATCTTTAGCGTCCTCACCTTTATCTTCGAGAAGCTGGGCGTCCTGGGTGGCTATATCCTGTCGGCGGGCTTCTTGCCGCTGGTGTCCGTCGGCCTGCATCAGGCGCTCACGCCGATCCACGCTATGCTCAACGATCCCGACGGCGCTACCAAGGGCATCAATTACCTGCTGCCCATCCTTATGATGGCTGGCGGCGGCCAGGTCGGTGCCGGTTTGGCGCTGTACTTTAAGACCAAGAACGCCAAGCTCAAGAAGTACGTCGCCGAGTCCATCCCCGTTGGCATCCTGGGCGTGGGCGAGCCTCTGATGTACGCCGTTACGCTGCCGCTCGTTCGTCCGTTTGTGACGGCCTGCCTGGGTGCCGGATTTGGCGGCGCGCTTGCAGCACTGCTTCACATCGGCACGGTTTCCCAGGGTGTTTCCGGTCTGTTTGGCCTGTTGATCGTCGTTCCTGGTCAGCAGCTCGGCTACGTTGCCGCTATGCTGCTTGCCTATGCCGCCGGCTTTGTCCTGACGTGGTTCTTCGGTGTCGACGAGCAGAAGATCAACGAGTTCTTTGGCGAGTAGTTTGATATTGCGAGCCGTGTTGCTCAGGGCTCGCGGCGCGCGGCAGATTTCTTGATGCTATGGTTGTGCCGGCGGGGCTAACTGCTCCGCCGGCCTTTTTTAAAGGAGCGTTGAAGCGTGAAAACGGGTATTTCAATTTATCTTTCCAGCCCTCTGCAGGATATCGAGCGGACGATTGAGCGTGGTGCCGCGGCGGGTGCGCGCTATGCATTTACCTCACTGCATATTCCCGAGGATGGGGGAGCGGCGTATGCCGATAAGGTCCGTCATGTGCTGTCGCTGCTTTCCGCTCGCGGTATTGCGCTCATTGCCGATGTGGGGCCGCGCACATGCGATTTGCTGGGCCTTGAGCGCATGGAGGACTTGCGTGATCTGGGGCTGGAGTATCTGCGCTTGGATTATGGCTTTAGTGCCCAGCGGGTCGCGGAGCTGTCCGGTGTATTTCGCATTGTGGTTAATGCATCGACGGTGAGTTCTGATGAAATCGCAACGTGGCGAGAAGCCGGTGCCGATGTGACTCGTTTTGCCGCCTGCCACAATTTTTATCCCAAGCCTTATACCGGTTTAGCTCTGGAGGACATTGCTCGGACGAATCTTCGTCTTGCGGCGCTTGGCTTTGAAATCATGGCTTTTGTGCCGGGTGATGCCAACGTTCGCGGGCCGGTATTCGAGGGACTGCCGACGGTTGAGGCGCAGCGCGGTCGCGCGTCAAAGGTTGCCCTCAACATGCTTGAGCTCGCACATGGCGCCGATTGCGACATTGTTTTGGTTGGCGACCCCGATCTTTCCGATGCGGGCTGGGCGCAGTTTGCTCAAGTTTCCGCCGGATACGTGGACCTGCAATGCGAGCTTGAGCCCGGTTATGCCTATGTGCGCGGGCAGATTCATCACGACCGGCCCGATTCGAGCGTCCTCATCTTTAGGTCTCAGGAGTCGCGCACGACGCTTAAGCCGGATTCCGTGCCGACGGATACCGGTGCCGGCCTGCCGCGAAAGGCGGGGTCGATCGCTGTGAGCAATAGCGGCTATGGGCGCTACGAAGGCGAGCTTGAGATTGCGCGGGTCGATCTTCCCGGTGACGAGCGCATGAACGTTGCAGGCCATATCACGCCCGAGGCAATGGAGCTGTTGCCGTTCATCAAACGCGGATTCGGGGTACGCTTCGTTTAGCGTGTGACCCGTGGGCTACAATTGCCCCATCATGCGAAGGCGCCTCGTATGGTGTGTACCTGCGTTGGCTGATCTATATTCGGAGGATTCCCATGACCGTACTATTTGTTGAATATCCCAAGTGCTCGACCTGTAAAAAGACCAAGGCATGGCTGGACGAACATGGGGTTGAGTATATCGACCGCGATATCGTTACGGACAATCCCACGGCCGATGAACTTGCGACCTGGATTGCTCGTTCGGGGCTGCCGGTGCGACGCTTCTTTAACTCGTCGGGCATGAAATATCGAGAGCTGGGCCTGAAGGCTCGCCTGGATGCAGGTATGACGGACCAGGAATGCTGCGAGCTGCTGGCGACTGACGGCATGCTGGTTAAGCGCCCGCTGCTGGTGGGCGACGACTTTGCGATTCCCGGCTTTAGGGAAGTGGCTTGGACCGAGGCGTTGCTGTAGCGTCTGCGGAAAGTGCGTCCCGTTTCGAGCGCTGATTCTGGGATGCGCTTTCCGGTTGAGAGCTCTATCGGAAATGACATCCCGTTTCGAGTGCTGATTCTGGGATACGGTTTCCGGTTGAGGGCTCGACGGGAAAGTGGGGACCAGTTTGAGCTTGAAATCTGGGATGCACTTTCCGCCGGCGGGCCTGCCCCGGTCAGTCCTCCAGCTGCGCCCATTCATGTGGGTCGTAGATCTTTACGTGCTTGTCGGGCGTGTCGCTCCAGTACTCTTCGTCCATAAAGGGCAGGTATGCCTGAATGCCGGGGCAGATAAACGGAATCCGTTGCCGCTGCAGGCGCTCGCGCTGCCGCCGCTCCAGGTTCGTCTCGGATATGACGGTCGGCATGCCGGACAATTCGACGAGGCTTGCCTGGATGCGCTTCAGGTCGGGGAGCGCCGCATGCCATGACGTCCGCATGATCAAAAATGAGGCGCGGCGGTAGTTTGCCTGCATCACCGTGATGGCGGGGCGCAGTGTGGGATGGATTTTGTCCCGTTCGGGCCAAAGGTCAGCAGTGATCTCGAGGCCCAGGGTCTCCCATAGGTAATCAAGCTCTTCGTCCATGGCGCCTCGATATCTACGCGATCGTTGATACTTCGATTGTGTTGCCTGGTGCTATCGTTTTCGCGGTAGAATCTGCCAACGGTTGACGGCTACCGCTCGCGGCGTTTTGCCCCTCGTGTACAGCGGTCGGCTTCACAGGTCCTTCACGGGTTGGACGAAATTAGGCCAATTTGACCGAATTTCAAAAAAGTCAAAATTGGGGCTTGCGTCATGGCGGGACTTCCCGTATATTTCTTTCTTGCGCAAAGGCACAGCCGAGCGCAGCGATGCAGTCATTGGGATGTCGTCTAATGGCAGGACAGCGGATTCTGGTTCCGTCAATGGGGGTTCGACTCCCTCCATCCCAGCCATTGCATTTGCTACATATGGCCCGTTCGTCTAGCGGTTTAGGACGCCGCCCTCTCAAGGCGGAGATCACCAGTTCGAATCTGGTACGGGCTACCA
>CAJKQY010000114.1:0-5206 GCA_905202145.1 uncultured Collinsella sp.
TAAACAGATCGATGGCATCCATATCGTCAGCAACGAAATAGCCCGAAGCATTTTTGGTCTTGGGCATGGTGTAGTCGGGAAGGTCGAGCTCGAGCGTGCGGCCCTGCACCGTGACGAGCGAAAGGCGACGACCCTGCGCAAAAACCTCGCCACGGTGAAGCTCGAGCAGGTCGCCATCGGCCAGCACGACATGAAGGCCCGTGACGTGAGGGCGCATGGGGCCGTAAGCGTAGCTACGGGCGCCGGAAGCGTTGCATGCCGCCATGCCGCCCAGGCAGGCAGATGCCTCGGTGGGATCGGTGGGAAAGAATTGCTCGGGAGCTTCCTGGAACTCCTCGTAGGCCTCAAGCGATGCCTGGTCCCAGCCGGCAGTCGGCAGCACTTTCTTGCCCAGTTGCTTGCGCAGCTCAGACAGCACGACGCCGGGCGCGACACGCAAAAGAAAGCGGCCCTGCTCATCGCGGCAAATGCCTAGGTAGCGATTCATGCGGGAAGTATTGAGAATGTGGCCGCCATGAGGCACGGCGCCGGCGGCAAGACCGGTCCGGGCGCCCTGAACCGTCACCGGGACACGCTCGGCATGGAGCTTTTTCAAAATGGCGCGGACCTCGTCCTCCGTTGTCGGAAACGAGATGCTCGAGGCCTCGCCCGATGTGCGAGACTCATCGCGGCCATACTCTTCGAACTCGTCGGTGAAGGGTTTGATGGTTGCCGACACGCGAACTCCCCCTTTAGCTAACTACAGTGTTTGCAGGGAGATGTTACCGCATCGTTTCGTCGACGTGTTCGAGACCGTCTCCATAATTGGCGATTTTTACGTTCGTGCAATTCGGCGAGCGGCAAGGTTTCCTCGGCAGACGATGCTTTTGACACATGTCGCCTTACAGCCAGCGACCACGCAATTGTCGCTCGAAAAAAGTTGAAGTATTTTTTACCATCTTTTACCTGCGGAGATGTCAATCCGTCAAGCATTTGGTCAGAAATTGGTCAAGTAGCGACTGATACGGTCGGCATCGACAGCCAAAACCAATGGAAGTTTTGGCCCCAGAAGCAGGGAGGTTCCCATGGCATATTACTGGCCCCAGTACGGCGTCGCCATCGAGGTCGACGACGATCCCTATCTCCTGCCTTTCGACGAAGAGGCGTTCCCCGATACGACGGTCTACCACATCACCACCGATGTTATCTGCGACCCCGAGTCGTTCTCGGCGCTCGCCCACCACATCGCGCGCATCCACAACATCGAGCTCCCTCACGACTTCGACGAGCTCATCTATTCGCGCCGCCTGATGCTTCACATGCTCTTTGGAGCGGACCCGTCCACGTTCGCACGCGTCTACACCACCAAGGACGCCGCATGAGCGCGAAGAAGCCACCCCGCCTTGCAGGACTGGGGCGTCGCAAGAAACTCGTCGTTGTCTGCCTGGCTATCGTCTGCGCCCTCATCGCCGTAGGGCTATACGCCTGGCAGTCGCAGCCCGTGCCCGAAGCGGGCGCCTCAGTCACGACGGCAGAAGGTAAATCGCGCCAAGAAATCCAGGATGAGCTCGACGCCATCGTCCGCGACAACATGATGACGATCTCGGTCGCGCCGGTCGCACAGTTGCAGGAAGGCGGCAAGCTACGCGTCAACGTGCAAAACGTCCAAGACAACAAGTTTCCCCAGCGCTTCCGCGTGATTCAAAACGACGAGACCATCTATGAGTCCGGTGTGGTCGAAGCCGGCAAGACGGTTGAGACCTGCCCCGCCGGCGATATCCAAGAAGGCGAGGCATATATCGAGATTCAGGCACTCGATGCCAAGACCTACGACACCCACGGCAATCCGACGCGCGTCAAAGTGCGGGTGGCCCAGGCAGAAGGCTAGTGGCCGACGCGCTCGCAGGGGCCGCACCCTGTCCCCATTCGTCCAACCATCACGGAAACAGTCCGTGACGAGTAGAAAGGATCGATTATGAACACACCCATGAACCTGAGCGGAGCCAGGGCACTCGCCGTGGGCGCAGGGCTTACGCTCGCACTTGCGATGGGCGCCGCGCCAACGGCGGCCATGGCAGAGGTGCGCGTTGGAACCACCGATGTGACGGTGAAGGCCGACATTAGCAATGTTTCGTTTAAGGCGCCAACGGTCATCCCCTTTGCCGCCCAAGCCGACGGAAAGCTTGTAGGACCCTCCGACAAGACGATTACCATCGACAACCTCTCGGCATATGGCATCCACGTCACCAACATGAAGGTCACGGCCAAGAACGACTGGACAATCGTTGCAGACGCAAAGACGGGCTCGGCCCAGAACTCCATCGATTTTAAGGTTGGCCCCGATAAGGCAGAAAAGGATGCCAGCTCGGCGACTCAGACTACGGGCCTCGATCTTTCCAAGGACGCAAGCTTCGAAATGAAGTACCAGGGCATTGCCGACGGAACGGACAAAATCAAGCTCAATGTGAGTGGCCACGTCGCCCGCGTCACGCGTGACATCTACCACGCCACCGGTACGGGAGATCAAGTGGCAAGCATCACCTGGACGGTCGAGCCCGGTGCGCACGCCACGTCCTAAGGCGATTGCACTGGCCGCCATCGTCGGCATCTTGGCTTCCGCACCTGCCATGGCCTTTGCTCAACAAGAGCAAGCGCAGGCGGCCACCGAAGTGACCGTCGACCTTTCGGGCCTTAATCGCGGCAGCCGTCACGAGCCGCTCGCTCAGACGAGCGACACCCGGCAACTCATTGCGGTAGGCGTCGCCACGGCGGGAGCGGGACTGACGTGCTTTGGCCTGCACATCAAACGCAACCAATAGCCAAGCACGACCGGAATACGCGGAATAGATAGGAGAACCATGGCACCCAAAAACCTTTTGCCCGTTGCCGCGCTCTGCAGCGCACTGGCGAGCGGTATGCCTCTCGCCGCTTGGGCGACGCCCGCCACGGCAAACTCCTTACCGCAAGCTCTGAACCCCGTGGCGAATTCGTCGGGTATCGTCGCCTGCCAACGTTTTTCGCTCGCACACGCCACGGTCCGAACCTCGGGATGCCTTCGCCGCAATACGGTCGGCTCGATAGTCGTGGATATCAAGCGACCGGACAAGGAGAACGGCCCCCAGACAGGCTGTGCCATCTGCACGTGGAAATCGGCTGCGGTCGACGCCGATGGCGACCCATGCGACTTAGAGCTGCGCATCGATATTGCCTCGGTCGATGACTCGGCGAACGGGGCGAAGGTCGTCTTCGACAGCGCGGCCCATGAAGAAGAAGGAGGGGGTGTATGTCTGGGCTGCGTTCCCTCGAATGTCGATGGTGCGCAGCCCATCATCTCCTTTACGGCATCGCTGCGACTGACCAAGGCGGACACCGAAGCCATCGCAACGGGAGATGCGCCTTTGCTGTTCTACGCTGGCGACGCGGACGACCAAAAGGCTCAAAGCAATAGACAGAAGGGCTCGCTTAACCTCACGCGCGGATCAGAACCCGCCCCCATCAATATCGATACCCAGGAGCCGGGCGTGCAGCGCATTCTCGCCGATCCGGCGCTGCTCCAAATGACATGGCACGGAGTGGGGTCCGTCGGGATTGCTGCTCCTATATCGAGCGATAATGACAAATCCCCCAAAGACGAGGTCGCAGACGCACCGGCACATGTTGACGATGCAGACGATGCATCATCAGAAGACAACGCTGCGGCTCCTCTCGAGAAGCCAGGCGGCACCGCCACCGAACTGGGCAATCCCCAACCGAAAGACGGCCTGGAATTTGCCGCTCCCCCAGATGTCGACGAAGGCAACTGTTGCATGATGGTCGCGCTCGACCACACGGAAACCGTCGATGCCGCAAGCATTGAGCCAGTCGCTGCCAATGCGCCCCGCCGCAAAAATATCCTCATCGCATTCCCCAATACCGTCGAGCTCGTCTTTTTACCTTCGGGTGAAGTCGTCGCGCCCACGGCACTTACAGCAGTGGGAGCAAGGAGCGCATCGAACGATATCCAAGCTATCTCGGCACTTGATACCACAACGACCGCCAAGTTGCACCTTTATTCCGTTGCAGCAGACGGAACGCGAACCGAAGAATTCGATGGAACCAAGCTTTTGGTTCCTCGTCGCATCGGTATCCAAGAAGACTTCCCCTATCAAATGGAACTTGAAGGGTTCGATCGCGCACGAGATGCCGACATCATTGCCGCGGCCATCGAGTCCCCACAGCACCTCATGACGCTGCGCTTCGACTTTAGCCCCGTCCTATCCTAGACCGCTAACCGCCGCTTGGCTCGGATACTGAGCGCTCCCCTCCCCGTTCTGTTACGATTGCCGCGTTGGCATCAATTACAGGAGGGTTCATGCCGGGTTTAGGAACGATCATCAACGTCGCGCTTTTGATCGCGGGCGGTCTGCTGGGCCTCATGGGTGGGCGCTTCATTACGCCCCGCATCCAAGACACACTCATGAAGGCGTCGGGGCTGTGCGTTCTGTTTATCGGCCTGGGCGGTACCATGCAAAAGATGCTCGTTATCGATGGAGAGACGTTGGCGACCACCGGCACCACCATGCTTATCGTCTCATTTGCCCTTGGTTCGCTCATCGGCGAGGCCATCAACCTGGAGGCCGCCATCGAGAACCTCGGCGAATGGCTCAAGCGCAAAACCGGCAGCGAGGCAGACAACGAGTTCACCAACGCCTTTGTCTCGACATCGCTCACCGTCTGCATCGGTGCCATGGCCATCGTGGGATCAATCCAAGACGGCCTACTCGGCGACTGGTCCACGCTTGCCCTGAAGGGCGCTCTGGACTGCATCATCGTCTGCACTATGACAGCCTCGCTTGGCCGCGGCTGCATCTTCTCGGCCCTGCCCGTTGCCGTATTCCAGGGCACGATCACGCTTTTTGCCGGCGCACTCTCCCCCATCATGACCACCGCAGCCCTCGACAGCCTTTCGCTTGTGGGCTCCATGCTCATCTTCTGTGTTGGTGTTAACCTTATTCGACCTCAGATCTTCCGCACGGCCAACATGCTCCCCTCCGTCGTCGTGGCGGTCATCTACGCCCTCCTGTTCTAAACTATCTGCATAGTGATATCTCGAACACCTGTTTGATGCTGTGCTATGATATGGGGTCACCGACACCATATAGGGAGAGGAGAGGGCGGTGGCCGATCAGGACGTCAAGATGCTCATCGAGCGCATTATGGCCGAGGCCCGGACCCATCAGTCCGCCCG
>CAJKQY010000115.1:0-4952 GCA_905202145.1 uncultured Collinsella sp.
TTTTGCCCCCCTTGATTAGGTATGCCAGACGTGCGTCTGACAAGGAAATTATAGCTCTTGGACCTTGGATTGAACAGACCAGTAATGCAAAGGGTTGGTGTTTGAAGACGCCGGCCCCGCATCCGAAGACGCGGGGCCACGGCCCAATCAAAGGGGATGGCGGGTAACCCATCCCGCCGGCATCGGCCATCCCCGAAAAGTCATGCATGCCCGCCTGATCGTAAGGGGGAAGTTAGCAGCGCCTCCGCCGGCGTTTCCATCTTAGCCGATACGATTGGCGTCGTCGATGGACGTCTTGTAGCAGGGACGAAAACCGACCGCCCGGCATCCGCCGGGCGACGCTGCCGCGCCAGTCGCGGCGCGGCCCGAACGAAAGGCGCAGCACATGCGCATGGGTAACAAGGGGCCGCACGGCCGGCCCTGGATATGGCTGATGGCGGTCATCGTCATCTGCCTCGCTCCCGTGATGGATCCCATCGCGGCCGACATCACCGTGACGGCCCTGGCCGTCTGGGCGATGGCATCCAGCCGCCGTTGACGGCGCAACCTGCCGCGGGTCGGAGCCCGCGGCAGGCCCCTTGTTCAGAAAAGAGTCGGCTCGATACCAGGCTCCATCCGATCATCGGGCATGGCCTGTGAATCATGGCTGCGTCTGGCCACCTCGAATGGTGTCAAACCATCGTGGGCCGCCTTATACGCATCCAGTTCAGCCCTGGCTCGTTCCGCCGCAAGTTCACCGCGCTCGATCTTGATTTGCTGATGGCGGTCATCGCCGTCTGTCTCGCACCGGCGGTGCATCCCATCGCCGCGGACATCATCCTCACGGCCCTGGCCGTCTGGGCGATGAGAAACAGCCGCTAAACGGCACCCGGCCCGTCCGAGCGCAAGCCCGGACGGGCTTTCACATACCATCACGCAGCACTCGGCCAGTCGGAGACATACCCCTCGGCACCGGCGAATCCATGACCGCCGTGCGCGTCGAGGAACGCCTGAGTATCAGGGTCGAGCGCCGGTCCCTCGCCCGGCACCGACAGATCGGGCACGGGCGTCTTCGACACGTCCCTGAGCGACTTCCTCGCCTCATCGGTCACCACGGAGCCGGACAGCTCCACGCGCGGAGCGGGAGCGCCGCCGGGTACCTTCTCCGGGTCAAATTCAAATTCGAACCCGACAAGGGAAGCGCGGCCACGTCCCGGCTTCTTCTTCAGGTACTTGCGATGCACCTTCAGATTCAGCAGAGGTCCCAACTCCTCCTCAATCGGCTTAAGAACATACTTGTTGATTTCGCTCGGCCGATACGATTTGGGTACGTCGAGCAGTCGGCGGAAGTCCTCAAGGCTGACCTTCCACACACCGGTTTGTCGGTACTGCTTGAGCCTCCTGTAGCACTCCTTGGCGTAGCTGGAGCGCAGGGCCGTGAACTCGGCCAGCTCGAAGCGGGTGAACTGCGAGGTGAGGTCGTTAAGCAGGAACGAGAAGCGCGAGTTCACCGATACGGTGAGTGTGCGTTTGGTCGGGCTGGTGACGAAGCCTGCGAACAGGGCGAACTGGATGATGTCGTGCTCTTCGTTCTGGAACTCGAAGTTGAGCGCGAGCAGGCGACGGTTCACATTGGCAATCTGCTTGGCGAACTCATCGTTGGTCATGTTCCTCTGAAGTCCGGCCAGCCGCTTCAATTCTTCGAACGTGAACGCCACCTCGTCCGTGCCCTTGTCCCGCACGCGAGACGCGATGGCCATCAGCAAATCAAGATCGAGCGCGGTGAACTTGCGCAGCGCCTGATTGTTGAACTGGTTCGAGTACTTCACGATCTCATCGGACATGACTGCATTCTACCATAAAAACGAGATTTTTATATTTTCTACCCTTTATTCTCCCAAAACCTCGTTTTTATTCCTCAAAAGCGTCCTTTATTCTCCCAAAACCTCCCCTAAATAATTCCCAAAATCTCCCCTTTAATCTCCCATTTTCTCCCCTTTAATAGTGCGTTTCCCCTACTGCCGTAAGGCCTGCGGGGAGTCTAAAAGAGTACAAAAGATTCTATAAAAAGGGGCTCCGCCCCGATGAAGAGAAGAAACCGACTCAGTTCCAAGGCTGCTGCTGCCATTGCTGTGGCTGTTGGAATCCGGGCTGGTAGCCATAGCCCGGCTGCTCCTGTATCTGAGGCTCTTGGGGCAGGTCACGAACCTGTTCCCGCAGCTCACCCGCCGACTCAGCGCTGGGGAGCCTCACGCCCGCGTCAGAGGCCCATGCGCGCAGTTCGGCGGCATGGGCCTTGAGCATGTCCAGCAGCCTTTGCCGGTTGCCCTCGTCGTTCCAGACGCCCTCGTCGTAGCCAAGCACGCCCTCGTTGGAGAGGATGCCGCCCAGCCGGATGATCAGATGGGTGCGCCGCTTGCGCGCCTTGGCGTTCTCCCTAGCCACGATGCGCTGTTTGCGCGCCCTGAGCTGCTTCATCCGGCGCTCGATGTCGGCCATCTGCTCCTCGACGCTCCTGGTCATCGGTTCCTCCCTGCGTTCCGTCGGTTATCAATCAGGACGCTAGACCCCACGGCAGCACGGCACGGGGCACGGCGTCTACACACCAAACCTAAACCCGGAAGAACGGAGCCGGTTTGGACATCCAAGCCGCGAGGGCGAAGCGTTCATCAATGCCGAACGTGCCGCCCCCGCCGATTTCCGCGCGCATGACGGCCACGGGAGGGAAACACCGACCGGAAAAGCCTCTTCGCAAGCTGCGGCAGCTTGCGAAGAGCAGCCGAGAGGATCAGCCTTGCCGCAGTCTCAGGAAACTCCCCGTAAATCAATCCCATGAATCGCCAAGCCCATTGCATAAGAGCATCAGAAAATTCGTCCATGCACCGCTCTATGCGTCGACCGACACGCCGGTAACGGAACCATCCCCGCAAGGTCAGGTGGAAGTCCCTCAATTTCATTGAGGGCGCACTTACATGTTACCGGTGGTAACATTCAGCGTAAGCGCGCTCTCCCGAGGGGCCACTCCGTGGGGGGCCAAGCGTGCGCCGCTTGGATCCGCGCCCCGTCCCGGCGGGGTGCCGGCCACCTCCCCGGTGGAGGGCCAACGGGCCTCCCGGCCCTTTGGATTCCCGGAAAGGAGTACAGTCCCGTGGCGATCTACTCGTTGCACGTGTCGAACGTGAGCCGTGCCGCCGGCTCCAGCGCCGTCGCCTCCTGCTCGTACATCACCTCGCGTCGGATGCGCGACGAGCGCACCGGCGAGGCGTTCAACGGGTTCGGCCGCAGGGAGCGCGTCGAGCATGTATGCACGATGCTGCCCGAGGGCGCGCCCGGCGAGTACCTCGACCCGGAGCGTTTGTTCAACGCCGTCGAGATGGCCGAGAAACGTTCCGACGCGAGGCCCGCGAAGAAGATCATGGTCGCCCTGCCCCGCGAGTTCGACGCCCGCGAACGCTTCCGCGCACTGGAGGACTTCATCTCATGGAACATCACGGCCAACGGCTACGCCTGCACGTACGCCATCCACACCGACAAGGACGGACGTAACCCCCACGCGCACATCCTCGTCGCCAACCGGCGCATCGACCCGAAGACCGGCAGATGGGCGGCGAAGAGCCGCAGCGAGTTCGCGTTGGACGCCAACGGCCGGCGCATCCCCGTCATCGACCCCGACACCGGACGGCAGAAGATCGGCGCCAGAAACCGCAAGGTCTGGAAGCGCGTCAACGTGAGCAACAACCCCTTGGACTCCAAGGAGTTCCTCGAAAGGCTCAGGCGCGAGTGGGCCGACTCCTGCAACGCCCTGCTCCCCGGATACGCCGTCATCGACCATCGGAGCTTCAAGGCGCGGGGCATCGAACGCATCCCCACCATCCACGAGGGATACGCCAGCCGCGAGATGGAGAAACGCGGCGGCAGGGGCGACCTGTGCGAGGAGAACCGGCGCATCCAGGCCCTGAACCGGCTCCTCGACGCGCTTAGGGCCATGATCGGGCGGCTCTCCGACCAAGCGCAAGGCATCCTGACGGCCGTCAAACGCCGCCAACGGCCCTCAGGCGCGCCACAGGCCCCTTCAAGCCCTGAACCGGCCGAAAGGCCACAGGAACGCCCGCAGGCTCGTGAAACGCCGCCACAGGCCCCGCAGGAACCCCCGAAGCCCATCAGGACGAAAAAGGCGCTCACCGACAGGTTCAAGACACGGCTTGACGAGCGGCTGGCCGAAAACGAACGCAAACAGGCCGAAAAACAGGCCGAACCCGACATGGAGGAGACATGGGACCTCTCCGACCCCGCCGACCCGCTCAACATCGGCATGGGCTGGGGCACGGGAGGCCACGGACTCGGCCTGTGAGAACGCCGGGAACGCAAAGGGCCGGCATCCGAAGACACCGGCCCGAAATTTAGAAAGACATCCTTACCAGCGGGTAACGGATACGCCGTCGACGCCAGAGCCGTCTGCCGTGGCGATGCGCATCCACGGACCAGCTGCGACAGGGGTGTATGTAACTCCATTGATTGCGAAGGTGATCTGTCCCGACTTATTGCCGGTCGTATAGCTGTTGCGATACGGCCAGGACCCCGTTGCCGTTCCGGTGCCTGCAAACTGCATGTCACCCAAAGCGTTCCCGCCAGCCCAGCATCCAGCATTGGAATCAGCGCATCCACGCGAGACAGTTACCGAATAATCTTCAGCCTCGCTCGGCGGCAGCACGTCCACCAATTCGCCGTTGCTGGAATCAAAGAGAATCGTTGTGCCAGGTTCGCCGACAATCATGTCCCCGCCCGACGGAGTGGTGGTAAGTTCATAGAACGACTCGTCAGTGGTTTCTTGAGCAGATGCCACCGGGACTGCCGTCGACAGGAGCGCCAGCAGAGTCATTGGAACCACTGCCATCTTCAAATGCTTGGTACGTAACATTTTTGCCCCCCTTGATTAGGTATGCCAGACGTGCGTCTGACAAGGAAATTATAGC
>CAJKQY010000116.1:0-4924 GCA_905202145.1 uncultured Collinsella sp.
TCGGGCGGCCAGCAGCAGCGCTGTGCCATCGGCCGCGCACTCGTCAAAAACCCGGGTCTGCTGCTGTGCGACGAGCCCACGGGCGCGCTCGACTACAAGACGTCCAAGGAAATCTTGCAGCTCATGGAGGATGTCAACCGCACCTACGGCTGCACCATCATTATCGTCACCCACAATGCCGCCATCGCGCGCATGGCCAATCGCGTGCTGCGCCTGCGCGACGGGCGCATCGTCGAGGATGAGCTCAACGAGTCGCCCGTCGCGGCCGCCGAGCTCGATTGGTAGGCGGCGCCATGACACCTCTCGCAAAACGTCTCCCGCGCGAGCTGCGCCGCAATATCGGCAAGTATCTGGGCATCTTTTTGCTTATGTGCGGAAGCATCGCCCTTACCTCGGGCTTTTTGCTCGCGGCGCATTCCATCGGTTGCCTTATCGACGACATGCGCGATGCGTACACGATTGAGGACGGCCGCGTGACCACCTCCTTTGAGGCCACCAAAGACCAGCTCAAGGCAGCCGAAGATGCAGCCGGCGACGTCACGCTCTATAAGAATTTCTCCATCGACGCCATCATCAAAAAGGCGTCCGGCGACGATGGCACCAAGCGCACGTTGCGCACCTATGCGCACCGTACCAAGGTGGACATTGCGTCCTACTGTGAGGGCAAGGAGCCCAAGGCGGACGACGAGGTGGCCATCGACCGCGTCTTTGCCGCCAACAACGACCTCACCGTGGGCGATAAGGTCGAGCTCGAGGGCCGCATCTACACCATCTGCGGCATCATGACCCAGCCCGATAGCCAGGCGCTGTTCCTCAACAACTCCGACTTTACAATTAACACCGTCACCTATGGCGTGGCCGAGGTTACCGATGCCGGCTTTGCCGCGCTCGAGGATGCCGGCGGCGCGCCTGCCTACACCTACTCCTTCGCCTTTGCCGATCGCGACCTTTCCGTTGCGGACCGTACCGATGCCGAGCAGGATATGGTAGAGGCGCTCACCGATGCCGATGCACGCGTGGACGACCTCATCGACGCCGATTCCAACCAAGGCATTGGCTACGCCCGCGACGACGTGGACGGCGACTCCATGATGTGGATGACGCTGCTCGACATTATTATCGTGATCATGGCGTTCGTCTTTGTGGTGCTCACCGACGCCACCATCGAGGAGGAGAGCGCCATCATCGGCACGCTGCTCGCCAGCGGTTATCGCCGTCGCGAGATCGTGCTGCACTACCTGGCACTTCCCGCCATCGTGGGCGTGGTCGCGGCGCTTTTGGGCACTGCGCTCGGCGTTGTGTTCTTTACCGAGCCCATGCGCAGCCTCTATTACGGTTCGTACAGCCTGCCGCCCTTCCAGGTGTACTGGAGCTGGGAGATCTTTGTGAAGTGCGCCGTGGTTCCCGCCGCCGCGCTCATCCTCATCACGCTGGTGGGCCTGGTCTGCAAGATGGGCAAGACGCCGTTGCAATTTTTGCGTCACGAGGCGAGCGGCAAGTCGGGTACCAAGCGTGGTATGCAACTGCCGGAGCGAATGGGTTTTGTTTCCCGCTTCCGCCTGCGTATCTTCCTGCGCAATCTGGGCAACTTCGCTACGCTGTTCGTGGGCATCGCGTTTGCCTCGCTGCTGCTGCTCTTTGGCCTGGCGATTCTGCCCACGATGACGCACTACGCCGACAACCTCGAGACAAGCCTGGTCGCCGAGCACCAGTACACGCTCAAGGCGCCGCTGGAGCTCGAGGGCACTGCCGAGGAGCGCGAGCAGTGGTCGGCACTCGAGCGCTTGCAGTCGGTTGACGGCGCGCTGCTTTCTGCCGCCCAGGATGCCGATGACGAGCTTGACGACGCGGCCGATGCGGCGCAGGCGGCAGCCGATGCCGCGACCACATCTCCGTCTGCCGAGAGCCTGACCGCAGTGCAGGACGCGCTCGCCAAAGTCCAGGACAAGAAGGATGCGCTTTATGCGCGCCTCGATGACCTTGCCGATGCCCTCGGCTGCGACCGCGATGAGGCCATCGGCCTGATCGACAAGGCCTCTAAGATCGACACTGACAACGACGATATCCACCCGGTCAATACGACCGGCAACGGCGCGAGCACAATCGCACAGGCCGAGAAATATGCCGTTTACCAGCTGCAATACGACCGCGGCGATGGAAATGGCGAGGAGACGATTTCCGTCTACGGCATTTCACCAGATTCGCGCTATTGGAAAGACCTCAACGTCGGCGACGGACGCGTCGTCTTTGGCGGCGGTCTGCTCGATAAGTTTGGCTGGAGCGATGGCCAGAAGGTCACACTCAGCGACAAGTACGAGGGCGAGCATTATTCCTTTGAGTACGCGGGCAAGGACTGTGCCTGGGGCTCCAAGTCGGACATGAATATCTATATGAGTATCGACGACTTTAACGAGCTGTTCGACAACGACGCCGCCTACTTTAACGGCTATGTGAGCGACGAGAAGCTCGACCTCGATGCTCGTTACTTTGCCGGCGACACCACGCCCGACGACATGCGCGCCGTGGGCGACCAGTTCATCGGCATGATGAGCAAAATGATCGGCATGATGATCGGGCTCGCGGTGTTTATCTTCCTGCTGTTTATGTACCTGCTGACCAAGGCTGTGATCGACCACAGCGCCCGTTCGATCAGCTACATGAAAGTCTTTGGCTATCGCGATAGCGAGATCTCGCATCTGTACATCCGCTCGATCACGCTGTGCGTGGCGGCGTCGCTCGTGCTGAGCCTGCCGGTCATTATTGGCTCGCTCACGGCCATCTTCCGCTCGATGTTGCTCGCCTACAACGGCAATATCGAGATCTACGTGCCCGCTTGGTCCATGGCCGCATGTGTCGGCATTGGCTTTGCGACCTACCTGGTCGTGGCGCTGCTACACACGCGCTCTATCAAGCGCGTGAGCCTGGCCGAAGCCCTTAAAGTCCAAGAGTAGTCGTTTAAGAACGTCCCCAATGACTAGGTGCCGTACTTGACTTTAACTCTGCTTTAACTGGTACCATCCTCTATGTCTGTAACGCCATATAGACCGAGGGGATAGATCTATGACCGCAACTGCACCCGCAGCACCCGCCAAAGTGTACTTCACCAACCTGCGCACGCATGCTCGCGAGAGCCAGCTCGACAAGCTCAAGCGCCTCATTCGTCACGCCGGTATCGAGCAGATCGACTTTGAGAACAAGTTCGTCGCCATCAAGATTCACTTTGGCGAGCTGGGCAATCTGAGCTTTTTGCGCCCCAACTACGCCCGCGCCGTCGCGGATGTCGTGAAGGAGCTGGGCGGCAAGCCCTTCCTCACCGACTGCAATACGCTCTATGTGGGTAGCCGCAAAAACGCGCTCGAGCACATTGATACCGCCTACCAGAACGGCTTTACCCCGTATGCCACGGGTTGCCAGATCATCATCGCCGACGGCCTCAAGGGCACCGACGAGGCGCTCGTCCCGGTTGAGGGCGGCGAGTACGTGCACGAGGCCAAGATCGGTCAGGCGCTCATGGACGCCGATATCGTGATTAGCCTCACCCACTTTAAGGGTCATGAGCAGGCCGGCTTTGGCGGTGCCATGAAGAACCTGGGCATGGGAGGCGGCAGCCGTGCCGGCAAGATGGAACAGCATGCCGCCGGCAAGCCGAACGTCACGACCGAGCACTGCGTTGGCTGCCGTGCCTGCGAAAAAATCTGCGCGCACAACGCTGTCTCGTTCACCGACACCCGCGAGCGCGAGCTTGTCAACGGCGCTACCCGCACGGTGCACGTGGCTGCCATCGACCACGATCGCTGCGTGGGCTGCGGCCGCTGCATCGGCGTGTGCAACCAGGACGCCATCAAGCCCGGTTATGAAGCCGCGGCCGACGTGCTCAACTGCAAGATCGCCGAGTATACGAAGGCTGTCGTCGACGGCCGCCCGAGCTTCCATATCTCGCTTGCCATGGATATCAGCCCCAACTGCGATTGCCATCCCGAAAACGACACGCCTATCGTCAACGACATCGGCATGTTCGCGAGCTTCGACCCGGTCGCCATCGACCAGGCCTGCGCCGATGCCGTCATGGCATCCGAGCCGCTGCCCAACACCGAGCTCACCGATAGCGCGGCCAAGATGGAGCACAACCACGAGCATCTGGAGGGCGAGCAGGCCAAGGACCCCTTCTGCATCACGCATCCCGACACCGACTGGCGCGCGTGCATCGCGCACGCCGAGAAGATCGGCCTGGGCACGAGCGAGTACGAGCTCATTGAGGTCAAGTAGCACCTGTCTATTGGACATATCAAGCGCTTTTGTAGCGCAACGTTAGCAAAAGCCGCCCGTGAGCACAGTGTCCACGGGCGGCTTTTCGGAAGTATGCGGCAAATTTCGAGATCGCCGAGCACACGACATTTTTTGGCAACAAAACCCCTGATAAATTGTTGGTAAAACTGCGGTCTGGTCGGCAGTTCCAGATTTTGCCGCATACTTCCGAAAATAGGGGGTCAGATAAAGCTCCAGACGTTGCTTTTTGCCTAAAAATACTCGTCGAGGAAGTTGTTGACCGTGTTCCAGTAGAGCTCGGGGTCAACTTGCGCACTCTTGGCGTGGGTGGCGCCATGGATAGTGAGCTTTTGCTTGACCTTGCTGGCGCACGCGTCGTAGTTTTGGTCGAGCATACTGTACGGCACAAAGGTGTCCTGGTCACCGTGGATAAACAGCATGGGAACCGTCGCGTGTTTGAGTTGCTCCACGCTGCTCGCCTTATGAAAGTCGTAGCCCGCGCGCACGTTGCACACCAAGTTTGCTACATCGAGCAAGGGAAAGCTGGGCAGGCCGAATACGTCCTTGAGCTGCAGGGAAAACTCGTCCCAAACACTCGTATAACCGCAGTCCTCGATAATGCATTTCACGTTTGCGGGCAGAGATTCCCCCGCGACGT
>CAJKQY010000117.1:0-4874 GCA_905202145.1 uncultured Collinsella sp.
CCGTTTGGCCTGTATAAGGTCACGAGGGTTCGAATCCCTCCTCCTCCGCCATTTTGCTTGAGAAAGCTCCCAGCAACGGGAGCTTTTTTGTTATCGGATCCCCTCTCGGCCGCACATCCCAACCAAACATGTACATCACCCTCCAAAAACGACATTTTTCGACATCTTTGGAGGCTGATGTACATGTTTGCATATCGCACTCGGCGCACGATCGGCCGTTTTGCCAGCATTCGGTATATTTCCTCACTTCAACGGACATAAGGACTGCATATCGGCATAAAGCGAGAGGTCCCCAATGGATACTCCTGTTCTCATTACGCATAAAACCGCATGGCTCGTCCATCATGCGCCACAAGACCTGGTTCAAGCGATCGCGCAACACGACTATCAGATAGGCGCAAGAGGCCTCTCCACCCAGCAGCGTATCACGCGCATTCGACAGGCTCTTACCGACTGCGGTATTCCCACTAGCATGCTTGAGACTATCGATATCTCCGTTGTATTTGCCTTCGAGCGAATCCGCGCCAACGGTGTAAATTGCCACGTTCTTGGCCAAAATCTACCCTACGACCATATTGACGAGCTGTCCCCTGGTATTTTTATCACCGACGAAGCCCTTACCTTCGTATTCGCTGCCGAGTGGATGGACAGAATCGAATACCTCGAATACGGCTACGAAGTTTGCGGTGACTATCGCATGGGGCTCAATCCCGATGACCCTTACACCGATCAACCAGCTACCGCTTCCAAGAACGAAATTGTCGATCTGCTCGATCGGCACCCCGGCAAACCCGGTGCCACACGCGCCCGACTCGCGCTCAGGCATATCTACGACCACTCAGCCTCACCCATGGAGACCGCATCCGCTATCGCCCTTTCACTCCCGACGAGCGAAGGCGGCGTTGGCATCCGAGGTGTCGAACTCAACAAGCCGCTCGAAATCCCTAAACGACTTTGGCATTGCACCAAAGCTCGAACGCTCAAAATCGACGCTCTTGTTACCTATAAGCGCAGAGAGCTCGGCATCGAATATAAGGGCGGCTTTCACGACGAGGCCGAACGCAAGGGAGCAGATGCGGAGCGAGAGGCCGTACTCGCCCAAATGGGCTATCGCATCGTCACGCTCACCTCAACGCAATTTGCCAGCCAACTCGCTTTCCACCGTGCCATGAACAATATCCGCGAAGCACTCGGCATGCCTCGTTGCGTAGATGCCGAGTATCAGCGAAAGCAAAACGAACTGCGCAAGGTGCTTATCCGCAACTGGAAGAGCAATCAAGCCGAAGAGTCGCCTTCTGAGTAACGACGAACCCACTCACCCCGCGCTTCCCCCAAACATGTACACCACCCTCCAAAACCGACATTTTTCGACATCTTTGGAGGCTGATGTACATGTCTGGAACCTATGACCATACCCAGTCCCGACCGTTTGCCGAGCAATAGGGTCGCAATCGGCGCCGAACATGTACTATGTACGGGCATTGTCCAAACCCGTAACTCAAAGGACCCCATCTTGCCCGTCGTCGCCTCTATAACCGTTACCTCACATGCCTCGGATGCCATGGTCGCTATCCCCTTTTGGCTCGAGATGTTCGCCGTTGTCGCTGCATCAATCTCGGGTGTGCTGGTTGCGCGCGAACACAAGCTCGACCTGGTGGGCGCGGTCGCACTCGCCGTGGTCTGTGGCCTGGGCGGCGGTCTTTTACGCGATATGACGCTGCAAGTGGGCAACGTCTACATCCTCAACCAGCCGATGGCGCTGCCGCTTTCCATTGCCACGGCAGCCATCATCTACATCTTCCCGGCAATCGTCGATAAACCCGAGAAACTCATCCCATTGCTCGACATCATCTCGGTCGGCATCTACGCCGCCACCGGAGCGGACAAAGCACTGGTTTATGGCTTTGCGCCGGCCGTATGCATCATGATGGGCTTCTTCACCGCGGTGGGTGGCGGCATGTTGCGCGACGGCTTTATGGGCGTGGTCCCAGGCATTTTCCAACGCACCAACTTTTATGCCATCGCGGCCATCGCCGGATCGGCAAGCTATGTAAGCCTTGTCATGAGTGGCTTGGTCAGCAATGTCGCCGCGCTGGTCGTATGCGTCGCGGTGACCATGGGTCTGCGCTGGCTCTCGCTGCGCTTTGACATCAAAAGCCCCACCGAAGAAGATATCGCGCGCTTCTTGCATCGCAAAAAATAGCTAGCGCGGGCTCGTCCCCGAAATGCAACTGAGAGGTTCTTTTAGAGCGCCCGCGCGTTGGGTACCCTGTTAGATACATGTCGAGTATCTAACGAAGGATTCACTATGCCTTGCAACCTAAAACCGTCGTCCCGGCGCCGTAAAGCACAGGCCCGCATCGCCCTCCTATTCGCACTGATTGCGCTTGCGCTGACCGTGCTTCCTACGACGTCGTTCGCCGGCACAGACACCGCGGGCAACGTGCTCGCAACCGAAGTTGACTCAAATCCGTCTGGCGTCGAAAGCGACCTGTACTGGGCCGGCCAAAGCCTTAACCTAGACGACGCTTCCATCGGCCGCGATATCATCGCGGCAGGCGAGAGCTTGTCGATTCGCGACTGCACCGTGGGTGGCGCCATTCGCCTGGCGGCGCGCACCATCGACATCTCCAAAACAGCAATCGATGGCAGCGTAACGGTAGCCGGTCAACACGTCGTGCTCAACACCGGTAGCGCCGCCAACTGTTTTTACGCGGTGGGCGAGACGGTTGCCCTGCGCGGCTCTGCCAAGTCGGCAGCACTTGCAGGCGATACGGTGACCATCGACGGCACCGTCGAGGGCGATGTCGAGGTTTGGGCCGATAAGCTCATCCTGGGTAAAAATGCCCGCATTACCGGCACCGTGAACGCGCATGTTTCCGAGGACCCCGAGCGCGCCGCAGGAGACGAGGTCGGCGCGCTCAAGATCGACCGCACCGAGAACGAAGATACTTCCACCATTAACGATGTCATCGGCGGCATCGTCGCCGCGGCGCTCTCGACCTGCTTTGTCGCTCTGCTGCTCGAGCTCGTCTTTCCGCGTGCGACCGTCAGTGCCGCCGGTATGCTCCACCAGCGCCCCACGCCCCTGTGGGTGAGCGGTCTTTTGGGCACGATCGCTATCGTCCCCGCCGTCCTACTGCTGATTATCTCTATCGCTGGCCTGTCGCTTGCCGGAACCCTCTTGTGCGGCGTTATCGGCATCGCGCTGGTCTCCACCGCCTTTGCGGGGTGCGCGATCGCCCGCATGGTCGGACACAACCAGAACCGCTACGCCATGGCCGCCGTGGGCGGTATCGCCGCAGGTGCCCTCACGGGACTTCCCCTCATCGGCGACTTCGTCAGCGGCGTGGCCTTTGTCTTTATGCTCGGCTACGTTATCCAAATCATCTGGCGCAACGCCCGCCTCAAGCCGCAGCAGGCCGCCAACACCCCGGGCCTTCCCTCCGCCTAGCCGTCGACCCCTGCAAAGGGGCAGGCACCTTTGCAGGGGTGCAGACCGGCTCAATCCCTGTACACCAAAAAGGGCGCCGACCATTGCGGTCGACGCCCTTTCTTATTGGCGGTTATAAGCCCCAGCGCTTATTTGTTGACCTGGCCGGCGCGGACGGCGGCCTTCTTGCGGTCGGTGGCGTTGAGCAGACGCTTGCGCAGGCGGATATTCTTGGGAGTGATCTCCACCAGCTCGTCGTCGGCGATGTACTCCAGCGCCTCTTCCAGAGAGAAGGTGCGAGGCGGCACCAGCTGGACGGAGATATCGGAGGTCGAGGAACGCTGGTTGCCCAGGTTCTTGGTACGGGCGATGTTGACGACCATGTCGCCGGCCTTGCTGCGCTCGCCCACGATCATGCCCTCGTAGCACTCGGTGCCCGGCTCAACAAACAGCTGGCCGCGCTCCTGCAGCGTGCCCAGAGCGTAGGCAACGGCCTTCTCGGTGGTCATGGAGATCATGGCGCCGTTCTGACGGTTACCGATCTCACCAGCGTAAGGACCATACTCCAGGAAGGTGTGGTAGAACACGCCCTCGCCGTGGGTGACGTTCATGATGCGGTTCTTAAGGCCCATGATGCCGCGGGTCGGGATCTTGAACTCAAGGTGCGTGACCAGGCCCGACGCGTCGAGGGAGACCATCGTGCCGCCAGCGGTGCCGAAGATCTCGATAACCTTGCCCGAGTACTCTTCGGGGCACTCTACCACAGCCTGCTCGATCGGCTCGATCTTGTTGCCGTTCTCGTCCCTCTTGAACAGAACGCGCGGACGGCCCACCTGCAGTTCGAAGCCCTCGCGACGCATCGTCTCCATCAGAACAGAAAGATGGAGAATACCGCGGCCGGAAACCTCGATGCCGGATTTGTCCTCCAGCTCGTTGATGCGCATGGAGATGTTGCTCTCCTTCTCGCGCATCAGACGCTCCTTCAACTGGCGCGCGCCAACGATATCGCCTTCACGACCGACAATCGGGCTCGTGGACGCCTCGAACACGACAGCCATCGTAGGCTCTTCGACGGCAATGGGCTCGAGCTCGACCGGGTTCTCACGGTCGGTGATGATATCTCCGATGTCGGCATCCTCAATGCCAATGACCGCGATGATATCGCCCGCCTGAGCCTCGGAGACTTCGGCCTTTCCGAGATTCTCGAACGTATAGACCTTGCGGACCTGTGCGTTGTATTCGCTGCCATCGGCCTTTTTGACCAACACAAGTTCTTTTTCATGCATAACGCCGCTATGAAGACGACCGAGAACGCCGTCCGGGATCGGAAGGGCTTCGCGCGCCTGACCTTGGTCATCGTGCTCATCTTTGCGGTCATGGGGGCCTCTATCTGGGCCGTCTCGAAGAAGACCTCCGACGACATGGCCGATGCCGCCATTCT
>CAJKQY010000118.1:0-4844 GCA_905202145.1 uncultured Collinsella sp.
GCCCTGGTGGGTCACATCCTGGAGCACTCCGATCCGGTTCACAAGATTTCGATCGTCAGCCGCGGCCAGGCTTTGGGTTACACACTGCAGCTTCCGCAGGAGGATCACTTCCTCAAGACCAAGAACGAGATGCTCGACGAGCTCGCCGTGTTCTTGGGCGGTCGCGTTGCCGAGGAACTCATGTGCGACGACATCACGTCGGGCGCGAGCAACGACCTGGAGCGTGCGACCAAGATGGCGCGCGAGATGGTCACGCGCCTGGGCATGAGCGAGGAACTCGGCACGCAAGTGTTTGGCGAGGCGCAGCATCAAGTGTTCCTTGGTCGCGATTACGCCGATCACCAGGATTACTCCGAGGAGACGGCGCGCCTCATCGATATCGAGGTCCAGCGCATTATGCGCGAAGCCCATCGTCGTGCGGTCGAGATTTTGGATACCCGTCGCGATCAGCTCGATTTGATGGCGAAGGTGCTGCTTGAGCGTGAGACCGTCGAAGGCGACGCCGTGAACGCCCTGCTCGACAATGAGTGGGATGCCTACCTTGAGCGCGAGGGCGATATCCTGGCGGCCAAGGAGGAGCGCAATGCCAAGGCGGCCGGTATGCCGACCAAGAAGCGTGCGCCTCGTATGAGCGAGGAGGAGCTGGCGGCTGATGCCGCAGCCTTTGCGCAGGCGGCCATGCGGGAGGATGCAGAAGCCGCATCCGAGACTGCCGATGATGCCGGTGCCGACACCGACGCCGACAAATAGTCTTTGTGGTGAAAGCCTCCGCGGGGAAACCTGCGGAGGCTTTTTCTTTTGAGCGATATGGGGCCGTCTGTTGATTGGGGACAGACTTAAATGAGTGTTTTCACGCATTTAAGTCTGTCCCCAATCAACATTACTGCGGCACTTTGCCCGACTAAAGCGTACAATAGCGCCTATGCGAAAGGGGAACAGATGATCAACGAAACTATGTATGCTCGCGGTGCGGAAAGCTCCATCATCCGCGAGATTTTTAGCTATGGCCTTGAGCGCAAGGCGCAAATCGGCGCGGAAAACGTGTTCGATTTCTCGCTGGGCAACCCGAGCGTTCCGGCACCCGCTGCCGTCGCGGAGTCCATCAAAAAGGCGCTTGAACTGCCCAGTGACCAGCTGCACGGCTACACTCCCGCACCGGGCCTACCGCAGTGCCGTACCGCCGTTGCTGAGTCGCTCAACCGTCGCTTCGGTACGAGCTATGAGGGCAAGGACGTCTTTATGACGGTGGGCGCCGCGGCTTCGCTCACCTGTACGCTCAATGCCGTTACGAATCCGGGCGACGAGGTTATTGTTATCGCCCCGTACTTTCCGGAGTATCGCGTTTGGATTGAGAAGGCCGGCTGTACGTGTGTCGAGGCGCTTGCCAACGAGGACACATTCCAGTTGAGCGTGGACAACGTGCTCAAGGCGATCAGCGATAAGACGGCGGCCGTCATTATCGACTCGCCCAACAACCCGACCGGTGCCGTGTATACGCGCGATACGCTGACGCGACTGGCCAATATCTTGCGCGAGGTCAACGCCAAGCGCGATCCCGAGAACCCGATCATGCTTATCTCGGATGAGCCGTATCGCGAGATTGTCTATGGCGCCGAGGTGCCTTGGGTGCCTTCTATCTACGAGCACGCCATCGTGTGCTACTCGTATTCCAAGTCGCTTTCGCTGCCGGGCGAGCGCGTGGGGTGGATCCTGGTTCCCAATACGAATCCTCAGGCAGCGCGTCTGATGCCGGCTGTTGCGGGTGCTGCCCGTACGCTGGGCTTCGTGTGCGCACCGGCGCTCTTCCAGCGCGTGATTATCGATTGCATCGATGAGCCGAGTGACGTTGAGGCCTATGTACACAACCGCACGGCGCTTACCGGTGCATTGGCGGAGTACGGCTACACGTATGTTGAGCCGGATGGCGCGTTCTACCTATGGGTGAAAGCGCTGGAGCCCGATGCGAACGCCTTCTGCGAGCGCGCGAAGAAGTACGAACTGCTCGCGGTGCCTTCGGATAGCTTTGGCATGCCGGGCTGGTTCCGCCTTGGCTACTGTGTGAGCTACGAGACTATCGTCAACTCACTGCCCGCCTGGAAGCAGCTGGCTGACGAGTATCGTCAAAAGTAAAGCGCTCTGCTTACAATGTTTTACGTGAAACGGGGTTTGGTTTTAAACCGGACCCCGTTGTCATGGACGTTGTGTCGTTGGGATGGAGCGGTTTTACGACCATCGAATGCTATGCGTACAATGAATATACGCGACGGCCATACCGGATAAGGAGACCCGATGCCCTACCTGCTTTCTTGTGATATCCATACTCATACGATGTTCTCCGCGCATGCGTATTCAACCATCGAGGAGAACATATATTGGGCGGCAGAGCGCGGCCTGCAGGTGCTCGGATCTGCCGACCATCTGAGCTCGATGGTTACGCCTTGCCCCAATGACCTGCGCAGTTTCCAGTTCTTTATTAACCAGGATATCTGGCCGCGCATTTGGAGCGGCGTGCTGGTGCTTCGCGGCGCCGAGGTCGATATCGTTTCGCTGGACGGAAGCTTGTTTGGCGAGGACATTCCCGTGTCGCTCGATATTGCCGGCGATTCGTACAGTCACCAGCATTCGCTGTTCGATTTGGTGACGCGTAATTTGGATTATTTGGTGGCAAGCGTGCATAACCCGCAGTTTGCCGAAGGCGCGACGCTCGCCCAAACGACCCAGATGTACATCAATGCCCTGGAGCACCCCAAGGTGTTCATGCTTGGGCATACGGGTCGTTCGGGCGTGCCGTTCGATATCGATGAGGTGCTGCTGGCGGCCAAGGCCAAGCACAAGATCATTGAGATCAATAACCATAGTCTTGAGCATGGCACGGATGCCGAGCATTGGGCCGCATGCCGCAAGATTGCCGAGCGTTGCGCCGAGCTGGGCGTGGGCATTGGCGTGTCGACCGATGCCCACATTGGCATGGCCATTGGCAAGCTTGACCATGCCCGCAAGTTGCTCGACGAGATTCACTTCCCGCTGGATTTGATTGTGACGCGTGACCGCGAGACGCTGCTGCGCGAGATGGCGGCAGCCGGTGTGTGCGACCTGCGCAAGGGGATGTAGCGAGACTCATATGCCCAACGAAGGGGGCGGTCCAGACGGGCCGCCTCCTTTCTTGTGCCGGTGGGTTAGCGGCGCTCGAGGACCGCTATGGTTTCGGTGTGGTCGGTATGGGGGAACATGTCGACGGGCGTGATCTTGAGCAGGCGATAGCCTCCGTCGAGGAGTTGGTGCAGGTCGCGCTCTTGGGTCACGGGGTTGCAGCTGATATAAGTGATGCGACGCGGCTTAAGTGCGCAGGCGGCCTCGAGGAACTCGGGGGTAGAGCCGGCGCGCGGCGGGTCGATGGAAAGGACGTCGACGCGCTCGCTGTTATCGGCGGCATCTAGGATGTAGTCGGTGGCGTCGTCGGCCATAAACCAAGCGCTGCGGGTGAGGCCGTTGAGTTCGGCATTGCGACGCGCGTCGGCAATGCCCGCCGGGTTGCGCTCCACGCCGAGCAACATAATGCCGACACCTCTGTCCTGGGCATCCTTCGCGGCGCACAGACCGATGGTGCCGCTGCCGCAGTAAGCGTCCATAAGAATGTCACCCTGCTGCAGGTCCATGCCGTCAATCGCGAGCTGATAGAGCAGCTCGGTCTGCTGCGGATTGGTCTGATAGAACGCGGTAGGGGAGATATCGAATTCGCAACCGAGCAGCTGGTCGCGCATGCACTCGGCGCCATAGACGATACGAGTCTCCTCACCCAAGATGGCGTTACCGGGACGGCCATTGATATTTTGGGCAACGGTGACGATATGCGGATCGAGCGCCGCGACGGCCTCAAAGAACTCCTGCGCATGCGGTAAGTCGCGCTGGGCGGTCACGAGCGTAACCATGACTTGGTCGGTACGCCAACCGCAGCGGACGACGGCATAGCGAAGCAGACCAAGATGCTTGTCCTCATTAAACGCGGGAATATGCAGCCGCTCAGCTTCGCGTGCGATGCCGTTGAGAATCTGACGGGCACCTGGCGCCTCGACAGGACACTCGGGTACGGCAACGATTCTGTGCGTGCCGCGCTCAAAGAAACCGCAACGGACAGCGCCCTCCTTACCGGGAGCAAAGGGGGTGGCGGCCTTATGGCGAAAGCCACGCGGCGCAGGATATTTACCCGGGTCGCCCAGGGTGACGCCCATACCGCGAATGGGATCAACGGCAATACCCTCGCGCTCACAGAGCTCAGCAAACAGCTCCTCCACAGCAGCCTGCTTGGCCGCCAACTGCTTCTTATAAGGACGATTGAGCGCCGTGCACCCACCGCAAGATTTCATGATCGAACAGGGAGACTTGGGGTCCACAGCCTTACGCGCAGACGAAACCGGATCTTTATGCGGGCGCTTGGTGCGAGCCAGAGATGCCTTGTCCTCGCCCCGACGAGAACCGGGACGCTTGGCCTTCGCCCTGCTCTTAGTCGATTTGCTTTTTGCAGCTCTAGAAGACTTGGATTTCGTAGAAGATTTCTCCTCCTTCGACCCCTCAGCCGCCTCCACCAAAGCACGACGAGCCCTACGCTCCGCACGAGATTCTGCCATCGATAACCCCACTAATTTATAAATTTAAAGCTACAAGCATTGTACCGTGCCAGGCCAACAGACGATATGCAAGCGGTTTATTGGTGTCAGTGATAAGTCCAACGACGGTTGCCCGCCGCGCGAGGGGTGCGGGGGTTAAGTTTATCGCGAGTTCCGCACGAACAGGAGGCCACTTAATGTGGCCTCCGTCGTGAGCAGGACTGTAGAGCAGGAAACTTA
>CAJKQY010000119.1:0-4834 GCA_905202145.1 uncultured Collinsella sp.
CGGTGGAAATCGAAGCGCTGGCAGCGCGAGAGGATGGTCTCCAGAATCTTTTGCGGGTCGGTGGTGCACAGCACAAAGATCACGTGCGCCGGTGGCTCCTCGAGCGTCTTGAGCAGCGCGTTAAACGCCGCCGTCGTGAGCATGTGGACCTCGTCGATGATATAGATCTTGTACTTGCCGCGCACCGGGGCAAAGTTAACGGAGTTGATGATCTCCTCGCGCACATTGTCCACGCCCGTGCGGCTTGCGGCATCGAGCTCGTAGACGTCCGGGTGGTTGCCTTCGGCGATGAGCTCACATTCCTCACAGGTGCCGTCGGGCATGCAGCCGCTCGCACCCTCGGCGCGCGCCGCCTCGGCATTGCGGCAGAGCAGCGCCTTGGCAAGAATACGCGCCATGGTGGTCTTGCCCGTGCCGCGCGGACCGCAAAACAGGTACGCGTGGGACAGGCGCCCCTCGGTAATGGCGTGTTCGAGCGTCGAGACGATATGCTGCTGGCCCACCACGGAGTCGAAGGTGAGCGGGCGATACTTTCGGTACAACGATTCCATGGGTGCTCCCCCGGGTATACTGAGTCTTGTTGCCGCGGCGGCCATGCGGTCGCACGGCATACTGTATTCATAATAACCCGTACGGCGAGCCCGCCGCGATAGGAGTCCAAAGAGCATGGCAGACGCAGAGAGCAACCTCGTCCCCTCCGAAGCAGCCGACCAGGTCGAGGTCGCGCTCGAGGCGCAGGCAGCAGCCGACGACGGCATCCTGTACCTCAACGAATATCAGTACGAAAACGACCTCGTCACCGACTTCGCCCGTCTGATCGCCTCGCCCAGGCGCCGCGGCTCCCTGTACGTCGCCGCCGCGATTGCCGCGCTCATCGGCATTGGCATGCTAGTGGCCGGCGGCAATTGGATCAAGTTCGGCGTCGTGCTGATCGTGTTCGGCGCCTTTTTGGCCTGGTGGAGCAAAAATCTGCACCATACGCTCGCGCGCGACTTTATCGAAGCCGTCGAGGCAGACGAGTCCATGGGCGGCCGTTACCGCCGCGTCGCCGCCAACGAGGACGGCCTGATGGTCTGGGGCAAGAGCGGCAAGTCGCAGTTCTTCCCGTTTGAGAAGCTCGACCACGTACTCGACGGCGAGCGCATCTTTGTGGCCATGTTCGCCGACCAGGGCGTGACGATCCCTAAGGACACCTTTGTGCGTGGCGATGCCGAGCAGTTTGGCTCCTTCCTCAAGGCGCGCATCAACAAAAAGCTGCACATCGAGACCAAACGCAAGAAGATGAAGGCCGAAAAGGCCGCTGCCAAGGCCAAGCAGGAAAGCGAGCCCAAGAATGCAAAGGCCAAACAGCGCAAGCAGAAGAAGAACAAGAGGAAGCGCTAAGGCCAAGTCAGATAGGCCACCTCGCCCCGCTACCTTCACCATGCGCGCGAGCGTGCTAAACTAGCAGCATCTATGCCACCGCGAACGGCTTGGCCCCGCGCCCGCCGCTCGCAAACGAACTTTAAACGCACGAGGGTTGGCCATGCCGCTTTTCTCGCAACATACCGCCCGGTTCTCGCCGGACGTTCCCTTGGAGGGCACCAGCTCTCGCGAGCTGCTCAAGCGGTTCCAGCCGCTCGAGACGCTTGCGACCGGCGGTTTTGGCTCCATCGAGATTTGCCGCGACACGCACCTGCGCCGTCGCGTGGCCATTAAGCGCATCCCCCTTATCAACGGCGCCGGCATGCCCGCCAGCGACATCATGGATGTCCTGCGCGAGGCACACACCGCCGCCATGCTTCAACATCCCAATATCGTGCAGGTTATCGACTTTACGCACGACACCGCCTATGCCTACCTCGTCATGGAATATGTCGACGGCATGTCCCTAGCCGACTTTTTGCATCGCGTGGACGGCCATTCGCTCACCTTTGACGAGGCCGCGGCAATTGCCGACGCGCTGGGCCAGGCGCTCGCCTTCGCCCATAGCAACGGCGTGCTCCACCTGGATATTAAGCCCGCCAATGTGCTCATCGACCACTCGGGCAATGTAAAGCTCACCGACTTTGGCATGGCGCGGCTGTCGTCTGCCGGTGGCTTTGGCGGCTCGCGCGGCGGCACCATCGGCTACATGCCACCCGAGCAGCTCGACATCGAGACTGGCACGGTTGACGAGCGCGCCGATGTCTTTGCCCTCGCCTGTGTTATCTACGAGGGCCTGTGCGGCAGCGCCCCCTTTATGGCCGCCACGCCCGGCGACTCGCTCGGCCGCATCATCGGCGGTGCCACCTACCCCAGCGAGCTCATCCCGCACTTTCCCCCGGGAGCCGAGGCTGCGCTCATGAGCGCCCTCTCCCCCATGCCGCAAGACCGCCCCAACAGCATCGAGGCATTTTGCGACCAGCTGCTCGCCGGCTTGGGCAGCGTGCGCGAGGGCCGTCGCAGCCTAGAGCAGATGGTGGGCGAGCTGTCGGATGACGAGCGCGCGGCAGACGATATCGAATCGTTGCCCTATGAGGACGACGCCATCGAGGTCGACCCCGCGCTCGGCTGGGCCGGCACGCGATGGAGCCGCGCGCGCGATTACACCATGCGCGCCATCTCGGCGCTAACGTGTGGTGCCTTTAGCTTTCTGATCATGCAGACGGCAGGCGTCGCGACGCTTCCCGGACTTATTGCCGCGGCCATCGCGATTGGGGCGGCCGCCGGCCTGGCCCCGCAGATTGGCTCGGCTATCTCGGCCGTGGGCTTTTTGGTACTTATGGCCAACGCCACCATGCAGGCGCAGGGCATCCTGTCGATGCTGCCCGTCGCGGTGCTCTTTGCCGCCAGCATGTCCGGTTGGTGGATCGCCTGGGGCCGCACCGAGGCCGCCGCGAGCGCCGCGCTCACCTGCGCGGTGGCACTTGGCTGTCTAACGGGCGACGTCCTCCTTGCCGCCGGGGTCGCCGCCGGCATCGCGGCCTTTTGGCTCGGCCCGGCAAGCGCCGCGGCCGCCACGGGGATGGGCGCGCTTTTTGGCCGACTGGCTACGGTTGCGCTTTCCACCGGAGGCGTGCTGGGGCTTGGCAATGTTGCCGCGGCACTGGGAGACATGCTCTTCTGGGCTGCCGTCGTGCTCGTCGCGGCGACAGCTGCACTGACATCTCTGCTGCTCAACGTCCATGCCAAGCGTGCCGAGCAGGGTTCGAACCTGGCTGCAATCGCTGCCATCGCCGGCTGCGGAATAGGCTCCGCGGCGTCGCTCTGTCTTGCACACCATATGGAAATTGCCAGCCTTGCGGCCGCGGTCGTCGTCAAGGCGGCGGTTGCGGGAACCCTATCCTCTATAATCGTTGGGATATGCCTATATTTGCTCGGATACCAAAGAACCTATACGGAGAGTGATCTTTCGTGAACTTCCTGAACATCTTCGAGGACCACGTGGCCGGCATCTTCGGTGCCACCCGTGCCCCGTTCTCCTTTAAGAAGCTTGCCAAGCAGGCCGCTCGCGACATGGAGGATCAGACTCTGGTGATCAACGGCGTCAACACCGCGCCGGCACTCTATACCATCCTGATCGCCGCCGACGACGATCCCATGCTCGCCCCGTTCTACCCCGAGCTTTCGCGCGAAGTCCGCGAGTTTGTGAAGGCACAGGCCGAAAAGCGCCGCTATGTGTTTGTCGGTGAACCCCTCGTTCGCTTTATGATCGACCCGCAGCTGCGTGCCGGTAAGTTCTCGGTCTTTGCCGAGAACGTCGACGCCCCCACGCTCGGTCGTCTGTACGAGGAAGAGCGCGCCTACCAGAATGGCCTGGGCCAGAACAACTCGGCAGCAAGCCGCGCCGCCAGCGCTCCCCGCGCCGGCAAGCAGCAATTCGCCGCTCCGCAGCAACAGCACCCCGCCGCCATGCCCCAGCAGCCGACGCCCCGCGCCGTCGCTCCCGACCCGCTCGCCGTGGCCGATCCCTTTGCGCCCAACGTCCCCGACCCCGCCGCCGCGCCCATCCCCGTGCCGCAGACCGTCTCTCGTGACGCCCTCGCCGGTATGGGCGGAGCCGCCGCGACCGGTGCCGCCGTGGGCCTTGGCGCCGCGGCCGGTATTGCCTCCAACATGGCGAGCACCCGCGCCCCGCAGCGCCCGCTCGCCCAGCTCGTCGACGTCGTAAGCGGCGAGAGCCACAGCATCACTTCCGCGCAGGTGACCATCGGTCGCGAGCGTTCGGTTTCGGACATCGCCCTGCGCGACCCCAACGTGTCGCGCCGTCACGCCCAGCTCACCTTTACCGGTTCGGACTGGTCGATCGAGGACCTCAATTCCACCAACGGCACGCTCGTCAACAACCGCCGCATCACGCGCTGTCCGCTGCGCAACGGCGATCTGCTGACGTTTGGCCTAAGCACCTTTGAATTTAGGGGATAGTCGCTTATGAACATCGATATCGTCCTTTTTGCAGGCCGCATCGTCCTGGTCGCCCTGCTCTACATCTTCCTGTTCGCCGTCATGAAAACCGGCGTGGGACTCGTACGCGGCCAGCGCCGTGACTCCGCTATCTGGACGATCGATGTGGACAAGGGTCCGCGCGGCATCCGTGGCATCCATGTAGACATGCTCGGCCCCGTCATCGTGGGCCGCTCGCCGTCCTCGGACATCTGCATCAACGAACCGTTTGTCTCGGCCTCGCATGCACGCTTTTCGCTGCAGGGCCCGGCACTCATCATCGAAGACCTCAACTCGCTGAACGGCACGCTCGTTAACGGCCGTCAGCTGGTGGAGCCCGCAACGCTGCGCGAGGGTGACGAGGTCCAGATTGGCGACGTGGTCATGAAGGTGAACCGTCGATGATCGACGAGGAGAACAAGTCCGCAAC
>CAJKQY010000120.1:0-4797 GCA_905202145.1 uncultured Collinsella sp.
TCTGCACCGAGATTCAGGTGACGGTCCACGCCGACAACTCCATCACGGTCGTCGACAACGGGCGCGGCATCCCCGTCGACGAGCACCCTGTTAAAAAGATCCCGACGCTCGAGGTCGTCATGACGATTTTGCACGCCGGCGGTAAGTTCGATAACTCGGCCTATAAGGTCTCGGGCGGCCTGCACGGCGTTGGCATCTCCGTCGTCAACGCACTGTCCAAGCGCGTGGTCGTTCAGGTTCGTCGCGACGGCAACACCTACGAGATGGAGTTCTCGCGCGGCAAGACCGTCAAGAAGATGGAGGTCGTGGGCACCTCGGATTCGACGGGCACCACCGTCACCTTCTGGCCCGACGACGAGATCTTCGAGACCTGCATTTACGATTTCGATACGCTGCACAACCGTCTGCAGGAGACGGCGTTCCTCAATAAGAACCTCAAAATCGTGCTGACTGACGAGCGCGAGTCTACTCCCCACGTGGAGGAGTTTTGCTACGAGGGCGGCATCATCGACTTCGTCAAGTTCCTTAACGAGGGCAAGGACGTCCCCGAGGCCTTTAAGGAGCCTATCTACATCGAGGGCAAATCGGACCCGGACGCACCTGTGGCCAAGATGGGCGAGGTTGAGGTTTCCCTGCAGTGGAATAGCGGCTACGGCGAGAACGTCATGTCGTTTGCCAACGACATCTACACCCCCGAGGGCGGCATGCACCTCGAGGGCTTCCGTACCGCACTCACCCGCGTGATTAACGATTACGCTCGCAAGCAGAACCTGCTCAAGGAAAAAGACGCCAACCTGACCGGCGACGATGTGCGCGAGGGCCTGTCGGCCGTTATCTCGGTCAAACTGCCCGATCCGCAGTTTGAGGGCCAGACCAAGGCCAAGCTCGGCAGCTCCTATATGCGCGCGCTGACGCTCAAGATCGTGACCGACGGGCTTGCCGATTACCTCGAGGAGCATCCCAAGCCCGCTCGCGAGATCGTCAAGAAGGCCCAACAGGCCTGCAAGGCGCGCAACGCCGCCCGCAAGGCGCGCGAGGCGACCCGCCGCAAGAGCCTGCTCGAGACGGCGTCGCTGCCCGGCAAGCTCGCCGACTGTTCGGTGCGTGACGCCGAGTTGACTGAGCTCTTTATCGTAGAGGGCGACTCGGCAGGCGGCTCGGCCAAGGACGGCCGCCGCCGAGACATCCAGGCGATCCTGCCCCTGCGCGGCAAGATTTTGAACGTCGAGCGCGTGGGCGACCACCGTGCGTTCTCGAGCGACACCATCCAGTCACTCATCACCGCGATCGGCTGCGGCGTCACGACGAGCGCCGGTGACGGCGGCGACTTCGACATCACCAAGGCCCGCTACCACAAGATCATCATCATGACCGATGCAGACGTCGATGGCGCGCACATCCGCATCCTGCTGCTGACGTTCTTCTACAAGTACATGCGCCCGCTGATTGACGCCGGCTACGTGTATGTCGCGTGCCCGCCCATCTTTGGCATCAAGGTGCGCAACAAGATTCACTACGTGTATCCCAACGGTCGCCAGCCCGAAGACGAGATCCTGCGCGACACCATCCAGAGCCTGGGACTGAACCCCGACGACAACGACGAGGACGGCAAGGCCAAGGACGGCAAGATCACTAAGAAGCGCAAGGGTTACACCGTCCAGCGCTACAAGGGCCTGGGCGAGATGGATCCCAAGCAGCTTGCCTCGACGACGATGGACCCCAAGACCCGCATTCTGCAGCGCGTGTCGATCGAGGACGCCGTGGTGGCGGACCGCGCCGTGCGCGAGCTCATGGGTTCCGAGGTCGGCTATCGCCGCGAATATATCGAGAAGCATGCGCATGACGCGCGTTTCCTTGATGCTTAAGAGGAGGTAACGTGGCAGACGATATCAACAACAACGAGGGTATGGACGAGGCCGGCGACGCCGGCATGCCCGACGATCTGAAGCGCCTGCTTGCCCGCGCCGAGCAGGGCGAGGATGGCGACCCGGACGCCTATAACCCCGATGCCGATGATGATGAGGAAGAGGATGACGACGGTGAGCTCGAGGAGAGCTTTGGCGAAGTCGATCGTGGTGCCTCGGCCGGCGAGGATATAAACGGCGGCCAGCTCCAGATTTCGGAGTTTGGCCGCGAGATGAAGCAGTCGTTCATCGAGTACTCGATGTCGGTCATCACCGCCCGCGCCCTGCCAGACGTGCGCGATGGCTTAAAGCCGGTGCACCGTCGCATCCTGTACGCAATGAACGAGAGCGGCATCTACCCCAACCGTCCGCACAAGAAGTCGGCCTGGACGGTCGGCGAAGTTATCGGTAAGTACCATCCGCACGGCGACTCCGCGGTCTATGAGGCCATGGTCCGCCTGGCGCAGTGGTTCTCCATGCGCACGCCGCTCATCGACGGTCACGGCAACTTCGGCAACATCGACGGCGACGGCGCCGCTGCCATGCGTTACACCGAGAGCCGCCTGGCAAAGCCCGCCATGGAGCTCCTGCGTGACCTGCAGAAGGACACCGTCGACTGGCAGCCCAACTACGACGAGTCGCTCGCCGAGCCCCAGGCGCTGCCCGCGCGTTTCCCCAACCTGCTGGTCAACGGCAGCCAGGGTATCGCCGTCGGCATGGCCACCAATATCGCCCCGCATAACCTCACCGAGGCGATCGAGGCCACCTGCTACCTGATCGACAACCCCGACGCCACCGTCGACGAGCTCATGCAGATTATGCCCGGTCCGGACTTCCCCACCGGCGCCATCATCATGGGCAGCGCCGGCATTAAGCAGAGCTACGAGACCGGACGCGGCTCCATCACCGTGCGCGCCAAGGCTCATGTGGAGTCCACCAAGACCGGCCGCAGCCGCCTGGTCTTTACCGAGATCCCCTACATGGTCAACAAGGGCACCCTGCAGGAGAAGATCGCCCAGCTCGTCAACGACAAGCGCATCGAGGGTATCTCGGATATGCGCGATGAGTCCAACCAGAAGGGTATCCGTCTGGTCATCGAACTCAAGAAGGGCGTTATCCCGCAGGTCGTGCTCAACAACCTGTACAAGTACACCTCGCTGCAGACGACCTTTGGTGCCAACAACCTGGCGCTTGTCAACGGCGTTCCCAAATGCCTGAGCCTGCGCGAGATGCTGCAACACTACATCGACCACCAAGTCGACGTCGTCACCCGCCGCACCCGCTTTGATCTCAAGAAGGCCCAGGCGCGTGCCCATATCCTCGAGGGCTACCTGATGGCTCTCGACCATATCGACGAGGTCATCAGCATCATCCGCTCCTCGCAGACCGATTCCGAGGCCAGCAGCCGCCTGATCGAGCGCTTTGGCTTTACGCCCGAGCAGACTACGGCCATCCTCGAGATGAAGCTGCGCCGCCTGACCGGCCTGGAGCGCGACAAGATTCAGGAAGAGCTGGACGGCTTGCGTCGCGCCATCGCCTACTACGAGGACCTGTTGGCGCACGAGGAGAAAATCCTGGGCGTCATCAAGGAGGAGATGCGCGAGATTTCCAAGAAGTTCGGCGACAAGCGCCGCACCGAGATCAGCCATGTCGATAAGGACCTGGACGTCGAAGATCTGATTGCCGACGAGGACATGGTCGTGACCATCACCCACACCGGCTATGTCAAGCGCATCCCGGTGGCCGCCTATCGTGCCCAAAAGCGCGGCGGCAAGGGCGTGTCGGGCGTCAATCTCAAAGAGGACGACGTTATCGACGAGATGTTTATTGCGTCCACGCACGAGTACGTGCTGTTCTTCTCGAGCAAGGGCAAGGTCTATCGCCTGAAGGTACACGAGCTGCCGGTTGGCACGCGCCAGGCGCGCGGCACCGCAATCGTCAACTTGCTGCCTTTCGAGGAGGGCGAGAAGATCGCGAGCGTCATCAGCTGCCGCGAGTTCCCCGCCGACGAGTACCTGATGTTTGCCACCAAGAGCGGCATGGTCAAGAAGACCGTGATGAGCGCCTACGACCGTAGCCGCCGCGACGGCCTAATCGCCATCAACCTGAGGGACGACGACGCGCTGCTCACTGTACGTCGCGTGCGCGAGGGTGACAAGATCATCATGGCAACCACCGCGGGCAAGGCGATTATGTTCCCCGAGGACCAGGTGCGCGCCACCGGTCGCGATACCAGCGGCGTCCGCGGCATTGGCATGAAGGAAGGCGTGAGCGTTCTTGGTATGGAGATTACCAACGGTAACGGCGACCTGTTCGTCATTACCGAGCGCGGCTACGGCAAACGCACGCCGGTCTCGGATTACCCGGAGCAGAACCGCGGCGGTCAGGGTGTCTACACCATCCAGATGACCGAGCGCAAGGGCAACCTCGCAGCCATGAAGACGGTGGGCCCGCAGCATGAGCTGTTCATCGTGACGGAGGGCGCGACGGTCATTCGCGTCAAGACCGACGAGATCAGCCAAACCGGTCGCGCCACTCAGGGCGTCAAGATGATGACTGTCGACGATAACGACCGCATCTGCGCCGTAGCGCGCATGACGGCCGCTAAAGAGAAGCCCGAAGGCGAGGATGCCGAGGCCGCAGCCGACGCCGAAGAGGCCCCAGTCGACCTAGGCGACGGCAACGACATGCCAGAAGATCTCCTCGACGAGTAAGAGGAACCAGCTGGTAGAAAATATCAGACCCCATATATCGGCGGTCGGCGCACCTGCGCGCCGACCGCTTTTTTGAAAACCTTGGACCCCGTGCCCGCCGAGTGGGCGAGATGGGTTAGGTTTGTCGCGAGTTCCGCACGCAAAGAAGGCCACTTAATGTGGCCTTCGTCTTGCGCAGG
>CAJKQY010000121.1:0-4753 GCA_905202145.1 uncultured Collinsella sp.
ACGTGGGCTGCCGCGACGCAGTACACGCTCAAGAATGGCTCGACGGCCGCCGATCTTTCCGAGGAGCTCTTTAAGAAGGCCGGTCTCAAGGCCGACTACGACCCCAATGGCTCTTGGGGTTGGGTACTCAATTCCATTACGTCGCCTTTCGACGCCGATCGCACCCTTGCATATGACCATGCTACGGGCGCCTATTGGCAGCTCTTTATCAACGGCACGGCCGCATCGGTGGGCGCTGGCAAATACACTCTCGAGGCGGGCGACTCTGTCGTCTGGTGCTACTCGAAATACGGTGACGCTGCGCCCACCGACCAGCTTTCGGTAAGCTGCACCGTTATCGGCCAGGATGCTTCAGGTGCTCAGCAAACGTGGGCTCAGCCTACGACCGCGCTGGTGGAAGAGGGCGCAACTGCTGCCGATCTTTCCGAGCAGGTCTTTAAGCAGGCCGGCATTGGCGCCGACGTCCAAACCGGTTCGTATGGTTGGTTCCTCAATTCGCTGACTTCTCCGTTCAATAAGAGCGTGAAGCTTTCGACCGTACAGGTTAACGAAAGCACCTGGAAGTCCTGGCAGTTCTTCGTTAACGGCAAGATGGCCAATGTTGGCGCCGGCAACTACACGCTTAAGGCCGGCGACGAGGTTGCCTGGGTCTATGGTTCCGATGGCACCATGCCCGGTCAGGTTTCTGTCTCGATGGAGATCATCGGCAAGAAGGACGATAAGGCGCAGCGCTGGACCGATCCTTCGACGCAGGTGTTTGTTGAGGGCACGACGATCAAGGACGCCACTGCCGCCTACTTTGATGCTTTGGGCATTGAGTCCGTGATGCTCAATGATGGGGGCTATTGGAATGTCCATAGTCTCGTGTCCCCGCTTGATGGCACCAAACTGACGGGCTCCTGGTCGTTCTTTGTTAACGGTGTTCCCGGACCCCAACTCGATAGCGACTACGTTGTCAAATCGGGCGACACGATCGTCTGGGCCTATGCTTCCGGCGATACGGTGCCTAATCCCGACGAGGTCGTAGTCGATCCGAGTGCCCCGCGTCCGACCGATTGGAAGTCCGATTGGGACGGCAAGTCCAATACAGCGGTCGAGAACGTTTCGACGCCTACGGGTGCGCTAGCGAGCTCTTGGACGTTCGATTGGAAGGCGTATTCTGGTTCGGCGTATCCCAACGCGAGTGAACCTATCGTCGTGAACGGCAACGTGTATCTTGCCGTCAACAAGCGTCTGCTAAAGATTGACGCCGAGTCGGGCAAGGTCCTTGCCGAGTCGAATCTTAAGAAAGCGGTCGGTTACACCTCGCGCCCGATTTATGCGAACGGTTTGGTTATCGTTCCGCTTGACGGCGGTGCGGTCCAGGCCCTGACGGCTGACGCGCTCACAACGGTTTGGGTCACTGACTCCGTGAACGAGACTGCTCAGTCGAATTCTCAGCTGACGGTTGATGGCAATTACCTCTATGTCGGCACCGTTGATGTCGACTATGGAAAGGGTACGTACAATAACGGTCATCTGACGCGTATTAATATCCTGACCGGCGCTGTTTCTTGGCAGCATGTTAATCCTGATGAGGGCTATTACTGGACAGGCGCGACGGTGGGCGATGACTATGTCTTGGTTCCCACCAGTGCTGGTACCGTCGAGATGCTCAGCAAGTCAACGGGTGATGTGCTCGGCAGCGTTTCGGTTGGAGCGATTGTCAACTCCACCTGCGTGCTTTCGGATGATGGCAGCCATGCCTATCTGATCTCGCGCGACGGCAAGCTGCACGTGTTGGCGATTTCTGATGGCGACTCACGCGATGCGGATGCCGCTTCGCGTATTACCGAGGAGCGCGTAGTTGACCTTGGCCTTACCGGCTGCGCGTGCGTGCCTACGACGTATGATGGCAAGCTGATTGTTGGCGGCGAGGTTGCTGGCGGCTCTGCGCTAGCGATTGTTGATCCGGCCAACGACTTTGCCAAGATGCTGGTTTCGTCTGCCGATGGCTCTGCGCTTCCTACAGGTGGCATCAAGGGCGCTCCGCTGGTGAGTGTCCAGGGCGAAGACGCGTATGTCTACTTCACGGTTAACTACGGCGAGAGCCCTGATTTCGTTAACTACACCTCGGGCGGTGGCGTATATCGCTACAAGTTGGGTGACGCTGAGGCTTCTGGTGTGTTTAGCGCAACGGGCCACTACAACTTCTGTGACTCGCCAATCGCTTGTGATGCCCAGGGCAACTTGTACTACATCAACGACTCTGGCACGCTGTTCAAGCTGAATGCTGGCGTTAAGGTTTCGTTTAGCGCTGGCGAGGGGTCCAAGGTCGATTTTCAGACTACGGCCGCCAACGGCTCTATCGCCAAGCCTGCCGATCCGACACGCGAGGGCTATACCTTCGCTGGTTGGTATACCGACGAGGCTTGTACGGAGGCGTATGACTTTAGCGTTGCGGTGACGGCCGATATGACGCTGTATGCCAAGTGGATCAAGAGCGCCGTTGCCCCTGACGGTAACGGTGGCTCTGGCTCCAAAGGCGGCTCGGGTAACGGTACAAACGGGCAGCAGGCTGGCGGTGCTGTTGCTCCGGGTCAGAAGCCGGTGTCTACCACGACTACGACCGAGACCAAGGACGATAAGGATTCCAAGAAGAATTCCGATAAGTCCGACAAGAAGGACAAGAAGTCCGACACGGGCTCGTCTGCAGCGACCACTGCCAAGAAGTCCGCTGCGGCTCCCTCGCAGGAGTCTGGCTTCAATCCGATCGCCATTGCTGGCGTGGCGGCCGGCGTGATCGGTCTCGCCGTCATTGGCGTGTTCGTATTCACCAAGCGTCGGTAGGTGAGGGCCGTGTCCAATAAACCTCAGGACGCTGACTCCAAGCAGCCCGACTCGTCGTTCATTCAACTCGACGATGCAAAGCAAAAGGGCGCCGCCTCGGCGGCGTCCGCCCCTCGGCGCAAGGCGCTTTTTGGTGCCCTGACGGCCGTCTGCATCGTCTTGATCGTTGTGTCGCTGGGTTTTGTCCAACCTTCTTCCAGCGGTGCATGGTCCATCGATTGGATCGCTCAGGTTGTGACAGGGGAGAGCGTCGTTGCCAAGGATGCGTCGGTTTCCGGCTCGACTACCGCTTCGGGTAAGACTGGAGTCAATGGCTCAAAATCTTCGGATGATGCGAGCTCTGGGTCCAAGGACTCGGATAAATCTGATTCCAAGGACAAGTCTGAATCTTCGGACAAGAAGTCTGACAAGGATTCGAAGGAGAAGAAGTCCGAAGGCAAAGGCGGCAAGAAGTCCAGCAACACGTCTGTCGGACAGGGCTCCGAATCCGCCGGTGGATTGAGCTCTTCTTCGGGCAGCGGCTCGGCGTCCGGTGGTGGGTCTGCATCCAACAGTGGCGGCGCCTCTGCGGGCAATCAGGACGGCTCGCAGCAGCCTGGCTACGTCACGGTGACGGTTTCGGTCACATCGAGCGCTGTGGGCAATCCTGTGTCTTCTGGTGGCACCTTCACCTTTAACGAGGGCGCCACGGCCTACGATGCCCTGTGCGCCCTAGGGCTTTCCGTCAATGCGCACGGCTCGCCGTATGGCACGTATGTCGCCGCTATCGGCGGCCTGGCCGAGAAGGAGCACGGCGCCAAGAGTGGCTGGATGTACTCCGTTAACGGCGCAGCGCCCATGACGGCCTGCAGTAATTACACTCTCAAGAATGGCGACACCGTCGTGTGGTATTACGTAACGGGCTAGAGGCCTCGACATAGCGCGCCAGACGGGCGGTTCGGACCAACATCCGAGCCGCCCGTTTTTCATGCGAATGGGACTGGGTCGCCGGGTCTCTCTGCAAACAAAAAAAGCCGGTTGGAACGTGAATTCCAACCGGTTGCGAAGCGAGATTATGTCGGGCCGTCTACGACCGTGCGCCCTCGAGGAAGAAGCGGCGGCTAAAGTAGTTGTACCAAGTGACGAGGAACGTGGCGATGGCCTTCATGGCCTGGTAGCCGATGCTCAAAAACGTGACGCCCACAAACATGTACAGGTCGTTGAGGCCCAGACCAATCACCGACAGGATGGTGAAGATCGTGAACTCGCGCTTGCGGCTCATGCCCTCGCGATGGTCGAACACGTACTTCATGCTGAGCCAGTAGTTGACCACGACGGACGTGATAAACGAAATCGTGGTGCTCATCAAAAAGTCGAGGTGGAACAGCTCGACGAGTGCAATGAGCATGCCCCAGTCGATGCCAAAGGAGATAAGACCCACGACGGCGAACTTGAGGAATTGCTTAGTATGAGGTTGTGCCAGTGCCTCGCGCACGTAATCACATCCAATGCGTTGATGAATCGAGCAGAGGATACTTTAGAGCTTTTGCAAGGGAAACGTAAGGGCTTTGCCAAGAACTATACGAACTCGCCAAATTTGCAAGAGACAATCCGCAAACGTGCCAAATTTGCCCGTAAACGAATAGTGCCCACGAACAACGCAGTGCTCGACGCGCGTCGTCCGTGGGCCCCGTAGTGCAACGAGGAGGTCGAACTACTTGGTCTCGTCGCCCTCCAGGAAGATCTTTCTGGTCACAAAGTTGTAGACCATAACAAGCGCGGTGGCGCAAATCTTGGCGATATTGGCCTCGAGCCCCAGGCCGGCGTTGAGCGCCAGCACGATACCGTCGTTGAGCGCCAGGCCGATCACAGACAGCACGACAAAGATGATGAACTCGCGGCGGCGGCTCATGCCCTCCTTGTGCGCAAACACGTACTTCATGCT
>CAJKQY010000122.1:0-4733 GCA_905202145.1 uncultured Collinsella sp.
CCGCAGTCCTCGATAATGCATTTCACGTTTGCGGGCAGAGATTCCCCCGCGACGTTCATGGCGGTTGCCGCACCCATCGACTCGCCAAAGACCAGGATACGCGCCTCGGGGTCAGCCTGAACGATTCGCCCAATCCATGCAACGATGTCGAGGCGCTCGGGCCAGCCCATGCCGATATAGTCGCCGCCGGAGCGCTCGTGGGCGCGGGCGGCAGGCGCGAGCACGTTCATGCCGCGGTCGTGGAAGCGCTTGGCGTATCGGGCCATGCCGATGGGCTCATTGGTATATCCATGCAGGCAGACGGCGTAATCGTGGGTGTTCTCCGAGGCGGCAAAATACCAAGCGGCGAGCTCGGTTCCGTCATCTGCGGTGAGGCTGCTGCTCTCGCGATTCTCTTTAAACCACGCCCGCGCCTCGGTTTCCTCGGCATCCGGCTGCTCGCCTTCTTTGTCGTTCTTGCTATCCTGCATCATCTTCATGGTGTACGGCGCTTGGGGATTCAGCGCGAAGTCAAACAGAAAGTTGCCGGCAAATCCGAGCAGCGCAACGACAACCACCAGTGCAACGATGCCGGCTATCTTGAGCTTTCGATGGGAACGTGCGTTTTGAGCCATGCGGTATTCTCCTATAAGATGTTAATACATCAACATTTAATGCAAGCGCATTATGGACGTTCGCCGTTGATGCGTCAACAAGCAAAGAATGGGTAAACAGAGGGTCACGTATGGTGCAAATTTCGCACGTACCCAGACGCTTTGATATAGTGTTGAGAACTCTTTACGTTGGAGGATGTAACCGGCATGTCCGATTCGAGCGACAGTTCCAAGCCGCGACCCAAGACCGCGGCCGTTCCACACTACACGATGGGCGAGGAGATCATGAACTCCGTCACCCATGGTGTCGGCTGTCTGCTGGGTATCGCCGGCCTGGTACTCCTGATCGTATTCGCTGCCCTGCGCGGCGGAGGCCCGGCCCACATGGCCGCGGCGATTGTCTATGGCGTCAGCATTATTCTCGAATATCTGGCCTCCACGCTCTATCACGCGATTCAGCCCGCTCGCGCCAAGCGCGTGTTTCGCATCATCGACCACAGCTGCATCTACCTGCTCATAGCCGGCAGCTATACGCCGTTTTGCCTCATCACGCTCGCAAACGACGGCGGCCCTGCGCTGTTCTTTGCCGTATGGGCCATCGCCATTATCGGCATCGCCCTCGAGTGCTTTATGCGCGAGCGTCAACCGCACTGGGTAAGTGGCTTGGTCTACCTGCTGATGGGCTGGCTCGTTGTCTTTAAGCTGCCCGAGCTCGTGGCGCTGCTGAACCCCGTCGCGCTTGCCCTGCTCGCCGTCGGCGGCGTGTGCTATACCGTGGGCGTGCCGTTCTATATCGCCAAAAACGTGCGCTATCTGCACAGTGTTTTCCACTTGTGGGTGCTCGCCGGCAGCATCTTCCAGTTCATGGCGGTGATCCTCTTCGTAATCTAGCGACCACGCCCACGGCCCCGCTCGCACGGGCGACTGGCGCAATTGCCGTATCCGCCATCAACGTTTTACCCTGACGTCCCGAATCTTGGAGGTTCGAGAAACTCCCGATGGACATAACCATCTCCCTTATCACTACCCTCGTCCTGACGCTTATCAACGGCTACTTCTCTATGTCCGAGATGGCGCTCACCACGGCCAAGCGCGCCGTGTTGGAACACGAGGCCGAGGAAGGCGACAAGCGCGCCGAGCACGCCATTAAGCTGGCCGCCGACTCCGACCAGCTGCTGGCCACCATCCAGGTTGCCATCACGCTCGTGGGCTTTGCCTCGTCCGCCGTCGCCTCGACGAGCCTGTCCGACCCGCTTGCCACGTGGCTCATGAGCTTTGGCATCGCGCCGCTTTCCGCCATCGCGCGCGGCCTGGCGCCGGTCATCATCACCGTCGCCGTCGCCTTTGTGTCCATCGTGATTGGCGAACTCGTGCCCAAGCGCATCGGCCTCGCTAACGCCGAGGGCGTATCCAAGCAGGTCGTGGGACCGCTTTCCGTGTTCCAAAAGATCGCCCGTCCGCTCGTGTGGCTGACCGGCGCTTGCTCCGATGGTCTGGCCCGCATCCTGCGCATCAAGAGCGCCGACGACCGCCAGAACGTTTCGGAGGAAGAGATCAAGTACATGGTCTCGGAGCAGGACGACCTGCTCGATGAGGAAAAGCGCATGATCCACGAGATCTTTGACCTGGGCGACACCGTTGCCCGCGAGGTCATGGTTCCGCGCGTGGACACCACCATGTGCGAGGACGACGAGACGGTCGCCGACGTGCTGTCCACCATGCGCCAGACCGGCTTCAGCCGCATCCCGGTGTATCACGAGGATCCCGACAACGTCGCCGGCATCGCGCACATCAAGGACCTGATTCAGCCCGCGCTCGACGGCAAGGGCGACCAGCCCATCGCCGATTACCTGCGCGACGCCACCTTTGTGCCCGACACCAAGGACATCCTGCCGCTGCTGTCCGAGATGCAGACCTCGCACGACCAGATCGTGGTTGTCGTGGACGAGTACGGCGGCACGGCCGGCATCATCACCATCGAGGACATCGTCGAGGAGATCGTCGGCGAGATCGAGGACGAGTTCGACCCCGACAACAAGTACCTCACGCGCCTTTCGCGCCGCGAGTGGCTCGTCGATGGGCGTTTTTCGTGCGATGACGCGATTGAGCTTGGTTGGCCGCTCGAGGAAAGCGATGATTATGAGACCATCGCCGGCTGGATTTTGGAGCTTTGCGACTCGGTGCCCGACATCGGAGAGGTGTTTGAGGTCGCAGGGTACAAGTTCAAGGTACAGTCGATGCGTGGCCAGCGCATCTCGCTCATTCGCGTGATCGCTCCGGCCGAAACCGATAAGAAGGATTCCGAGTCCTCGGCAGAGAAGCCGGCGGCGTCGGGTGCGGGCTCTGCGGATCCGCACGATGGCGACGAGTAGGGCAAGGAAGAGTAGGGGAGAGTTATGGCAGGCCTGTTCAACATCCTTAAGGTCACCGTCAGCGAGGACAAGATTTGCGCGCATGTGCTGGTGAACCCCGGCATGCCGCTCATGACCTCGGAGGATATCGAGGCCACGGCGCGCGTGTACTACCTGGTGCCGGCGATTGCCAAGCACCTGTGTCTGGGCGATTCGGGTCGCGAGTTCCAGGACTGCATGGGCCAGACCGAGCTTTGCCACCTGCTGGAGCACGTGACGGTCGAGCTCATGAACGAGACCGGTCTTGCCGGCAGCATTTCGTGCGGCCGCACTCGCGTGAGCGAGCATGACGAGCGCGTCTTTGAGGTTGAGCTTTCGTGTCCCGATGACGCGTTGGCCATTGGCGCGCTGTCGTCGGCGACCTTTATGATGGACTGGGCGTACCTGCACGCCGACCAGCCGGCCCCCGACGTGGAAGGCACGGTCGCGGGCCTGCGCAACCTGGTGCTGGGCATGCGTGCCGAGGCCGAGGGCAAGGACCCGCACGAGGCCGTTGCCGCTGCGAACGGCGAGGACGCGGCCGAGGATGCGCCCGAGGGCGACGCTCCCGCCGACGCCGACACTGAGCCCGTTGCCGAGGCGCCCGTTGAGCCCGAGTCTGCGGAGCCCCAAGGCGTCCCGAGTTTTGACGACGAGCCGCAGATGCCAATCGATACCGAGGGTGCGGTCGCCGAGAACCACGAGGCCCCCGCGGCCGTCTTTGGCGGTGCGGCAACGGCTCCGTCCGGCTCGGTGCACGAGGGCAACCTGCCGCTGGTCGATGGTGCCGGCGAGAACCCGGCCGCCACGGTCGCCATGCCTGCCATGCCTCAGGAGTAGGTTCGCTCGCTTATCACCATCATGTACCTGCGCTTTTACCGTACGCAGATGAGCGCGACGGCAAGTGTTGCGCTGCGGGTATAATGGACAGCATTCAAACGGTGGGCATCGAGGTGCCCGCAGGAGAGGAATGATCATGGGAAAGACTTTCAGCTTTGTCTCCGGTGCGCTCTTTGGTGCCGCCACCGGCGCTATCATCGGCGTTGCCCTGGCCCCGCGCTCGGGTGCGGAGACCCGCGCCATGGCCGCCGATATCGCCAACGATGCCTGGGACAACATGCGTGACGCCTACGAGCACAGTGCCGAGGAGGCTCGTGCCGCGGTCAACGACTTTGGTCCGATGGTCGATGCAAAGACCGATGACCTGCGCGCCAAGGTCGACCTGGCCCGCGAGCGCATGGACCAGCTTCGCGAGCAGCTCAACGACGCTATCTCGGGCGGCAACGTGACGCCCGCTGCCGACGTCGTGGTCGAGAACGTCACCGAGGCCGGCACCGAGGCCACGGAGCCCTCGACCGAGGCATAATGCGCGCAGGGGATTTTGTCGGCGTCAAGGTTTATCGTAAGCCTGCCGAAGATAAGCGCACCAAAAAGGACGGCACGCCGCGCAGTCCCAAAAAGCTCGGCAAGATTCACTTTCCCGTCTTTACCCCGGGCGGCACGCGCGTGGTGGGCTTTATGGTCCGCCAGTCCGATATCGCGGGAATGATCGAGCGCCCCGACCGCTTTGTGGCGCTCGATGCCATCGGCGTCTATGAGGGTGCTGTCGCGGTCGACGACGTCAAGGGCACCTACGATGCCGCCGCGGCCAAGCGCCTCGATATCAACCTGGACGATTGCATCATCTGGGTTGGCATGGACGTGCGCACGGAATCGGGCGACGTCGTGGGCTATTGCTCGGACGTTGAGT
>CAJKQY010000123.1:0-4722 GCA_905202145.1 uncultured Collinsella sp.
GCAAGGCGCGAGTTGTCCCAGTCCTTCACGGCCTGCATGGCCTTGTAGCGCATGCACACGTCGCCGCCATTCATGGCCTGGGCAACAAGCGCGGCCCCTACCGGCGCGTTTTGCCCTGTCGCTTCTTTAGTAGTCAAGTTCAAATCCACGTCCCTGTTCCCCAGGGTTCCCCCAATCAATGAATTTAAATAGCGAATGAATTGCCAATGCGACGTCCCCTTACGTCTTACTGGGTACGTCCAACGGAAGCAGCTCCCTAAAAGCGGAGTCGCCTTCGCCCACGTCTACCAGGCACCAGCGCTTATGACGGTCGATCTTCTTTACGCGGGCCTCTTGACCCACCAACGGGCCTTGCTCAATGTGCAGCACACCGTCTTCTATGCGGGCTACGCTGTTGCGCACCACGCCGTCGTCGTCGAGCACGCTGCGGTACCAGTCCTGCGCATCGTCCGGCATGGGCGCATAGGCCCGCTCCCTGCTGCCGGCAATGCGGCAGCCAAAGCTCAACTGGGCCAAAGCCCTATCGAGCAGGGCGGCATCGCGCGTGGCGACGAAGAAGTATTCCTTGTACATGGGTTTGGTTTGGAGCGACCAGGCGCCGTCCCGCTTAAACCAGAACTCCTTTTGCATCACAAAAGCGTCCTGCATCAGCTCATGCGGGATAATGCGGCGGACCTTTTCGCAGGTCTCGCGCTCTTTACCATGGGGGGTGTGGACCAGATACCAGCGCACTCGGCCGTGCTGATTGCTGGTTGTAGTGCTGTTAAAGGCACCGGGCAGCTGCTCTTGGCGCCGCATCGTCTGTTCCATCTCTCGCCCCCTTTTCTTGCTCCGCGACGCACGCGGATGCAGGGGCGTTAAGAACAGGCTTCTCGCTCGCAGCTAGGCGCAGTCGCAAAAGTACAGGTTTTTGTATCTTTCGACGAAGCTCATTATACGAGCAAACCGCTCGCGTTTTCCCAGATTGCACAAAATGCGCCGCGAATGGGTGCATCTTCATACCCCTCTACAAAAACCTGTACCTTTTTGCACAACAAAAAAGCCGCTCTAACCAGCGGCTTTTCTTCTATAGACAACAAAAAAGGCGACCGCCCGCAAGGACGATCGCCTTTGTAAATTCTTGTATTGTTTGTGCTAGGCGCGAGTCTTGATCTCCTCGAGCACCTTGGCCACAAACTCATCAACGCCCATCTGAACGGTCTCGTTGGAACGATCGCGGACGGAGATGTTGCCGGCCTCGACCTCCTTCTCGCCCAGGATGAGCATGTAGGGCACGCGGTCGATGCTGCGGGCCTCGCGGATCTTGTAGCCGATCTTCTCGTCGCGGTCGTCGCAGACCACGCGAATGCCGGCCTCCTCCAGCTTGGCGCACACCTCGTGGGCGTAGTCGCGGCTCTTCTCGGAGACAGGAAGTGCCTTGACCTGCACGGGAGCCAGCCAGGTGGGGAACTTGCCCGCAAAGTGCTCAATCAGAATACCAATGAAGCGCTCGATGGAGCCAAAGCATACGCGGTGCAGCATGATGGGGCGCTTCTTGGTGCCGTCGGCGTCCACGTACTCCAGGTCAAAGTTGAGCGGCATCTGGAAGTCGAGCTGGACGGTGCCGCACTGCCAGGTACGACCGAGCGAGTCCTCCAGGTGGAAGTCGATCTTGGGGCCATAGAAGGCGCCGTCGCCCTCGTTGACCTCGTAGTCCATACCCAGCTTCTCCAGAGCGGTGCGAAGGCCCTCCTCGGCGCGCGCCCAGTCCTCATCGGAACCCATGGAGTCCTCGGGGCGGGTGGAAAGCTCAACGTGATACTTAAAGCCAAACTTTTGGTACACGGAGTCGATGAGGTTGACCACACCCACGATCTCGTCGGTCAGCTGGTCGGGACGCACAAACAGGTGGGCGTCGTCCTGGTTAAAGCAGCGCACGCGGAACAGGCCGTGCAGGGCGCCGCGCAGCTCGTGGCGGTGCACCAGGCCAATTTCGCCGGCGCGAATGGGCAGCTCGCGGTAGGAGTGCGGCTTGGAGGCGTACACCAGCACGCCGCCCGGGCAGTTCATGGGCTTAATGCAGTACTCCTCGTCGTCGATGACGGTAGAGTACATGTTGTCCTTGTAGTGGTCCCAGTGGCCCGAGGTCTTCCACAGCTGCTTGTTCATGATGAGCGGCGTGGAGATCTCCACGTAGCCGGCCTTGTGGTGGATCTCGCGCCAGTAGTCCAGCAGCGTGTTCTTAAGGATCATGCCGTTGGGCAGGAAGAACGGGAAGCCGGGAGCCTCGTCGCGCATCATAAAGAGGTCCATCTCGCGGCCAATCTTGCGGTGGTCGCGCTTCTTGGCCTCCTCCAGCATGTGCATGTGCTCGCCGAGCTCTTCCTTGGTGGCAAAGGCAACGCCGTTGATGCGGGTGAGCATCTTGTTGTCCTTGTCGCCCTTCCAGTAGGCGCCCGAGACGCCGGTGAGCTTAAAGGCCTTGAGGGCCTTGGTGTAGCAGATGTGGGGGCCGACGCACATGTCGATGTAGTCGCCCTGCTGGTAGAAGGTAATGCGGGCGTCGTCGTCCAGGTCGCCGATGTGCTCGACCTTGTACTTCTCGCCGCGCTCCTCCATAAGGGCGATGGCCTCGGCGCGGGGCTTCTCGTACACGGAGAACTTGAGGTTCTCCTTGACGATCTTCTTCATCTCGGCCTCGATCGCGGGGAAGTCGTCCTCGCTGATCTTGACGCCCTCGGGCAGGTCGACGTCGTAGTAGAAGCCGTTGTCGGTCGCGGGACCGTAGGCAAAGTCGGCCTCGGGGTACAGGCGCTTGATGGCCTGCGCCATAATGTGCGCGGCGGAGTGGCGGATGACATGCGTGACCTCGTCCTGCGGGAGCTCGGCCACCGAACCGTCATTGTAGAGTGCCTTCATGGGTATGTTTTCTCCTCTCGGATGCCTGATGCAAGTGCGTGCGATGCGCTCGGCGTTTTTGACTTGCATCATTATAGGCAGGTTGCCTTGGTATACAAGCGCCCGCCGCACCTTAATGGCACGGCGGGCGATTTTCTACGCATGCTTCATCGTGTGAGGCGGGGTGTGTGCGGGTTTGGCGCGTGTGCGGCTTGTGCTTGACGCGCGGCGCCCGTGGCTTGCGGCCGGCCCGGCGATGGATGCGTTACTGGATGCGAGTTCGGCAGTAGGGGCAGACCTTCCAGTGCGCGTCGAGCGGGCGATGGCAGCTGGGGCACACGTTGCGAACCTGGGTATCGCACACGGGGCAGACGACAAAGTCCTTCTCGATGGGCGCGCCGCACTGCGGGCAGGTGCCGTACTGGGCAAGCTGGCGCTCGCGCAGGGCCATGTCCAGCTCCTGCTCCTCGCGGTCGGCCGCGTAGGAGTGCGGACGCAGGACCAGGTAGGCGATGAGGCCCACAAACGGGATGAGGGCGATGATGCCCCATGCCACGTAGGCGCTGGCGCCGCGGCGGCGAGCGTCGATGAACACATAGACGACCGACAGCACGTACAGGGCGATGATAAAGCCCGCGAAGGCATAGATGACGCCCATAAGCTGCGGTGACATGAGCTCGTTGATGTATTTGGACATTGAGGTGTACCTTTCGGAATAATTACAGTCCGGTCAAGTTTACCACGGGGTTTGTTTATATGGGACCACGGCTGAGTACGGGGCCGACGCGGACACAAACATCTCAATCTGTAACATCTACGGGTCAAAATCTCGGCTAAACGTTACAAATCGAGACGAAGAAAAATCTCCGAACCCAATGTCTCAATCTGTAACAACTACTCAGCAAAAACAGGTCTAACTGTTACAGATTTAGACATTCGAAATCGACTGATAGGTTCATCTAAATCTGTAACATCTAGAACCCAAATCATCAGCTTACTGTTACAGATTGAGACAAAGGAAAACGTCCAGGCCGAACGTCTCAATCTGTAACAACAACTCGGCAAAAACGGTCCCAGATGTTACAGATTGAGACAAATCTCCGACACCGAAGGTGGCAGACGAGGTCGACATCCGTGCCGGGTCTCCCCTCGCCTGCCGTTGGCGGGTGTTGCGGGGCTGTTCGCCGCATTGCCGCCGCACAGGGGGTGTGCAGACCGTAGGATAATCCTATTGACAGCCTGTCAACTCGTCTGGGAGGCACTGTGACGGAAACGTTTGATATCGCGATTGTGGGCGCGGGCATCACGGGATGCGCCATTGCGCGGCAGCTCGCGCGCTACGACCTGTCCATTTGCGTGGTCGAGGCGGGCAACGACGTCGCCCTGGGCGCGTCGAAGGCCAACGGCGGCCTGGTGCACGCCGGTTACGATCCGGCACCGGGCACGGTAAAGGCGCAGGTCAACGCCCGCGGCTGCGAGCTATATAGCACGTGGGCCCAGGAGCTAGGCTTTTTGTTCCGCCGCACTGGGTCGATGGTGCTGGGTTTCAACGACGAAGACTGCGCGCACCTGGAGAAGCTGTGCCAGAATGGCCTGGCCAACGGCGTGCCCGAGCTGTCGATTGTCGGCCCCGAGCGCATCCACGAGCTGGAGCCGCGTGCGAGTGCCCAGGCCACGTGCGCACTATGGTGTCCCTCGACCGGTTTTGTCGATCCATTTGAGGTCGCCATCGCCGCGCTGGAGAACGCAGTTGCCAACGGCGTGACGTTTATGCGGTCCGCGCCGGTGGAAGCGATTGAGGTTGCTGACGTCGAGGCTACAGACGGGGCCACACGCTTTACGATG
>CAJKQY010000124.1:0-4689 GCA_905202145.1 uncultured Collinsella sp.
CTGTCCCCAATGACCACTCTTGGTCGTTTAAGTCTGTCCCCAATGAGTACCCAATGACTAGGTGGCTAGGCGCGGGATTTGTTGCGGGCGAGGGCTAGGCCTACGGCGGCGATGGCCACGGCAAAGAGTGCCGTGACGCCCAGGTCGCAGGCGATGTCGCCCAGCACGGTGGACGTCAGGTCTGCGGCGAGCGCCTTGTCGATCGCGTCGTTCACCCAATATGTCGGCACAAAGTGCGCCACGGTCTGCACGGCCGGGCCCATCAGCGACAGCGGCATCCAGGCGCCGCCCAAAAACGTCATGAGCATGCCGAGCAGGTTGCCCACACCGTTGAGCAGCTCCTCGCGCGCGCCCAGGCTCGAAAGCGCAAAGCCAACGGCCAGCGGCGTGCACGCCAGGGCAAACGTCGCCGCCAGCGCCAGACACACACGACCCACGCCGACCTCGGCGACCGCACCGGCAAAGCCCACGACGCCCATCACGCTCGATACAAACCAGATGCAGACGGTGAGCACGGCGGCGGCCGCAAACACGGCAAGCGAACGCTGGCGCTCGGAGACCGGGCCGGCCTCCATGCGGCGCACGCGCTCGGGCTCGTTCATGCCCGAGAACACCAATCCCACCGACACGATAACCGACGAGATAATCGCGTACGCGCCAAAGTTGAAGTACGACTCGAGCGTGGCGGCAGCAGTCGAGTCGACCTTGACCTGCTCGATCTGGACCTCCGCGCGCTTTGCAGCGGCATGCTCGGCGGCCTTGGCGACGTCACCATTAGAGGCGGCGGGCTCTAGGGCCGCCGCAGCACCCGCGAGTGAGACCCACCGCGAGGCCTCGGCAGATGAAAGCGCCGCCGCCATGGTACCGGCGCCGTAGGTCACATCGAGCTTGGGCAGAGACTCCCCCGCGCGGGCAGCTGCAATGAGGTCGTCCTCAAACCCCTCCGGGATAAAGAACACGCAGTCGGCGCTACCCTTGGCGCTGTTGCTCTTGGAGAGCGCGTCCGCAAGGTCGTAGGTGTCGTCGCCGACGCCCGTGACCAGCTCAAAACGAGAACCCAGATGCTTGGTAAGCGCACGCGAAAGGTCGCTGTCATCGCGGTCGATCACGATCACGTTGGTGTCGTAGGGCTTGTACTCGGTAAGCTGCGACGAGTTCCAGCTCACCGAGGCCGCGATGAATACGCCCATGAGCGAGATGAACACCGTATAGATGAGCAGGTAGAACGGGTGCGCCTGCGCCATGCGAAGCGCGGTCTTAAAGGTGCTCATAGCGGCTCCTTCCAAAGATCAGCGTAGCGGCGGCGACAAACACCAGCGCCATAAGGACCAGCGCGCCGGCGCGAACGGCAAAGGGGCCCAGGTCCTCAAAGAAATACAGGCGGTTGAACATGTCGCAGATGAGCTTGACGGGGTTGAGCCAGCACTCGGCCGGGCAGGCGCGGGCGACATCGTCGGCAAGCGCCATCGCCGGCTCGCCGTAGAGGCCGGCGAACAGGGCGCACGTGGTGGCAAAGCCCGTGAGGATGCCCGACTTGGACGCCTTGCCACCCTTAACGGGAAGCGTGCCCACAAAGAGCCCCAGGCCCGTGGCGGCAAGCGCGGATGCAGCACCGCCCAGCAGACACAGCCCCTCGCGCCCGCCAAAGTCGACGCCAACGACTAGGCGCACGTAACCAATCGCGACCGCCATCGAGGCAAAGGAAACCAGCCACGAGCCCACAAAGATACCGGCCAGCGACGCCGTCTTGGAAAGGCCGCCCACGCAGCGACGTGTGCCAAGGCCCGACAGATTGGGCTGCAGGTCGACGACGCTCAAGGCGGCAAACTCGGCAGACATCATCGCGACCAGGCCAAAGAGCGCGTAGTAGTAGATGACCGTGCCATCGGGCGTGGTGCGTGTCAGGCTTACGCGGCGGGTGCCGCCCTCGAGCGACAGGGCGCGCGCAACCGCCTCCGGGTCGGCGAGCGCCGCCGGGTTGTCCTGGGCAATCTGGGACATGAGCTCGGCATTTTGCGTATACGAGCTTGCCACCGTCTCCAGAATGCTGCGGTCGGTGAGCACCGACGAGGCGCGCGAGTTGTCATAGCTCGAAAGCAGCGTGAGCTTGGGCGTGCCCGCGGCATCCACCGTGTAAATGCCCGCGACTTCGCCGGCCTTGAGTGCACGGTTCGCATCGGCTGCGTCATCGCACTCGTGGATCTCGAGCAGCCGGTCGTCGCCTTCCTTGGCAAGCGACGTCGCCACGTCGTTAAAGGTCGAGGCGCACCAGGACTCGTCCGCCACGACGGCCACCGACACCGGGTCGACCGTACCGTCGGAGCTCAGATTCGCAAACATAAACATAAACATCGTGGAAAGCGCGACGGGAAAGACCACGCCCCAAACCCACGTGCTCGGCCGGCGCAGCAGCGTCTTGACCGTAATGATAATGGTGTTGAACATGGCCGCCCCCTAGTCGCGCAGCTCGCGGCCGGTAATCTCGAGAAACACGTCGTTGAGGGTCGGCGGCTCGCTCCACACGCGGCCGAGCGCCACGTCGGCGGCGCGCAGCGTGTCGAGGATGTCCACCAGGTTGTGCGGACTCGCCTCGCAGGTGCAGACGAGTTCGCCGCCGGACAGCTCGACGCTGAGCACGTGCTCGAGGGCGCGCAGTCGCTCGACCGTGGCGGGCTCGACGGCGCCTACCTCGACGGTCACGCGCTCGCCCATCTGAATCATGCGCTTGAGCTCGTCGTTGGCGCCCTGCGCCAGCACGCGGCCGCCGTCCATGATCATGATGCGGCTGCAGATCTGCTCGACTTCCTCCATGTAATGGCTGGTATACACCACCGTGGCCCCTTCGTCGCGCAGGCGGCAGATGCCCTCCAGGATGGCGTTGCGGCTCTGCGGGTCGACCGCCACCGTGGGCTCGTCAAAAAAGATAAGCTCGGGCTTGTGCGCGATACCGCAGGCGATGTTGAGGCGACGCGCCAGGCCACCCGAGAGCTTGCCGGGGCGGAACTTGGTAAAGTCGCCCAGCCCGACAAAGTCGATCGCCTCGTCCACCAGCGCGCGGCGGCGCTTGCGGTCGTTGATGTAAAGGCTGCAGAAATAGTCGATGTTCTCGCGCACCGTGAGCTCGTCGAACACCGCCACCTGCTGCGGCACCACGCCGATGCGACGCTTGAGGTCGTAGCGGGCGGGTGTCATGGGCTCGCCGAACAGCTCGATGGCGCCTTTGTCGTAGGCGAGCAGCTGCAGAATACAGTTGATGGACGTGGTCTTGCCCGAGCCGTTGGGGCCCAGCAGGCCAAAGATCTCGCCGGGGGCGATGCTCAGGTTAAAGTGGTCGAGCGCGATAAGATCGTCGTAGCGCTTGACGAGGTTTTCGACGTGGACGATGTCTGTCATGAGGCGGCCCTTCTGTTGCTTGCGGCCCGGTACGATTGCATCATCGCAGGAGCCGCCGGTGCGCACCAGTGAGCTTTGTCACGAGTGCGAGGAGGCGGAGGCGAAACCCCCGCTCGCGCGAGCGATCGACGCCGCTTTGCCGCGTGGGAGGAATGTCACGGTTGCGCAGGTGGCCCCTCCACCACGCGCGGCTTCGCGTACAATACCCGTATGAACAGGCTTTTCGACAAATCGATCGTGCTGGCGTGCTGCATTGCGGCCGCCATGGGTCTTGCTGTGGACGCTCGCCTGGTCGCGGCGTTTTGCCTTGGCGTTATTGCCACTTCGCTGGCCGAGGTCGCACAGGGGGAACGCACGCGTCGTGCAAGCGAGGCCGGCAGCTACGCTTACGTCATCATGGCCGTCTTTGTGCCGTCGTTTATGCCGTTTGCACCCCTCGCCTTTTATGACATCGCGCGACGCGTGCACCGTGAGCGTGTCTGGCCTGCGCTGGGTGTGGCCACCATTTTTGCCTTCGTACTCGCTGCGGATTTCCGCGCCGGCATGCTTCCCGCCCGCGCGCTGCTAATGACCGCCATCCTTTCGGTTGCCGCCACCCTACTGTCGCTGCGTACCGCACAGCTGAAACACGAGCAGCAGCGTATGCGCCGTACGCGCGATGAACTGCAAGAACGAGCCCTCGCGCTCGAAGCGCGCAACCGCGATCTTGCCGACCGCCAGGACTACGAAGTCGAGCTCGCGACACTCGCCGAACGCGCCCGCATCGCGCGCGAGATCCACGATAACGTCGGGCACCAACTGACGCGCGCCTCACTGCAGACCGAAGCCCTGCGCGTGGTCCACGCCGACGAGCCCGGCGTCGCCGCCGATTTCGCCGACGTCAAACGCACGGTTGACGAGGCGCTTCAGCTTGTGCGCACCAGCGTCCACGCACTCAACGACAACGCCGTCGACCTTTCCGTGCAGCTCGAACGCATTGTTGAAGGCGCGCGCTCGGACGGCGGCCCGCAGATTGAGCTTGAAGTTATGACCGAACATGCGCCCGCAAATGTCGCGAACTGCTTTGCGGCGGTCCTGCGCGAGGCGCTCTCCAACACCATGCGCCACGCTTGCGCCCATGCTGTCACCGTACGGTGCATGGAGCATCCGTCGTTTTACCAGCTCATTGTTACCGACGATGGTGCGGGCGGGGTTCAAGCAAACAGTCGCGGCGCCGCGGAGGGCATGGGGCTCTCCTCCATGCGCGAGCGCATCGAGGCGCTTGGCGGCACCTTCACCGCCGGCCCGCGTGCCGGC
>CAJKQY010000125.1:0-4666 GCA_905202145.1 uncultured Collinsella sp.
GCCCGGGCTCAGACAGCAGGACGCGGCCGGCGCGGCCACAAGTGGGATTCAACCGTCGGCAACCTATTGCTTTCGATTGTCCTGCGTCCATGCGTTAATCCTGCAAAGTACTCTGGTCTTGCCGCCGTCAGTGGTCTAGCGGTGCTCGAGGCGCTCAGAAAGCAGGGTCCTGCAAACGAGATTGCCCTCAAATGGCCCAATGACCTGGTCGCGCGAGGACGCAAGCTCGGCGGCATTCTGGTCGAAGCCGCACGCGATAACGAAGGCAAACCTTTCGCCGTCTGCGGCATTGGCGTCAATGTGAACTATGTGCCCTCGGAGGTTCCCGATGGCGGCCTGCCGGCAATCGGTCTCTCCGACCTCAACGAGAACGTTCCCGTCGTCGACGCGCTACTCAAGGAGGTCTATCACACCGTCGTAAACGCTGTAGATGCGTGGGCAGAGCGCCTCAACGCCATGGAAGAAAACACTGGACCGCTCGCGCCCATCCACGGCGAATATGTCGCTCACCTCAATTGGATTGGGGAGCACGTTATCGCCCGCTCCCCCGCAGGAGACGAACTGGCGCGAGGCGTCTTTAAAACCGTCGACGCCTTTGGTCGCGCGTGTATCGAAACGGAAGGCGGCTTGCGATCCTTCCATTTTGAGGAGGCATCGCTGCGCCCCTTGAGCGAATAGGTCACCGCAGCCACCTACTCGGCAGCATTACCCGGCAGTCCAAACCATCATTCAAAACAAAAGAACCCCGCTACCGTAATGGCAGTGGGGCTCTTTAAGCTATGAGCGATATCGCTTAGAGCTTGATGTCGATGTCGACGCCAGCGGGAAGGTCGAGACGCATGAGCGAATCAACGGTGCCCGAGGTGGGGTCAAGGATGTCGATGAGGCGCTTATGGGTGCGCATCTCGAACTGCTCACGGGAGTCCTTGTTCACGTGCGGCGAGCGGATAACCGTGTACAGGTTGCGCTCGGTGGGCAGGGGGACAGGACCGGAAACGCGAGCGCCGGTCTTCTGAGCGGTCTCGACGATGAGCTTCGCGGACTGATCGACGACCTCGTGATCATAGCCCTTGAGGCGAATGCGGATCTTCTGGGTAGCCAACTTAAACCTCCAAAGAGTGCGAGAAGTGTTCTCGCAGGATTACGTAACAGGGAGCTCGAACTTAGGCGTTCTTGCTCATGACCTCGTCCACGATGGACTTGGGCGCGGGCTCATAAGAGTCGAACTGCATCGTATAGGATGCACGGCCCTGGGTCTGGGAGCGAAGGTCGGTAGCGTAACCGAACATCTCGCCCAGCGGCACCTTGGCACGGATGAGCTTGCTGTTCTTGCGATCCTCCATGCCCTCGATCTTGCCGCGGCGACCGGAGAGGTTGCCCATAACGTCGCCCATGTACTGCTCGGGGGTCTCGACCTCGACAGCCATGATCGGCTCGAGCAGCTGCGGATCGGACTTCTTGAGGGCGTCCTTGATAGCCATGGAACCGGCGATCTTGAAGGCGGCCTCGGAGGAGTCGACCTCGTGGTAAGAACCGTCGAACAGGGTGACCTTAACGTCGAGGACCGGGAAGCCGGCGATAACACCGGTGTTCAGGGCCTCCTGGATGCCCTTGTCGATGGACGGGATGTACTCCTTGGGCACGACGCCGCCGACGATAGCGTTGACGAACTCGTAGCCGAAGCCCTCCTCCATCTTCTCGAGCTTGATGACGGCGTGGCCGTACTGACCGCGACCGCCGGACTGACGGACGAACTTGCCCTCAGCCTTCTCGACGTCGTGACCAGCGGTCTCGCGGTAAGCAACCTGGGGCTTACCAACGTTGGCGTCAACCTTGAACTCGCGGAGCAGACGGTCGACGATGATCTCGAGGTGCAGCTCGCCCATGCCGGCGATGATGGTCTGGCCGGTCTCGTGGTTGGTGGACACCTGGAAGGTCGGGTCCTCCTCGGCGAGCTTGGTCAGAGCCAGGGACATCTTGTCCTGCTCGGCCTTGGTCTTGGGCTCGATGGCAACGTCAATAACGGGCTTAGCGAACTCGATCTTCTCGAGGACGATCTCCTTGCCCTCGGCGCACAGGGTGTCACCGGTGGTGGAGTTCTTGAAGCCGACGCAAGCGACGATGTCGCCGGCGGCAGCGTCGTCACGGTCGATACGCTCGGCGGCGTTCATCTCGAGGATGCGGCCGAGGCGCTCGCGCTGACCGTTGGAAGCGTTGACCACGTAGGAGCCGGACTCGGCGCGGCCGGAGTAAACGCGGACGTAGGTGAGCTTACCGACGAACGGGTCGGTCATGATCTTGAAGACCAGGCCGGAGAAGGGCTCGTCGAAGGAAGGATGACGCTGAATCTCCTCACCGGTGTCCGGATCGGTACCGGTGACGGCCTCGACGTCGAGCGGGCTGGGCAGGTAGTCGACGACAGCGTCGAGCAGCTCCTGAACGCCCTTGTTCTTGTAGGCGGAGCCCACGAAGACGAGGTTGAGCTCGTTGGCCAGAACGCCCTTACGCAGAGCAGCCTTGAGCTCCTCGACGGTGAAGTCCTCCTCCATGAGGATCTTCTCCATGAGCTCGTCGTCAAAGCTGGCAGCAGCGTCGAGGAGCTCCTCGCGCTTGGTGGCAGCGATGTCGGCAAACTCAGCCGGGATCTCGTCCATCGGCTCAGGGTAGGTCATACCCTTCTCGTCGGCCTTGAAGTCCCATGCAGTCATGGTGACCAGGTCGATGACGCCCCAGAAGTTGTCCTCGGCGCCCATCGGGACCTGAGCGGCCACGGCGTTAGCGTCGAGACGATCCTTCATGGTCTCGATAGCGTTGAAGAAGTCAGCGCCCACGCGGTCATACTTGTTAATGAAGGCGATGCGGGGGACGTTGAAGGTGGAAGCCTGACGCCAAACGGTCTCAGACTGGGGCTGAACGCCGGCAACGGCATCGAAGACGGCGACAGCGCCATCGAGGACGCGCAGGCAGCGCTCGACCTCAGCGGTGAAGTCAACGTGGCCCGGGGTGTCGATGATCTGGATGCGGTAGTCCTTACCGTCCTTGTTCCAGAAGCACGTGGTAGCAGCGGAGGTAATGGTTACGCCGCGCTCCTGCTCCTGAACCATCCAGTCCATGGTGGCAGCGCCCTCATGGACCTCACCGATCTTGTGGGTCTTACCGGTGTAGTAAAGAATACGCTCGGTCGTGGTGGTCTTACCGGCATCGATGTGAGCCATGATGCCGATGTTACGGGTATCGGAAAGCTTGTACTTAGGCTTAGCCATGTTAGTTCCTTACCTTAAACTTACCAACGATAGTGAGAGAACGCACGGTTGGCCTCGGCCATCTTGAAGACGTCCTCACGCTTCTTGACGGAAGCGCCCAGGCCGTTGGAGGCGTCGAGGATCTCGTTGGCGAGACGCTCGGCCATGGTCTTCTCCTTGCGAGCGCGGGAGAAGTTGACGATCCAGCGGATGCCCAGAGCGGTGGAACGACGGGAGTTGACCTCCATCGGGACCTGATAGGTAGCGCCACCGACACGCTTGGGCTTAACCTCGAGCGTGGGCTTGACGTTGTCCATAGCCTTCTTGAAGGTAGCGAGAGCGTCGCCACCCTCGGACTTCTCGGCAACGATCTCGAAAGCGGTGTAAACGATGCGCTCAGCGGTGGCCTTCTTACCGTCAAGAAGGACCTTGTTGATGAGCTGAGTCACCAGGCGGTTGTTGTAAACGGCGTCAGGCTGAACCTCACGACGATTAGCTGCTGCACGACGCGGCATGTGAAATCTCCTTAAGTGTCTACCGTGCGGCGCTTAGGCGGCACACGGCGAAAGTATCAAAACGTTATCTGGCTTATTTGGCCTTGGGGCGCTTAGCACCGTACTTGGAACGGGCCTGCATACGGTTCTGGACCGGAGCAGCGTCGTAGGCGCCACGGATGACGTGATAACGGACACCAGGGAGGTCACGGACACGACCACCGCGGACGAGCACGATGGAGTGCTCCTGCAGGTTGTGGCCCTCACCCGGGATGTAAGCAGTAACTTCGATGCCGTTGACGAGGCGAACACGGGCAACCTTACGAAGAGCCGAGTTCGGCTTCTTGGGGCTCGTGGTGAAGACGCGGGTGCACACGCCGCGCTTCTGGGAGTTGTGCTGCAGAGCAGCGTTCTTGGACTTCTTGGGCACGGAACGACGGCCCTGGCGAACCAGCTGGTTAATAGTAGGCAAAGCGTACTCCTTCTCGAATGATTCCAGCTTTCTGTAAAGTGCAACGGCTTGAATCGAGGGGTCAGCATCCCCCTACGAAACACGCAGTTCGATAGGATACGTGCCGTTAGCTGTGCCGTCAACAGACCACGCCGCCGGGCGTATCCCAAAATGAGCACATTTCCGCAAAGCCTACACAAAAGGAATCCCCTCCTGTGCACGGGGGCGGATTCCCGGGCCGGGCGGCGCAGGGGTTAAGTTTGCTGCTCTACAGTCCTGGCTCGCACGGAGGCCACATTAAGTGGCCTCCGGCTCGTGCGGAACTCGCGACAAACTTAACCCCCGCGCCGCCCGGGCCGGGGATCCGACATGCTCTTCGGGGCAACGCTCCTCACCAAAAAAGACCCGCTTCCCTGTTGGGAAACGGGTCTTTGGAAGGGCGGTTAACGTACTAGGAAATTACTCCTCGTCGGTGTCCT
>CAJKQY010000126.1:0-4655 GCA_905202145.1 uncultured Collinsella sp.
CGCATGGCCTGGTACACGTAGCTGCGGCCCGAGAGCGGGTCGCGGATGGCGCCGCCCACGCAGGTGGCGGCACCGCCGAAGGGCTCGATCTCGGTCGGGTGGTTGTGGGTCTCGTTCTTAAACAGGAACAGCCAGTCCTGGTCCTCGCCGTCGACATCGACCTTCACCTTGACGGTGCAGGCGTTGATCTCCTCGGACTCGTCGACATCGGTCATGACGCCGGTCTTCTTAAGGTACTTGGCGCCGATGGTGCCCATGTCCATGAGGCAGACGGGCTTGGCGTCGCGACCGAGCTCGTGGCGCATCTCCATGTAGCGGTCGAAGGCCTGCTGCACCACGGCGTCGTCGATCGTCACGTCGTCCAGGACGGTGCCGAAGGTGGTGTGGCGGCAGTGATCGGACCAGTAGGTGTCGATCACGCGGATCTCGGTGATGGTGGGGTCGCGGTCCTCATCGCGGAAGTACTGCTGGCAGAAGGCGATGTCCGCCTCGTCCATGGCAAGACCGCGCTCGGAAATAAAGGCGGCAAGGCCGGCCTCATCGAGCTCGCGGAAGCCGCCGAGCACTTCGACGGGCTGGGGCTCGGGGGTCTCCATGTACAGCGTCTCGGGCAGGTCGAGCGAGGCGATGCGCGCCTCGACGGGGTTCACCACGTAGTGCTTGATGGCCTCGATGGCGGCTTCGTCCAGAGCGCCCGAGATCATATAGACCTTGGCGGAGCGCACGGCGGGGCGCTCGCCCTGGCTGATGAGCTGCACGCACTCGCTGGCGGAGTCGGCGCGCTGGTCAAACTGGCCAGGCAGGAATTCGACGGCAAAGACGGCGCCATCGCTTGCGGGGAGCTCGTCGTAGGTCACATCGACCTGGGGCTCGCTAAAGACGGTCGGCACGCAGGAGCGGAAAAGCTCCTCGTCGATGCCCTCGACGTCGTAGCGGTTGATGATCCTCAGGGCCTCGATGCCCTTGATGCCGAGAATTTCGGTCAGCTCGCCCTTGAGCTGCTGAGCCTCGACGTCGAACCCGGGTTTCTTCTCCACGTAGATACGAGAGACCATTGGTTCCTGCCTTCCTGATCGGTTGGGCGTACGGTACGGTATGCGGCAGCGGTCGGTTTGCGGGGCCTGCCCTGCGGTCGCCTTGAGCCACATGTTTGTAAACCTCACTATGATACGACAGCTCGCGGCGCGTTGAGGACGGCGAGGGTGCTACAGTGAAGCGCAAACAAGAGAAAGGCATCACATGGCATTTGTTTCGCTCGCCATCATCGCACTCGTGGCCTTTGCAAGCCCCTTCATCGCTTCGGCGATTCCCGGAAAACCCATTCCAGAAACGGTCTTTTTGCTCGTGTTCGGCGCGGTGCTGGGCCCGCATATGCTCGGCCTTATCCATGTGGATGCCGAGGTCTCGCTTGTGTCCGAGCTCGGCCTGGCCTTTTTGTTCCTGCTTGCCGGCTTTGAGATCGACCCTAAGAGCATCACGGGCGTCGAGGGGCGCTACGGCTTGGCGACGTGGGTCGTTACGTTTGGTATTGCCTGGCTTGCCGTGCGCTTTACCCCGTGGTTCTCGGTCAGCCATTTCGACGGTATCGCCGTGACGCTCGCCTTGACCTCGACGGCGCTTGGAGCGCTCATGCCCATCATGCGCGAGCGCTCGCTCACCGGCACGCGTGTGGGCGACTCGATTCTCGCGTATGGCACTTGGGGCGAGCTCGGTCCCGTGCTCGCCATGTCGGTGCTGCTGTCTGCTCGCACTGGCATCCAAACGCTCGTAATCCTTGGCTTGTTTGCGGTGGTTTGCGTGTTGCTGGCCGTGGTCCCAAGCCGCTCCAAGCGCGTCGGCAGCCGCTTCTTTGCGTTTGTCGAGGAGCGCGCCGATACCACGTCGCAGACCTTCGTGCGCCTGACGGTGCTCATCCTGGTCACGCTCGTGGCGTTCTCGGCCGTCTTTGATCTCGACATCGTGTTGGGCGCTTTTGCCGCCGGCTTTGTCCTGCGCTACATCATCCCCGAGGGCAACCATACGCTCGAGACCAAGCTCGATGGCCTGGCCTATGGCTTTTTGATTCCGGTGTTCTTTACCGTATCGGGCGCGAAGATCGATCTGACGGCCGTGGCGTCGCGCCCGGGCTTGCTCGTGGGCTTTATCGTGGCGCTGCTGATTATTCGTGCCGTGCCCATTCTCATCTCTATGAGCATTTGTCCTGCGACGCGCGATGTGTCGGCGTATGGCCGCATTACCGTGGCCCTGTACTGCACTACGGCGCTGCCGATCATCGTTGCCGTGACGAGCGTTGCCGTCAACGCGGGCGCGCTGTCGCAAGATATTGCGTCGGTCATGGTTGCCGCCGGTGCCATCACGGTGTTCTTGATGCCGCTGCTCGCGCAGCTCTTCTACCGCGTGGTCGACGCCGCACCGGTCGCTGCCGTGGCAGAGGTTGCCGAGCATCCATCCGATGCGCTCGACATCCTGCGCGCCCATCACGATTTGGCGAGCCTGCTCGCACGCGAGCACGAGCTGCTGACCTCGCATGGACATGGGCGTTCGCTCGACGGCATACCTACCCTTGATTCCATTGCCGACCGCCTCTCGACCGAGGCGGCAAGCGGGCACATCGATGCCCGTATCGTGGACGCCGCTCATTTGCTGGCCGAGAAGACCTATGGCGACGAGATCGACCCGTCCAAGCTGACTCCGCGTGAGCGCCGCCGCCTGGAGCGCGCCAAGCTCGCCGTGCACGAATACCGCCGCCGCATGCTGGAGCTCTACGCGCGCGATGAAGCCCAGGACGACGACGGTAAGTAGTCGATAGTCTCTCAAGGGAATCGCGTCACGCTTTGAAGGCTCGAAACGGGATGTGGTTTCCGAAACAGGGGCCGTTGGGAAACGGTGTCCCGGAATGGGCGTCCAGAGTGGGACGCGCTTTCCGCGAGAGACCCGTTGCGGAAACCACTTCCCAGAATCTGCGTTCAAAACGGGACGCAGTTTCCGCAAGGAGGTCCTGGGGGAAACCGTGCCCCGTTCTGATCCGGGATTCTGGGACACGGCTTCCACTTCAAACAGAAGAAGGCGCGCTGCCTGCGGTTGATGCAGACAGCGCGCCTTTTGCGTTGAGCTTCGTTGAGGTTCGAAGTCGTGGCTTGCGACCTTTAGGAGCGGGCGGCTCCGTCGACGGGGAGCACGGCGCCCGTGACATAGGAGGACATGTCGCTTGCCAAGAAGACAAAGGCGTTGGCGACATCCTCGGGCTCGCCCATGCGACCCAGCGGAATGGTGGCGATGATGGGCTTAATAACCTCTTCGGGCAGGCTGGCGACCATATCGGTTTTGGTTACGCCAGGTGCGACGGCGTTGACGCGAATACCCATGGGGGCGAGCTCGCGCGAGAGCGACTGGACCATGCCATTGACGGCAAACTTGGACGTGGGGTAACCGACGCCGGAGGGCTGGCCGTACTTGGCGACCATCGAGCTTGTGGTAGTGATGGTGCCGCCGTGGCCGGCCTCGGTCATGATCTTGGCGGCAGCCTGGTGGCCATTAAAGACAGCGACGACGTTAAGGTCCATGACCTTTGCGAACTCCTCGGCCGTGTAGTCCAAAAGGGGCGAGCGCTGGGAGATGCCGGCGTTGTTGACGACCGTATCGAGACCGCCCATGTCGGCTGCAGCCTGGGTAAAGGCCTCGGTCACGGCCTCGAGCGAGGTGAGATCGCAGGAACGGCCCCAGACCTTGGCGTCGGGATAGACAGCTGTCAGCTTCTCAACGGCTGCATCGGCAGTCTCCTGGCGCGAGCCAAAGACGGTGACGGCGGCACCCTCCTCGATAAAGCGGCAGGCGATGGCATAGCCGATACCGCGCGTGCCTCCGGTGACGATTGCTTTCTTGCCCTCGAGCAACATGGTGCCTCCATTCTTCGGGGGTGGACGTACGCAGCACAGCGTAGCGGTAGCCGGAATCGGCCGCGTTTGCATATCGGTGAACGGTAGCCCGCGTTACCGATGAGCGGCTTGCGCAAATGTGCTCTGCCGTTGTGCTTAGGGCAGGAGACAAAAGGGCTCCCGTCCCACATCGGACGGGAGCCCTCAAAGCGCGTATTGCTAGGCGATTGATGGACTAGTTGGCCATGACGCCTTCGGTCCAGGCCTCGACGTCCTCGATACGCAGGACGTTGGCGACCTCGGCCACGCAGTCGACGCTGGCAAGCTCGGCGGCGGCAGCCTGGACGTCCTTCTCGAGCGCGCGGTGCGTCAGGAAGATGACCGAGCAGGCATCGCTGACGCCCGACTTGCCGTCCTCGACCTGGTTGATGAGCGAGATCGAGATGTTGTGCTTGGCTAAGATATCGACCGTCTCGGACAGGGCGCCCACGCGGTCGGCGACCTTCAGGCGCACATAGTACTTGGTCTGGAGCTCGTCCATGGGCTTAAAGGCGAGATTGTGACCATAGGGCTCAATCTCGGGCAGCGGAGCCACGCCGCGGCTGATCTGCTCGGAGAGTGACAGGATATCGCCCACGACGGCGCTCGCGGTGGGGAAGGAGCCTGCGCCGGCACCGTAGAACATGGTCTCGCCCACGGCGTCGCCTACCACGTAGACAGCGTTCATGGCGCCGTTGACCTTGGCAAGCATGTGGTCGGCGGGAATCAGCGTGGGGTGCA
>CAJKQY010000127.1:0-4233 GCA_905202145.1 uncultured Collinsella sp.
CAACCTGTACCAGGTGTACTATCCCGCCGTGCTCCGCTCGCTCAAGAACATCATCGAGAGCGGCGTGAAGGCCGGCATCATGGTCGGTATGTGCGGCGAGGCCGCTGCCGATCCGCTGCTTGAGCCGCTGCTGATCAGCTGGGGCCTGGAGGAGTTCTCGATGAGCGCTCCGTCGATCCTGCGCGCCCGCAAGACCATCAGCCAGTGGACCAAGGCCGAGTGCGACGAGCTCGCCGAGAAGGCGCTCGCCTGCAACACTGCCGCCGAGGTCAAGGCGCTGCTCGAGTCCGCAGCTCGTTAATTTGGTATCAGAGGTAACCGCGTGGTTGGAATGGGCCGGCCACGCGGCCCTCACATATACAGGGGGTACTGTAAATGTTCTACACGCTAACCGCTAATCCGGCTGTCGACATGACGGTTTCGAGCTCTCCGCTCGAGCCCGACGAGAACGTCCGCACCGGCTCGGCCAGCTACACGGCCAACGGCAAGGGCCTTGATGTGTCCTTTGCCTTTAAGAAGATGGGCGTCGACACCGTCGCGCTCGGCTTCTTCGCCGGCTTCACGGGCAAGTTCATCGTCGAGGAGGTCATGAATCTGGGTTGCCTGTGCCGCCCGGTCTGGACCGACGGTATCACGCGCATTAACACCTACGTCAACGATGGCCAGCACGAGTACGGCATCCTCAACCCCGGCGCTCCTATTACGCCGCAGCACCAGGAGGAGCTCTACAACATCCTGGACACCGCGGGCGACCTTGAGTGCCTGATCGTCTCCGGCTCCGTGCCTCCCAAAGCTACGCCCGACTTCCTGGCTCAGGTCATGGAGCACGCTCAGGCCCGTGGCGCCGACGTCGTCCTGGACCTGTCCTCCGACAAGCTCAAGGAGCTCGCTCACAAGAAGCCGCTGCTCATCAAGCCGAACCATCACGAGATGAAGGCCATCTTCGGTGTGCCGGTCGACACCGACGACGAGGTCCGCGTTGCCATGAAGCTCGCCCACGACGCCGGCGTCCAGAACGTGCTGCTCACCCGTGGTAGCCGCGGCGACGCTTACTTCTCCAACGGCGAGGACATCTGGTACGCCAAGCGTGAGTTCAACATCAAGCTGGTCTCTTCCGTCTGCGCCGGCGACTGCACCCTCGCTGCGTTCCTGCACAAGTGGTACAGGGATCGCGACAACGTCGAGGAGGCCATGAAGCTCGCTATGGCCACCGGCGCTAACGTTGCCGAGTCCGTGGGCATTGGCGACTTCGGTCACGTTGACGAGTACAGCAAGCGCGTTGCTGTCCGCAAGCTCGATCGCAAGTAAGCGAAAAACGACATATTCGTTGTTCTATGGCGCCCCGGTTTTGGCCGGGGCGCTATTTTTGTAAATTGCAAATGAGTGTCAGGGCAAGCGCTCCTGATTTTTTTGCCGAGCCTTGCCGCTTTTCTGCCGCCCTGCACGCGTTCTACACCGTTCGCCGAGTTGCTATAGCCTTTTCACGTGGCGTGGAATATACTTTCATTAACACGTTGCTTCGTGAAAGGAACATTCATGATTTACACGCTCACTGCAAACCCCGCTATTGACTACAACATCGCCTGCGACGGCCTTTCCGCCAATACCGTTACGCGCACCCGTAACGCGGTCTACACCCCCAACGGCAAGGGTCTCAACGTCTCTTTTACGCTCGACCACTACGGCGTCGACACCACAATCCTGGGCTTCTTCGCCGGCTTCTCGGGCGAGTTTATTGTCAAGGGCGCCGAGGCCCTGGGCGTGCCCGTCAAGCCCGTGTGGACTGACGGCATCACGCGTGTCAACGTGTTCCTCAACGCCGGTCCCGACACCGAGTACAACATGGTTAATGCCGGTGCCGCCATTAACGAGGCCAACGAGCAGGAAATGTTTGAGCTTATTGATTCGCTCGACGACATGACCTGCCTGGTTATCAGCGGCTCGCTGCCCCCCAACACTTCCGAGGGTTTCCTGGCCGAGGTCCTGCGTCGCGTGAAGTCGAAAGGCGCCGAGTTCGTGCTTGATATCTCGAGCCATCAGCTGGCCGACCTCATTGCCATGGAGCCGTTGCTCATTAAGCCCAACGATGACGAGCTGCTCGACATCTTTGGCATCAAGGTGAGCGGTGGCGACGACGAGTCCGTTAAGGGCGCTATGGCCGAGCTGCACGCCAAGGGCGCCAAGAATGTGCTGCTGACCCTCGGTGGCGATGGCGCGTACTTCTCCAACGGCGAGCACATCTGGTTTGCCAACCGAACCTTTGAGGTTAAGCTGCTGTCGACTGTCTGCGCCGGCGATTCCTCGCTCGCTGCCTTCCTATCTGTGTGGCACGACGCCCCCGAGCGCGTCGAGGACGCCCTGCGCCTCTCGATGGCCACCGGCGCCAACGTGGTCGAGTGCCCGGGTCTGGGCGATTTTGCCAAGGTGGACGAATATAAGAAGCACATCGAAGTTCGTCAGGTCTGCTAGTTTCGGCACCTCGCCTGAATAGTTCGACTAATTCGCATCCGTCTTAGATCAGGACGGATGCGTTTTTGTTTATCGGACTTGCGTGTGCAGTAGAGGCTGTTTCTTGCTAGACTTCTTGCAGATGCAATCGATAGCCAATTTGATAGTCGCAGGAGGCCATAGGCATGTGCAATGTTTCGCTCAACGGTACGCAGCCGACCGATGCCTCCATCCGTGTCCTGCGCGCGCTCGAGGCAGCCGGACTTGAGGCTTGGTACGTAGGCGGTTGGGTACGTGATGCCCTGATGGGGCGTCCCAGCCACGATGTTGACATGTGCTGCAGCGGCCTGTGGCAGGAGTCCAAAGCGGCGCTCGAGGCGGCTGATATTGCCGTGGTTGAATCGGGCATTAAATTCGGTGGCATCACGGCTATTTGCGATGGCGAGCGCATTGAGGTCACCACCTACCGCCTGGACGGCTTTTACACCGATGGTCGCCATCCCCAGAGTGTGGAGCGTGCGGCGTCGCTTGAGGACGATCTGGCGCGTCGCGACTTTACCGTTAACGCTATGGCCTGGCATCCTCAGCGCGGTCTTGTCGACCGCTACGATGGCCAGGGCGACCTGAAGCGCAAGCTTATCCGCGCCGTTGGAGATCCCAAACGTCGTTTTAACGAGGACGCGCTTCGCATGCTGCGCGCAGTGCGTTTTGCCTGCCGTCTGGACTTTATGATTGAACCCGCGACCAAACAGGCACTTGCCGAGTGCGCGCCGCTTCTCGATGCCGTGGCACGCGAGCGCGTGGGCATTGAGCTCGAAGGCATTCTTTCGACCGGTCATGGGGGAGACGCGATGCTGCGCTACCCCGAGCTTATTTGCGCCGCCGTGCCCGAGCTCGCGCCTGCTCGCGGGTTTGATCAGCGCAGTGTCTATCACGCGTTTAACGTCTACGAGCATATCGCCCGCGTGCTGACGGTGGCAGGGGAGCTGGCACTGTGCGATGGTGTTGCGCCCTCGTCGAGTCTTATGTGGGCGGCGTTTTTGCACGACGTTTCCAAGCCCGATTGCTTTACGGTCGACCATGCGGGCAGCGGCCACTTCTACGGTCATCCCGAGCTCGGCGCCACGAAAGCGCGTGTCATCATGGATCGCCTGGCGCTCTCGCACGATTTGGTGCGCGATGTGTGCCTGCTGATCAAATACCATGACAAGCCGCTGCGTCCCGAGCGATCCTGCCTGCTCAATATGATGCGCGCGCTTTCGGGCGAGGGTGTCGATACGCCGCGTCTGATGGACGAGCTCATGGACCTTAAGCGTGCCGACACGCTCGGCAAGGCGCCCTCGTGCTTCTATTACGTCGAGACGATCGAGGAGATGCGCGCTCTGGCACGCGAGTTGCTGGCGGCGGGGGAGCCCTATACGCTCAAGATGCTTGCTATCAATGGCGGCGACTTGATTCGCGCCGGCGTCAATCCGGGCCCGGAGTTGGGCAAGCTACTCAACACCGCCCTCGACGCCGTGATCGAAGACAACATTCCCAACGAACGTGAAGCCCTCCTGGCCCACCTCAACCTGGGGTAGTCAGGTGGTTCCATTCCATATGAGCTGCCCGGTTGACCTGCGCTTTCCATAACCTCACGACAAAATCTGGGCAATTTAGAATTTCTTCTTGCGCTTGCGTTTTTTGTCCCGTATTATATTTTTTCGCAGCACGGCAGTGCAGATGTCATGTGGCCCGTTCGTCTAGCGGTTTAGGACGCCGCCCTCTCAAGGCGGAGATCACCAG
>CAJKQY010000128.1:0-4227 GCA_905202145.1 uncultured Collinsella sp.
AGCGGCTGTCGTTGCAGAAAGCCAGGTTGATGCGGTTGGCACGGCCGATCTGGTGCGACTTGTAGTTCACGCCGTTGAGGGCACCGGCCGATACGCCATATACCGCCGGAATCTCGACGCCGGCCTCCATGAGAACGTCGAGCACGCCTGCGGTAAATTGCCCGCGGAAGCTGCCGCCCTCCAAAACGAGCGCGACCTTGCCAGCATTTTTCGCCTTATCTTCTGCAGTCATGGTGACCTCCTGCCGTTGCGTTTTGGCTTTCTTCTACCCAGTTTTACGGAGGAGAGCGCGCTAGATTTTGGAGCTGAAAAGGGCGGGGCGGTCGGCAGGAAAGCGCGTCCCGGTCTCAGAGTAAATTCCGGGTCGCAGTTTCCGCTGAGCCCGCCATCCGGAAAATGAATCCCATTCCGAGCTTAGATTCCGGGATGCGCTTTCCGCCTGGGCTGCCATTGGGAATGCGTGTCCCAGCCTGCGTTGCCAAGGCGTTTTCTTTACGCCCGCGCCCTGCATAGAGTTCGATTCTCAGCGGATGAAGGGGATCTGTCGGCGCGGGGCACAGCCAGCAGAAATGCCGTCGGCAGCACATCTGTTTTTGACTGGGGCTTTGCGCGGAGAATCCGCGTGTTCGCTTCGCGAACCCGCACCGGCTTCGGCCGCCTGCCGGCGCCCTCGCCCGAGGGCTAAAAACGCTCACGCGTTTTCTTTACGCCCGCGCCCTGCATAGAGTTCGATTCTCCGCGGTACGGACTAGAAATAAAAAGGCAGGTAGATATAAATATCTACCTGCCTGTTACTTATGGTGGAGGCGCGGAGAATCGAACTCCGGTCCACGAAAGCCCCCTGATTGGCATCTCCAAGCTCAGTCGCTGGTTTAGTCTCGGACGCTTTGCGCGCAGCGACACGCTCGCGGCATCCCAACCGGTTCGGTCTTAGCCCGCGCCATACCGATTACGTGCGCAGGAGCATTCCCCTAACATGACGTCGCGCCGGTGTCGGGGAAATCACCGGGTTGACGCGCCGCTATAAACTAAGCAGCGAGAGCCATAGGCTCAAAAGAAGAGTTGTTGTCAATTCAATTTGACGGTACCCCTGTTTAACGAGGCGAGGAGACCTCGGCTTGCTTCCTCTCTCAGAGCTATCGTGTCGAAACCAGTCGCCCCCGGATATTGGGAAAGTCTGGATGGTATCGGACCTGCAAACACCCGATAACCGTCGACTTTTCAAGGAACACGCGGGTGAACCCCGCTCGTGGATAGCTATCTTACCACGTTCTAAAGGCAGGCTGCCATTCTATGCACGAGCTATGAAGACCCTAATGTGCATCATACTTCGCACTTTTGCCACCGAACGCGTCACGTATATTTTCGCCAAGCAAAATTGACCCGTCGAAAGGACCGTTATGGATACCAAGCAGCAACTCGTCAATGCCCTCGCAGGCCTGGGCTCAACCATTACTGAAGCTATGGATGTCATCGAAGGCTTTGTCCCCTGCGGACATCCCGCCCTCACGGTATCGGACGCGCTCGTCGCGCTGGACGCTGACGATGATGCAGCTCTCGCCCAGCAGCTTGAGACCATCGAGGGCTTTATCGACCACGTGAGCGAGAACCGCGGCGTGGCCGCCTACCACGGCATCGGGGTCGTGCTCGCGGGTGCCAAAGCCGATTTGCTCGCAGCAATCCGCGAGGTAGGCGCCCTTATGCAGACCGCAGGCGTCAAGAACACCCAAGTCAACGAGTGGGTCTACCGCAGCCTGGCAGCACTAAACGATTCCGACGAAAAGGCAGCCGAACAGCTCGCAGAAAGCCCCGCCATCATGGCCGAGCTTTTGTAAATAGCAGACGCGGGTCCCTTGGCGCATCGTCGTCCAAGAGGCCCGCAAACAGTTCGCGTCAACCGATAGCCGCGTCGCCGCGTTCGGCCAAAGCAAGAATCGGCATCATTTGGCGCGGGGTCTTTGCTGCAAGATCGGCATGTTCGAGCAGCTTGCGATCGTTAGTCACCAAGTAATCGACCTGTGCGCGCTTGCACGCAGCGAGCACCAAGTTGTCCTCGTAATCGCGATGGAGCGCTAAGTATTTGTCGGCAAGCCAAAGGTCCGACGCATCTGCACCCACGGCCGTGGCGTTTTCGGTCATGTTCCGCACAAACGCCAACGCCGCATCGCCAATCGCGCGGGCAGAAGCCTCGTCGAGCGCTCCCCCGCTGGCAAGAACGCTTCGCTTCAGCTCGTGTTGGACAACGTACAGCACGTCCTTAGCGATATGCACCGGGAAGAACAGTAACGCCCCCGTCTCCGTCGCCCGCCCAATAAACGCACGCGCGGCAAGCGACTCGGCATGGTCGACGCAAAACGAATCAACCCATACGTTGGCATCCACCATGATCTTGAGAGGCGCCCCACTCACTGGATCATCCCCTTTTGGCGATAATGCTCGTCCATGGCTTCGGAATAGATTGCGTCCCAATCGCGATCGTCGGACACGGACGACGTAGCGATGCCCAGGTCCGCGTAAAGCTGATCCGCCGCTGCCCACGACGCGGCGAACGGAGTATCGGGCGCGACGGTCTGCTGCCGGTCGTCGACGGCCGCAAGCACTTCCTCGCACTGCCCGCCACCCTGCGCAACCTTGGCCACGACTTTTTTAATAAGGTCGGGCAGCGTTCCACCCGAAAGCCGCAACGCTTCCTCGGCGCGCTCTTTAACCGAGCGATCTACGCGAACATTCACCTGCGCCATGCTGCCAACGGTAGCCATCTCAACCTCACCTTCAGCATTTGCTAGCGGTGCTAGCACAAGCATATATCCGAGCTAACATCTCGTCAAACAAAAGAAGGCCTGCACCCTGGCGGCTGCGGTGCCGCCCGAATGCAGGCCATATACTCAATCGAAAACGCTAATGCAGGTAAGCCTTCGCGTTGCTCAGGCTGTAGGCAATCGTCGAGCCATTGTGCAGCAGCGACGACGTCTGCGGGGTAATCGCGCCGGTAATGCCCAGCGCCAGGAGCGCTGAGTTGGTGAGCATCACCTTAGAGTAGGAGCTCGTCAGACGATCAATGAGGCCCTGGCTCATGCGGCGCAGACGCACAATCGCGGCCAGATCCGTATCGGTCAGGATGATATCGGCGACCTCCTTGGCGATGTCGCTTCCGCCGCCCATCGCCAAGCCCACGTCGGCCAAACCGAGCGCCGGTGAGTCGTTGACGCCGTCGCCCACCATGGCAACGTGGCGCCCCTCGCGCTTAATTCGCTCCACATAAGCGTACTTGTCCTCGGGCAGCAGCTCGGCCTTAAACTCGTCGACACCTGCCTCGCGAGCAATGCGCTCGGCCGTGCGCTCCGAATCGCCCGTAAGCATGACCACGTGCTTAACGCCCAGCGCATGCAGGTCGGCGATGGCCTCACGGACCCCGGGCTTGAGCGGATCCTCGATGCCGAGCACGCCCACAACGGTGCCATCGACCGCCAGATACAGCGGCGACAGGCCCTGCATCTGGAGCACGATTTGCTCCTTAATGTCGGACTCGAGCTGCGCGCCCTCATCCTCGAATACAAAGTGCGCTGAACCGATGATGGCGCGACGCCCTTCGATGGACGAAGCGATGCCGTGCGCCACGATGTACTCGACGGCAGCATGGCGCTCGCGGTGCTCGAGCCCGCGCTCACGTGCCGCATTGACCACGGCACGCGCCACCGGATGCGGAAAATGCTCCTCCAAGCAAGCGGAAAGGCGCAGGACCTCGTCCTCGCTCCAGCCGTCGGTCGTGAGCACGCAAGCTAGACGCGGCTGGGCCTCGGTCAGCGTACCGGTCTTGTCAAAGACAATGGTATCGGCCTTGGCAAACGACTCAAAGTACTTCGCGCCCTTGACCATGACGCCCATCTTGGCGGCATCGCTCATAGCGGTCATGACGGCGACGGAACCCGTGAGCTTGAGTGCGCACGAGTAGTCGACCATCAGCGCCGCTGAGGTCTTGATGAGGCTGCGGGTGGTAAGCGCAACCAGGCCCGCGAGCAGGAAGTTCCACGGGACGATCTTGTTGGCAAGATCCTCCATATGCGACTGGCCCTCGGACTTGAGCGAGTCGGCCGTCTGCACGAGCGAGACGATTGAGCGGAGCTTGGTCTGAGCCGTATTGGCGCGCACACGCACCAAGATGCTGCCATCTTCCACGACGGTGCCGGCGAACACGTCGTCGCCCACGCTGCGCTCGACGGCCAGCGG
>CAJKQY010000129.1:0-4198 GCA_905202145.1 uncultured Collinsella sp.
CGAGGTAGCCCTCCTGGTCGAAGTGCATGATCTCGATCTTCTCGGTCTCCTTCATGTGTGTCCTCCCATCACATGTGCGCAATTCTATACATCGCGCTTCTTGCTGATACCAATTATAGCCATACGATTGCTTGTTATTTAATACCAATCCAAACTCACGGAGATTTGCGGCGAACGGTCGGTTTCCTCGCCCGAGTGGTATTACAACGCCAATAGTTGTCTATTTCGAGCGCTACTGCCAACGGGTTCCCCACAACTCGCCAGCTATAAAAGCGTTGCGCCAGACCCGCCCAAGCGTTTCCGGCGCAACCGCGCGGTTTAGTTATTCGGCTTCCATCTCCGCTGTCACACGGCGATACATCTCGATAACCTGAGTCGTCGCCTTGGACGGATCCTGATAGTAGCGGCCATCACACGTCTCGGCCGAGACATAGCCCGTATAGCCGTGGCGCATGAGTGCCTCGAGATCGGCACGCATATCACGCTCGCCGTCGCCCCAGGCAAGATGCGTCGTGCCGCCGCCCACATCTACAAAGTGGGTGTGAACGATCTTGTCGCCCAAAACCTCAAAGTAGCCGTCGATCGTGTCGCCGGCAACTTCCATGGCGCCAAAGTCGATACAGGCCTTCAGGTTGGGACGATCGACCGCCTCGAGGATGCGCGCGACATCCTGTGCGGTGTTGACCAACACGGACTCCGACGGCTGCAGGGCCTCGAGCGCGACGCGAATACCGCGCGTATCGGCGTAGTCGCACACCGAGCGCAGCATGGCAACGCTGCGGGCCCAGGCGTCCTCAGCCGGCTCGTCCAGATAGGCCCAACCACTCGTCACCAGAATCCGCGGCACGCCCAACTCAACGGCAACGTCGATCACATTCTTAAAGTACGAGAGGATGCGTTTTTGGCCCGCCTCACCGCGCACCGCGACGTTCCACGGCTTGGGGTTGTTCTGCTCGGGGCACACGCACACGATCTTGATACCGTATTGGGCGGCAAGATCGCGAATCTTATCCACCGAATCGTGCTCATGGCAATCCACATACAGGTGCATCGAGCCGGTCCACAGCTCGATATTGCGATAGCCGGCCTCACCTGCAGCCTTAAAAAACGTCTCGATGCTGTAGTAACGATGGTTGATGTTCATGAGCGAAAGCTCGGGTACGACCATAGCCCTCCCCTTTCGTACGGAGTTTTAAAAAACAGGGGGCCGCCGCAGATGCGACAAGCCCCCCAAAGATCGACGCAACCGTTAGACGCGATGGAAGCGCGATTCGAACATATTAGGCAAGCACGCCAAAGTAAGCGCCGATGATGCCCACGACCATGGTGCAGAGGATCAGGACCATCGGGTTGATCTTCTTGGAGAGCAGCCAGTAGTAGAGCCAGAAGGCGGCCATACCGAGCATACCGGGCATGATGCCGTCCAGGATGTCCTGGAGAGTCTGGGCGGAGTCGCCCTGACCGATGGCGATGGGCAACGAAGCCCAGAACATGTCCTTGCTCATGGCGCCGACGACCATAACGCCGACAATGCCGACGCAGGCCATGATCTTTTGCATCAGGCCGGTCTTCTGAGCCTCGTCGAGGAAGCCAATGCCTAGCTCATAACCCTTGATAGCGCCAAAGATACGAATCAGGAACGCCGGGATGTTGTAGACGAGCAGGAAGGCGATGGGGCCAAAGACGTTGCCGGCCTGGCACAGGCTGATGCCCACGGCAGCGGCGACGACGCGCAGGGTGGACAGGAAGAAGGAGTCACCCAGGCCGGAAAGCGGACCCATGAGGGCGGCCTTGATGTCGTTGACGCTCTCGGGCTCAACCTCGCCACGAGCGACCTTTTCTTCCATGGCCATCGCGATGCCACCCACGAAGGGAGCGAGCTGCGGGGTGATGTTGAAGAATGCGCTGTGACGGTGCAAGGCCTCGGCGTAATCATCGGGACGGCCGGCATAGATCTTCTTGAGCATGTTGGCGACCATCAGGCAGAAGGCAATGTTCATCTGCTTGTAGTAGGTCCAAGAGAATTCCATGCCCAGGGCGCCGGTGTTCACGGCGCTCTTAATGAGGTCGGAGCGAGTAATCTGGTTCTCGGAATTAGAAGTCATCGTCCTCATCCCCTTCCACAGAAAGCTGGGACTGGGCGCCACCAAGGCCCAGCAGGTCGTACTTGTCGATGCCGATGATGATTGCGATCAGGGCGACGCCGAGGACGGGCACGTTGGCATAGGAGCACAGCAGGAAGCCCAGGAAGTAGAACGGCACGAGCTGCTTGGTAAGCACCAGACGGCCGAGCATGGCGAAGCCCATGGCAGGCAGGATGTTGGCTGCGACGCCAAAGCCATCGAGGACGAACGTCGGGATGAAGTCGAGCAGGCCCTGAACGGCGTCGGCACCCAGATAGAAGGAGACCGAGCACAGGATAAAGGCCAGGACGACAATCACGAGACCGATAATCCAGTGCATAGCGTAGATACCCTTGAGGTTACCCTTGCTGGCAAAGACGTCGGCACGGTCGACCAGAAGGGGCATACCGGCGTTGACGACGTTCTTAATGGCCAGGCACAGAGTGGCGATGGGCATCGCGAGCGCGATAGCGGCCTCGGTGCTCTGACCCAGCTGAATAGCGAAGGCGCAGGCGAGCACACCGCCAATACACTCATCGGGCGGCACGTAAGCGCCGATGGAGATTGAACCCATGAAGAGCAGCTCGAGGCTCGCACCGATGGCGAGGCCGGACTGCAGGTCCCCGAGGACTATGCCGACGAGCGGGCACAGAACGATCGGGCGGAACGCATAGAGCGTACCGAGCTGATAATCGAGCTTACCGAAGGCAGCGATAAGTCCGATGAGGATCGCTTGAACAAGCATTGTTCCTCCCTTTGATCCCTCTTGGATCCGCGCGGCGATTCCCGACTTGTCAGCGCGCCCTTTTCCATGCCGACAATCGCCTAGACAGATCCAGCTTGTACCGGTGTGCTGTTAACACCTAAACCGGTGCAAATGATTTGATACCAATTATATAGTCATGAGAAAACTATTTAATACCAATCGCTCAACGGGCGTGTACTCCCGGTGAACGGTAGATGGGGGTAACGGGTAAAGCGTTTATCCGGTACGCCCACGAATAGGGGCGGCGCCGTGCGCGCCGCCCGTGGTTCCCAATTAGAGGGCGCTTAGGGCATCGACCTTGGGGTCGTCGGCCAGAGCGCGAATCTCGACCTCGACACCGCGGCCGACGAGCTCACGAATGTCCTCTTCCTCGGCAGCAGTCACAAAGATCTGGCGGGAGATCTTACGGGCATCGGGACGCTGCTCGTCCTTGGACTTGGTGTTGCCCAGGTTGATGGAGGTGATCTGCGGGCAGCCGTCGACAAGCTGCTTGGCCTCGGCGATGCTGGCGACGCAGATGATCATCTTGTACTTATCGGTAACACCGGAGTTGATGGCCTCGATGGCGTGCTCCATGTCCTTGATGACGAGCTTGACGTTGGCCGGCTTTCCCATCTTGAGCGTAGTCTTCCAGACAGGATCGTTGGCAACCTTGTCGCCAACGCAGAAGATGCAGTCGGAACCCAAGCCCTGGACCCAAGAGACGGCCACCTGGCCATGAAGCAGACGATGGTCGACGCGAAGCAGTTGAATCATGATTGACCCCCAAAGGTCTCATGCCGGAAACCCGGCCCCATTATTAGCAGGCGGTGACTAGAACTCTTCCTCGTCATCCGCATCGGTCAGCAGGTCGTTGACAAACTTGACGCGCGTGTCGTCAGCCGCGAGGATCTCGCGGATAACCTGATCGGAGGGAGCCTCCTGGTCCGAAAAGAGCAGCTGGATCAGCAGCGGCAGATTCATGTTGGCAACCAGGTAGGTGTTGGGGCGCGTCTGGACGATCTTGGTGAACTCGTTGTTGACGCTGCCGCCAAACAGGTCGGTGCACACGATTACGTCGTCGGCGGGGTCGAAGGTCGCCAGGAGCTTGGCGGCCTCCTCGGCGACGTCGGTGCGGCCGTCGACAAACATCGACAGGTCGTGGACGTTATCGCGCGCGCCCGAGAGCAGCTCGGTGCTCTCTTTGATGCCGGTCGCAAAATGCGCGTGGCTGGCAAAGATGTATTGCCTCATTGCGGTTTCCCCCAAATGAAATTAGTAGTCGAACTGGTGGTAGTAGCGGCGGTACTTGAGGTTGTGCTTGGTGACC
>CAJKQY010000130.1:0-4116 GCA_905202145.1 uncultured Collinsella sp.
CCTCGGCCTTGGTGAGCTGTTCCTCGGGCTTGGGGTCCAAGATTTGCTCGACCTTGTTACCCACAGCGCGCGGGGCAACCTTGCCGGCGCCGACGGCGGCAAACAGGTCCTCGAGCTGCTTGAAGTTCAGCTGCTCCGCCACGGCGTTGAGCGCACGCGTGGATCGCGGCGTAGAGATGCCATACCCGCGCTTGCGCAGGTCTTTGGCCAGTATATCGCGGCCGGCAGCAGCGTCGTCGTCCTTGGTCGCGGCGGCAAAATAGCGGCGGATCTTTGACTTGGCGGAAGGTGTCTTAACGATCTTGAGCCAATCACGCGACGGCTTGGAACTCTTGTTGGTCAGAATCTCGACACGGTCGCCCGTCTTGATCTCATGCGTGAGCGGCGCGACCGCACCGTTGATCTTGGCGCCGACGCAGTGGTTGCCCACCTCGGTGTGAACGGCGTAGGCAAAGTCGAGCGGCGTGGAGCCGGCACGAAGCGCCATGACCTCGCCCTTGGGTGTAAAGACAAAAATCTCCTGGTCGAACAGATCGACCTTCAGCGAGTGCAGGTATTCCTTGGCGTCCGTAATCTCGTCAGAAGCCGCCCAATCGAGCGAATGCTTGAGCCAGTTGATCTGGTCGTCCAGACGCTGGGCATCATTGGTCTTAGACGCAGACGATCCGCCCGACTTCTTATAGAGCCAGTGGGCGGCAATGCCGTACTCGGCCTGCTCATGCATCTCGTAGGTTCGAATCTGAATCTCGAGCGGGCGGGCCGTGGGGCCGATAACCGTCGTATGGAGCGACTGGTAGTTATTGACCTTGGGCATGGCGATATAGTCTTTAAAGCGACCGGGCATGGGGTGCCACAGCGTATGCACCGCGCCGAGCGTGGAGTAGCAATCGCGCACCGAATGCGTGATGACGCGCAGTGCCACCAGGTCGTAGATCTCGGAGAACTCCTTGCCCTTGCGCTTCATCTTTTGGTAGATGGACCAATAGTGCTTGGAACGGCCGTTGATCTGGAAGTCCTTCAGGCCAATGCGGTTGAGCTCATCGGTGAGCGTCTTGATGGTCTCGGCCAGATAGCGCTCGCGAACCTCGCGCGACTCAGCCACCATGCGCGCGATGCGCTGGTAGGCGTCGGGCTCCAGGTAGAAGAAGGACAGGTCCTCGAGCTCCCACTTAATAGAGCTCATGCCCAGGCGGTCAGCCAGGGGCGCATACACGTCCATGGTCTCGCGAGCCTTAAACAGGCGGCGGTCCTCACGCAGGGCTGCAAGGGTGCGCATGTTGTGCAGACGGTCGGCAAGCTTAACGATAATGACGCGGATGTCCTTAGACATGGCGAGGAACATCTTGCGCAGCGTAAGGGCCTGCTTCTCGTCCATGCTGTCGACTTCGATGTTGGTGAGCTTGGTCACGCCATCGACGAGCTCGGCCACCGTATCGCCAAACAGGCCGGAAACATCGGCAAGCGAGGTCTCGGTATCCTCAACGGTATCGTGCAGCAGCGCGGCGCACACCACATCGCAGTCCATTTTGAGATCGGCCAAAATGATGGCAACCTCGACGGGATGGTTAATGTACATCTCGCCCGAACGGCGCTTTTGGTTGCAGTGCTTCTCGGCGGCAAAGCAGTAGGCCTGCTCCACTTTAGAGAAGTCCTCCTCATTCATATATTTGAGGCACAGGCGCTCCAGCTTGTCGTAGCTGTCCGCCATAATCTCGGGCGGCAGCTCATCGGCATGCTTATAGTGCTCCATCTCCGAAAAAGGCTGGAGGGTGGAATCATGGGCGGTACGGGCTGCGGCATCCATCGAGGTCCCCTTCCCCTAGGCCCGCGGTACGATCGGGCGGTTAACTTTGGCTAGCATATCAGAAGCACACGAATCGAGCGCCCAGCTCCGGAAAGCCGAGAACTCCATGCGCGAGCGCAGGCCCTCCAAATAGCGAATTGACCTGCTCAATTGCACACGGCCGGGGTTTTCGGCCATCGCGATGCGGCGGGTGTCATCAAACCCCGAAACGCGACAGAAACCAAGCTCTTCGAAGATTCCCAGGCCGCTTTCCACCGAGCGCTCGTCGACCGGCGTGCGGGCATCGATGGCAAGGCACATCTGCGCGATGTCGATATCGCTCGCACTAAACGATTCGTCTCCGGTCTTGCCGCGGTTGGAGCGCCACATAGTCTGCAACGCACGATAGAGCGTGACGAGCTCGTCGCGCTCGGGCGCATAGCAGTCGAGTAGGCGCTCGTTAATGCGGGCATCGCGCGACGAATAGAGCAGATGGATCACGGCGGGCTGGCCATCGCGACCGGCGCGGCCACTCATCTGGTTAAACTCAATGCCGCCAAACGGCATGTGATAGAGCACGACATGACGAATATCGGGAAGGTTGACGCCCTCGCCAAAGGCAGATGTCGAGACGATGCAGCTGAGGCTGCCGTCTCGAAACGCCTCCTCTACGCGATGGCGGTCGGTGCGCGTAAGGCCCGCGTTGTAAAAGGCGATATGCGACGCGCAGTCGGGAACGCGTTTGCGCAGCGTCTTGGCAAGCGCCACGGACTGATCACGCGAGTTGACGTAGATGACGGTCTTCTCTCCCGTCGCGACGATGGACACCAGGCGGTTTTCGCGGCTCGCAAGATCGCGGTCGTCCTCGAGCTGCAAGTTCTCGCGCACGGTCTCGTCGACCACCGTACGGGTAATCGGCAGCACGCGGGCAAGCTCCGCCACGACCGGAGCCGTCGCGGTGGCCGTCGTGGCCAGAACGACCGGATCGCCCAGGGCCTTGAGGATATCGGGCATGTCGAGATAGGCGCTTCGGTCGCCGCCCTTGGCAAGACCGGCATGATGCGCCTCGTCAATGACGACAAACCCGATACGCCCCGAGCGCGCAAAGCGGTCGCGGTGAATGGACAGGAACTCTGGCGTCGTGAGCACGATACCGGTGCGGCCCGAAGCCAGGCCGGCAAACACGTCATCGCGCGCTGCCTCCACGGTCTCGCCGGTCAACACGCCCACGCCAATGCCGAGCGCAGCCATCGTCGACGAGAGGTGATAAGCCTGGTCGGCAACGAGCGCGCGCAGCGGATAGACAAAGATGCTCGCCCGCCCACGAAGGACCGCCTCGCGCGCGGCGTGCACATGGAAGATGAGCGACTTGCCGCGCCCCGTCCCCATAACGGCCAAGACGCTCTGGTGGTCGGCGAGCGCGTCGAGTGCCTCGACCTGCGCGCGATGCGGCTGGTTCGAGCCGATAAAGCTATGGATAAGCGAGCGCGTGAGCTCGGTATAAGAAAGTTGGGCGAGCGTTTGGCGCTTTCGGGACTCCAGACGAAGACCGGCGTCTGCAGGCTCCACGCCGCGACGAAGCTCACATGCCGGGTCGTCAACGCTGGGCGCCGTGGTATCGCGGACCAAGACATCCTTGATCATGAGCTTTGGCTTTACGCGACCTTGCCAATGCTCGGCCACGGCCTCGAACACCAAATCGACAGCGCTATCGCAATTGATGAGCTTATCGATCTGCGGCACGCGGAACATAATGGCCGGCACACTCGCGGCGCCATCGGTCGCCACGAAGCGCATGTGCTCGCCGGTTTTGCCCACCACGGCGCGATCGCACATTGTCACGCCCTCGGCCGCCAACAGCGGCACCTTGTTGCCCTGGCCAAACGGCTCAAGACGGGAGATCTGCTCGATGGTCTCGATATTCAGCTCGGAGAGGTCGACGGTGGCGGCAACCTCGTCGGTGTCCTCAAAGTCCTCGGCGGGAAGCTCGGACAGCACGGCGGAAAGGCGACGACGGAACTCGTCGAGCTTGGATGCCTCGATGGTCACGCCCACCGCACCCGCATGCCCGCCGCGACGAATCAGCAGATCCGAGCAGCGTTCTACGGCGTCGAACAGGTTGACCTTGCCCACCGAGCGACCCGAACCGCGAGCGATACCGTCTTCGATCGAGAACAGCAGCGCCGGCACGTGATAACGGTTGGTCAGGCGGCTCGCTACGATACCCTTGACGCCCTCGTGCCAGCCCTCGCCACCCACGACGATTGCGCGACCGCCATCATAGGTCTCCTCGACCTTTGCCATGGCATCGCGCGTGAGCTCCGCCTCGATCT
>CAJKQY010000131.1:0-4113 GCA_905202145.1 uncultured Collinsella sp.
ATCGGCCTGCTCGAGACGCTGGAGTACCTGGTGCGCGGCGGTCGTCTGTCTGCTGCCGCGGGCGCTGTGGGCACGCTGCTCAACGTGAAGCCGGTCGTGGCCGCCGAGGACGGCCTCATCGTGCAGTTGGGCAAGGCGCGCGGTTCCAAAAACGGTCGAAACCTGTTGAACCAGAAGGTCGAACAGGCGGGCGGCGTCGACTTCTCCATGCCGCTGGCGCTTGGTTATACGGGTCTTTCGGACGCGGTGCTCAAGAAGTACATCGAGGACAGCGCCGCTCTGTGGACCGGCCATGCCGAAAGCGAGCTTCCCGTCCATACCATCGGCGCCACTATCGGCACCCATGTGGGTCCCGGCGCCGTAGCCGTAGCCTTCTTCCGCCCCGCCAACTAGCTATCCGGTCAAAACCACCACAAAGGGGACAGGCACCTTTGTGGTGGTTTATGCTGGTTTCGGTTGAAAGGAGCGCATGTTGGCGTCTGAGGGCTTTTTTGAGCGGGTGTACGAGGTGGTCGAGCAGATCCCTGAGGGGATGGTCGCCACGTATGGTCAGGTGGCGCTGCTTGCCGGTCGTCCACGAAGTGCGCGGTACGTGGGGTATGCCCTGCATAGCAATTCGCGCCCCGGCGAGATTCCCTGTCATCGCGTGGTATTTGCCGACGGTCGCATTTGCGAGGGCTTTGCCTTTGGCGGCCCCGATGCTCAGCGTGAGCTTTTGCTAGGGGAGGGTGTGGCGTTTAAGGACGACATGCACGTCGACTTGGCCGCCTGTCGCTGGCCAGCAGGGCTCTAGCGGCTCTGCCGTGGCCAAAACCACCACAAAGGTGCCTGTCCCCTTTGTGGTGGTTTTCCGTTTCAGGTTTACCGGGGCTAACTTATGGAGAAGCTATGGTGGAGCATATTGACGCTAGAAAGTAAACCATGGTGAACTATATTGGTTTCAGCAACGGAGCAGGCAATAGGCGATGAAAAAGCCTGCCCTGTTGAGTTTGATTCGCATCCCTCCCCTCTGTGCGATTCAACGGTGTACTTCGGGAACAGGCCCGCTGGCAATTAACTGCCAGCGGGCCTGTTCCTGTTTTGGGGAGAAATCTAATCTCACCGTCTATGTTGTGCGAAAGCGCTTTGCCTAGTACACCATGCCCATGGCGTCCTGAACCTCGGCCAGGGTCTGCTCGGCGATCTTGTTGGCGCGGCGATTGCCCTCGTGCAGCACGTCCTTGACGTAATCCAGGTCGTTCTCGTAGCGCTGGCGACGCTCACGGATCGGGGCGAAGTACTCGTTGACGGCCTCGGTCACATACTTCTTGAGCTGGCCGGAGCCGCCCATGCCGATCTCCTCGGCAATCTCGACCTCGGAGCGGCCGGTGCAGATAGCGGCCGTCGAAAGCAGGCCGGACACACCGGGGCGGTTCTCGGGATCAAACGTGATCATGCGCTCGGAGTCGGTCTGGCTCTTCTTGATGCGCTTGGTCGTCTCCTCGGCGGTCATCGAGATATTGATGGCGTTGCCGTAGCTCTTGCTCATCTTGCGACCGTCAAGGCCGGGCAGCAGCGGGGTCTCGGACAGCAGCGCGTCGACCTCGGGAAATACCTTGCCGTAGCGGTTGTTAAAGCGGCGAGCGATAGTGCGGGTGAGCTCGATGTGCGGCAGCTGGTCGCGACCGACGGGCACGACGTTGCCCTTGCAGAACAGAATGTCGCAGGCCTGGTGCACCGGGTAGGTGAGCAGAAGGCCGGTAAGCTCGTGGCCCGAGGCCTCCATCTCGGCCTTGACCGTGGGGTTGCGCGCCAGCTCGGCCTCGGACACCAGCGACAGGAACGGCAGCATGAGCTGGTTTGCGGCGGGCACGGCGGAGTGCGCGTAGATCATGGTCTTGTCGGGGTCGATGCCGCAGGCAAGGTAGTCCATGACCATGTTGTACACGTTGTCCTGGATATGCTCGGTGGTGTCGCGGTCGGTGATGACCTGGTAGTCGGCGATGAGCACGTTGGTCTTGGCACCCATGTTCTGCAGTTCAACACGGCCCTTGAGGGTGCCGAAGTAGTGACCCAGGTGCAAGCGTCCGGTCGGGCGGTCGCCGGTGAGCATGGTGAACTTCTCGGGCGTCTTTGCCAAGCCCTCGCGAATGGCGTTGCTCTTTTGCAGCGCGACTTCGTAGCTGTTCTCGTTTGGCATGATTGCTCCTAACGTATGCGTATTGGTCAAGATGATAACGCGTTTATTGAAAGGGGTGGGGCGTAAGTGGGCGAGGCGCCGGTAGGGCGAGGGCTATGCGGCGGTCGCGAGCGGACAGCAGCAAAGAGTCACTTCCTCGGCAATAAAACCTAGCGCCTGTGGTGGCGCTCCTCTTTGCACTCCTCGGCTGCCTGCTCCTCCTGTTTAAAGGCGGGGTCGTCGGGGGTTACCAGCTCGTCCTCGTGTGTGCGCTTGTTGTAATGGTGGCGCAAGACGGGCTCAAACAGGTGCAGGTGCTTGGCGAAGGCCGCCGAGCCAATGGCGAGCACGACAAAGATGAGCACGCGCATGGGCACCTCGACCTGATTGATCGCGGCGGCGCCGGCCGAAAGCATGATGCACCAGGCGTAGATGAGCAGCACGGCCTGCTTTTGGTTGTAGCCCTCCTGAATGAGGCGGTGGTGGATGTGGCCCTTGTCGGCCTGTCCGATGCTAATGTGGGCGCGCTTGCGACGCACGATGGCGCTGAACGTGTCGATGATGGGCACACCTGCCACGATGAGCGGGATGATAAGTGAGGTGAGCGCGGCGGTGCGGCTCACGTTGAGCAGCGAGATAGAGCCCAGAGCGAAGCCCAACAGCAGCGACCCCGAGTCGCCCAAGAAGATGCTCGCGGGGTTGAAGTTGTAATGCAGAAAAGCCACGCACGAGCCAAAGAGCGCGATGGAGAGCGCGGCGGCGTCGATACGGCCCGAAAGCATGGCCATCGTGAACATGGTGAACGATGCGATGCCGCAAATGCCCGTAGCCAGGCCGTCGAGGCCGTCGATGAGGTTGATGATGTTGGTGAACGCCACCAGGTAGATCACGGTGATGGGGTAGGCGAGCCAGCCAAGCATGATATCGCCAGGGGCAAACGGGTTGACGATGACGCCGATGCGCAGGCCGCCCACGCAGGCGATGAGCGCGGCGAGGACCTGACCTGTCAGCTTTTGCTTGGGCTTGAGCTGGTAGACGTCGTCGATTGCGCCGGTCGCAAAGATGACGGTAAAAGAAAGCGCCAGTATGGGGTAGCTGATGTGCAAGAGGGGATGAGGCACCAAAACGGGCGGCCAGCCCAGGTACCAGGTGCCTAGGATCTGCACAATGCAGGCGACGACGAGGCCCAAAAAGACCGCCGTGCCGCCCATGCGCGGGATGGGTTTAGTGTTGATGCGGCGCTTGGAAGGATAGTCGACGGCGTCGAGCTTGATTGCCAGGCGCTTGACCAGGGGCACCGCAAGGAAGGTCGTGATAAAAGCCGCGACCGCCACGCAAAGGTACGGTATGAAGCTCGTGGAGGAAGCCATGAATCGAAAAACCGCCAAGCGTCGAAGGAAAAGGTCATAGGACGCTACGCGCAAAAGGGCATAGCTGACCCATGATACTCGACCGAGGGGGTGCGGGGGTTTGCGCCGTGCGATTATCACGCGCTTACCAGATATTGGGATGTTGACGGGGGATCTGCCGAGTGCCGTTGGGTGTCATACGGGATCTGCGATGGCAATTTTTGGCAAAATCGGCAAAAGAAAACCACCCCCCACGTTACGAAAATGAACCCACCTAAAACAGGTGGGTGCCCTCATCGACTGTTCCAGCGTCCTTAACAACGAAGGATACCTGTACTAAGTACGACTGTGTGGGCTCCCTAAATAAACGCGACGGTTCACCCAGTTGCTCCGCGGGGGGCGGAATACCTACATCATAAAGCGGCACTTTGTTGATTCCAGTCTTGACATTACAAAATTCGTGTCGGACGATTACGGCGCCTTGGGCTTGGAGCCGTCTGTGCGGTCCGGGCCTTTACGTTTGAGCTGCTGATTCGTTGTTTTGGAGCATGTTTTTATGCCGACGTCGTTGACCGAACTTTTTTCGCCCGCCTGCCATTTGTGTCC
>CAJKQY010000132.1:0-4063 GCA_905202145.1 uncultured Collinsella sp.
ATATCGAGGACATGGACGGTATGTTCAGCCGCATGCCGCACCTGACGCGCCTGATGATGCTGGGCATCATGGGCATGTTTGTGGCGCCGTTTGGCATGCTCGTGTCCAAGTGGGGCGCCCTGGTGGCGTTTGCGCAGACCGGCAACGTGCTCATGATCATGGTGCTTGCCTTTGGCTCGGCCGCGACGTTTTACTTCTGGGGCAAGTGGCTCGCCAAGCTTTCGGGCGTCGACCCCACGGCTCAAAACGTTGAGGTCAATGTCCATAAGACCGAATGGATGGCGCTCAACACCATCGCCGCGCTGCTGATTCTGTGCTGCGTGGCCTTCCCGCTCATCTCGAGCGGTCTGGTGTCGCCTTACCTCGCCATGGTGTTTGGCCGCGTGCCGTACGTTATCGGCAAGGACGCCATGTATCTGATGGTGGTTATCGTGGCGTTTATCGCCGTGGTGCTGCTGACGTCGTTCCGCGTGAGCAATAAGCCGCGCGTCAACGTGTACCTTTCGGGCGTGGGAACCGACAAATATCGCCATTTCCGCGGCTCGATGGGACACGAGGTGAAGGCCGAAAAGCGCAATTGGTACTCGGAGGACGCCCTTGGCGAGAAGCGCATCGGCCCCGCGGGTAGCGTCGTGTGCTGCAGCATTATCTTGTTTGCGCTGCTGTGTTGCGCGTGGATTGGGCCCGAGCGGCTTGCCATGAGCGCGCCTTCGGTGCTGCGCGGCAAGTATTTTGAAGGTTCGGGCGTCGTGGGCATTTTTATTGGCACCGTGGTGTTTGCCTTGCTGGCGCCTTTGGTTGGTGGCCTGATCGACGGCATCGATCGCAAGCTGTCCGCCCGTATGCAGGGCCGCGTGGGCCCGCGCCTGCTGCAGCCCTTCTACGACGTTGCCAAGCTGCTGCGCAAGGCCCCCGCCAGCGTAAATACCATGGACGATACCTATATGGCGTGCGCGCTCATCTTTACCGTCGTGGGCGGCGGCATCTTTGTGTCGGGCTCCAACACGCTGCTGTGCGCCTTTATGGTGACGCTCGCCGCGATCTTTGTGGTGCTGGCGTCCGCCTCGACGCAAAGCCCGTTTGCCCAGGTCGGCGCCGACCGCGAGCTGCTGCAGGTTATGAGTTACGAGCCTGCCGTTCTGCTGATGAGCGTGGGCCTGTACCTTGCCACCGACAGCTTCGATTCCATCGCCGTGACGGGGCAGTCGGCCCCCATCATCGTGTACAGCGCGCCCATTTTCCTCGCGCTGCTCGCGGTGCTTACCATCAAGTTGCGCAAGTCGCCGTTTGACCTTTCGTACTCGCATCACGCGCATCAGGAGATCGTCCAGGGCGTCGCCACCGAGATGAGCGGCGGCACGCTGGCCAAGATGACCCTTATGCACTGGTGCGAGACCGTGCTGTTTTTGATGTGGGTGGGCATGTTCTTTGTTTGGGACAACCCGGTGAGCTGGGTGATCGCCCTGGTCGTGATGGCCGCGACGTACTTTGTCGAGGTCCTGATCGACAACACCTTCGCGCGCAGCACCTGGCGCAGCTGCTTTAAGCTCGGATGGGGCGTGGCGCTGGTGTTTGGCCTGCTCAACCTTATGCCCATCCTCGTCGACGTGTTTATTTAGGAGGCGGCATCCATGGATCATAAAATGTCGCGCTCGCCGTGGGTTATCCATTACGACGGCTCGAGCTGCAACGGATGCGATATTGAGGTGCTGGCCTCGCTCACGCCGCTGTTCGATGCGGAGCGCTTTGGCGTGGTCAATACCGGCAACCCCAAGCATGCGGATATCTTTTTGGTGACGGGTTCGGTCAACGCGCAGAACCTGCCCGTCGTGCGCCAGATCTACAACCAGATGCTCGAGCCCAAGTGCGTGGTGGCGTGCGGAATTTGCGCGTGTTCGGGCGGCGTATTCCGCGATGCCTATAACGTGATCGGCGGCGTGGACCGCGCGATTCCCGTGGACGTGTACGCGCCCGGGTGCGCCATTCGCCCCGAGACCGTAATCGATGCCATTGTGGAGGCGTGCGGCATCCTGGACCAGAAGGAGGCCGTGATGCGTGCTGGCGGTGACCCGCTCACCGTGGGCGGTGCCGCAACCTGGGACGGTGGCGTTGAGCTGGGCGAGGACGGGTTTGTGGCTGCGGGGGCCGGGGCTGACGGTGCCGGTGACGCGCCTGCCGAGAAGCCCGCCGCGCCCGCCGCTGGCGACGCACCTGCTGAGACGCCCGTCGCTGCAAAGGAGGCCGAGTAATGCAAAAGGCAATCTATACCACCGTCGGGATCGACGAGCTCCTGTCGCATGTCCAGGCGCTCAAGGGCGTCGGCGCGCGCTTTGTGCAAATGCACGCCGAGCGCTGTGTGGACGACGGATCGTATCGCCTGGTCTATACGTTTATCAACGTTCGTGCTGCTCAGGAGCGGATCGCTCAGGACGGCAGCTATGCGATTGAGAACCTGGTGGTTGAGGGCATCGACCAGTGCCAGGAGATTCCGTCCATCAGCTCGTATTACCCCGCGGTGTTCCCGTTTGAAAATGAGGCCCACGACCTATTTGGACTTGCCATCACCGACATGCAGCTCGACTTTAAGGGCTTTTTCTACCAGGTCTCGACTGCCGAACCCATGAGCGTTATCACGCCCGAGGTGAAGGCTGCGCGCGAGAAGGCCATGAAGGTCCGTGCCGCTGCCGAGGCCAAGGCGCGCAATGCTGCGGCCGAGAAGGCCGCCGCTGCCGCGGCTGCTGCAGGGGAGGGCGCTGGGAGCGCCGGCGATGTTGCGGGCGCTGCCGTCGCTCAGCCCGCTGCGGCTGCCAGCTCCGATGCTCAGCACGATGAAGCCGCCGCTAAGGCCGCGCTTAAAGCCGCCGAGATGGAGGCAAAGCTCGCCGCCATGGATCCCGAGAAAGCGGCCAAGGTCCGTGCGGCGCTTGCCGCCAAGGCCGCCCGCGACAAGCAGAAAAAGGAGGCGTAAGGTCCATGGCACATCGCTCCGTTATTCCGTTTGGCCCGCAGCACCCGGTGCTGCCCGAGCCGCTTCATCTGGACCTGGTGATCGAGGACGACCGCGTTATCGAGGCAATTCCGCAGATCGGCTTTGTGCACCGCGGACTCGAGAAGCTCACCGAAAAGCGTGACATGCACCAGTTTGGCTACATCGCTGAGCGCATCTGCGGCATCTGCGCCGTGGGCCACAGCTGCGGCTATGCCAGCGCCTGCGAGCGCATGCTCGACATCGAGGTGCCCGGCCGCGTGCAGTATATCCGCACCATTTTGCACGAGCTTTCGCGCATTCACTCGCACCTGCTGTGGCTAGGCCTGCTCGCCGATGCTTTTGGCTTCGAGGCGCTGTTCTATCGTTCGTGGACCCTGCGCGAGCAGATCCTCAAGATCTTCGAGAGCACCTGCGGCGGCCGCGTAATCCTTTCGATTAACGAGATCGGCGGCCTTAAGCACGACATCGAGGACTCCGAGCTGGCGGGTATTGTCCAGACGCTCGATGCCATGTGTCCCGACTACGAGGCCCTGGTGCATACGTTTTTGGACGACGACAGCTGCGGCGAGCGCTTGCATGGCGTGGGCGTGATCAGCAAGAAGGATGCGCTGGAGCTTTCGATGGTCGGCCCGTTTGGGCGCGCCTCGGGCGTGGACTACGACGTGCGCATGTTTGGCGACGGTGCCTATGCGGATCTGACCGCGTTTGAGCCTATCGTTGTTACCGACGGCGACTGCTATGCCCGCTGCCAGGTGCGTTGTGCCGAGGTCACGCAGGCCATGGACATCATCAAGGAGCTTGTGGGTAAGATTCCGCACGACGGCATCGGTGGACGCACCAAGCTCACGCCGGCCGACGGCGCGCGCGGCGAGGTTGTGATTGAGCAGCCGCGCGGCGAGGCGTATTACTATGTGCGCGGCAACGGCACCAAGAACCTGGACCGTTTCCGCGTGCGCACTCCGACGTCGCAGAACCTGGCGGGTCTGACGCATGCGCTGCAGGGCGTGCTCCTTGCCAACGTGCCCATGATTATCCTGACCATCGACCCCTGCATTAGCTGCACGGAAAGGTAGG
>CAJKQY010000133.1:0-3984 GCA_905202145.1 uncultured Collinsella sp.
CGCGGCTCATCCGGTTCGACCGGGCCGCGCGGCAAGGAGATATATTGCCAGACCGCGAAGCGATGTGGGACGTCAATTCCACTCTTCACAAGTCCTACACAACATATCGCTTCCTATATAAGTAATAGAAAGGCTGATGCAGAAATACTGCACGTATCAGATGATGACCCTTCGATTAAGAGATATATAAAGATCGGTCACCTGTAAGTGTCTATCTACCCGCGCTTTTGCTATATAAACCAGCGCTCTAGATAAAAAGAGGGAGTGCCGCGCACAGTGCGACACTCCCCTAGCGATTCAACAGAATCTATTAGGCCTCGAGAGCCTTCTTAGCAATGGCAGCCAGCTCGTTGAAGGACTCGATGTCCTCGTAAGCCATCTGAGCCAGGACCTTACGGTCGAGCTCGATGCCGGCAACCTTCAGGCCGTGCATGAACTGAGAGTAAGAGATGTCGTTCAGGCGAGCGGCAGCGTTGATACGGGTGATCCAGAGAGAGCGGATCTCGCGCTTCTTGTTGCGGCGATCACGATACTGATACTGCAGGGAGTGCTGGACCTGCTCTTTAGCATGCTTGTAAGTACGCGAAGCGGCACCGTAGTAACCCTTCGCACGGTGCATAACGGTACGGCGCTTCTTCTTGGCGGCAACAGCGCGCTTAATACGTGCCATGTTCTATCAACTCCTAGACGGTAAAACGAAAAACGGGAACGCGAACTTAGGCGAGACGCGACTTGATGACCTTGCGGTCGGCAGCGGCGATCTCGGTCTCCTGACGGAAGCCACGCTTACGCTTGGTGGACTTCTTGCTCAGGATGTGGCTCTTGAAAGCCTTGGCGCGCATAAGCTTGCCGGTACCAGTCTTGCGGAAACGCTTCTTGGTGCCGCTGTGGGACTTCATCTTAGGCATGAAATACTCCTTAATCGGTTACAGAACACTAGTTACTTGGTATCGCTTGCCGCTTTATCCTCATCGAAGGCGCCCTTAATCGGGGCGAGCAGCATAAGCATGTTACGGCCTTCCATCTTAGGCTTGGACTCGACCGTAGCGTAAGGCTTGAGATCCTCGGCGAGACGCTCGAGAACGTTAAGACCCTGCTCCGGGTGAGCCATCTCACGGCCGCGGAACATGATGGTGATCTTAACGCGCGCGCCCTTCTTGAGGAAACGCAGAACGTGGCCCTTCTTGGTCTCGTAGTCGCCAACGTCGATCTTGGGTCGGAACTTCATTTCCTTAACCTCGACCTTGGACTGGTTCTTACGAGCGGCCTTGGCCTTCATGGCCTGCTGGTACTTGAACTTACCGTAGTCCATGACCTTGCAGACCGGCGGCTCCGCGTTGGGAGCGATCTCGACCAAGTCGAGACCCTGATCGTCAGCGACGCGCTGGGCATCGCGGATGGCGAACAGGCCGAGCTGAGAGCCATCGACGCCAATCAAACGGCACGAAGATGCAGTGATCTCGTCGTTGATGCGGGTGTCATCAGACTTAGCTATTTTCCCTACCTCCATTCATAAAAAAATAACCCGGCGCTTCTTTGCAACCAGGTCGTACACATAGACATCCTCAGTATGAGGAAGGGAATCTAGGTTGTATGACCAGTCAGCTGCTCATTGGCGCCAAAAGGTGGGAACCCTCGGGTTCCTCTTTAGGGCATTGCGGGAACAACGCCTTGCGAATAATAACACGTACCGCGCGTTATCACATTACGTACACGAAAAAGGGGGGCCTTGACCCCCTTGAAGCGCAGGTGCATGTATGGTGCCCGAGGCGAGACTCGAAGGGACTTCGCTTCGCGAAGCCCCGGGCTTCGGGCGCATGGCGCCCTCGCCACGCTCCGCTACAAACAGGCCGCTGGCCTGTTTGTTTAACGCTCCGCGCGCTCAGGCGAGTTCGGCACGAAAAAGGGGGCCTTGACCCCCTTGAACGCTCACTTGCATGTATGGTGCCCGAGGCGAGACTCGAACTCGCACGTTGTTGCCAACGGTGGATTTTGAGTCCACTGCGTCTGCCAATTCCGCCACTCGGGCACGTAATGCGTGAGTTAGTTTATCACAGCTTTCTGTTGATTAGTCCGAAAATGGTACTTCGAGCATTTCGATAAGCTCAACCTTGCGCAACATCTCCCGCTTACGACATCCACGTCCGTCAACCGAGGCCTCGCCCATCTGGTTGTCATAGGGGTCCTCGCGCATGCCATCGAAAGCAGGCACAAACTCAGCCTGGAATCGATTGTTGGCCACCATACGCCACGGGTCGAGGTTGCCAAAGTAGTGCTGGCGACGCCACTCCTCCCCCATCCTGCGCGCCGAGGAACCGAACGATACGTCGGCGTTAAGCCAACCGGTCTGTGGCGTATAGAACTCAGCCCAATCGTGCGGCCCCACCGAATCGGGAGCAACATACAGGCCGCTCTGCCAACGGGCAGGCACGCCCGCGATGCGGCACATGGTGATAAACGTGAGCGCCATAACGCCGCAATCGCCGCGTAAAGAATGCGCACAGTCGTCGGCAATAGATCCCAAAAGCAGGTACGGTGGCTGATAGCGATAGTCGATATGCTGTGTCAGGTAATCATAGATAGCACGAGCGCGATCGAGCGGATCCTCGAGCCCGTCAACAACACGCTCCGTCAACTGTCGCAGGTACGGCGTAAACGCAATGTGCGGACGGTCCTCGGAAGTGTCCTCGGGCAGCGGCGTGTCCATGCACGTATGCGATGGGAGCGCGCCACCATAGATATCGCAATAGGCGGCATCGATGTGATAGCGATAGGTCACCGAGAATGAATGTTCGGTCGAAGATGTCCAAGAGGCAGTACGAGCCGAAACGTTTTCAGAGGCAACGGTACCCCCCGACGTCATATCGAGAACCTCGATTTGAGACTGTTGACGACAGGCGGCAGCAACGGGTAGCCACGCGCGAACAGCTTCTCCCTTCAGAGCCCCGGGGACAGACACGGATGCCTTAAGCGTGATGGCACGAGTCAACCCGTTTTGCGACTCCATCTCCCTGAGCATCTGGTTACGCAGCGCGATGCCGTCCGCAGAATCGGGACACAGGCCCGGAACCTCCTTGGGGTACACGCGAAGCGAATCGAGGAAGTTATCGAGAACGAACAGCTCGCCATCGATAAAGCGCCAGTCAATACGCTTGCGATTAGTCAAGTCGTCAAATTGCCCTTCGGTAAACTCTGGCCACTCCTCGCGAATCATCGCAATGGCCCGATCACGCGACACCGAAAAATGAAGCGGCGTCTCGAGCATGCGATACCGCTCGGCACGAACACAAGCAGCCAGCGAAGGCTCAGGGTTCTGCTCCAGAAGGCGATCGCAGGCAGCAACAGCCTGCGTCAAATACCCGGCATCCTTAAGTCGAAGAATCTCGGGCGGCAGACCAATATCGAGATGACGAAAATCATCACAGCAAACATCAACAGAGCAACCAACAGGACCCTCGTCAATAACCTTCCCATCCGAAGGCAGCACATCAATAACAGCCATACCAAACTCCAAGTCACTAGAACGTTTGAAGCCCATTGTAGCGAGATAAAAAGAAAGCCCCAACAAGGGAGCCATCAACGCCGCTGAACGGTAGCCAAATAAATAATACAGACTCGTAACCCTGCGGCGTTAAACAAAGGAAGCCCCGTCCCCCGGAACTGTTTCCTTGGCGCGACTTCTGGCGAAGCCAGTGCAATTTATTCAGCCCAGTAACCCTGTAGCGAGTTAACGAAGGAGGCCCCGTTTCCCCGGAGCTGATTCCGTCGCGCGACTTCTGGCAAAGCCAGGTGAGCGCGAGGGAAACAGCGTAGGGGAAACGGGGCCTCCGGCGGGAAGTTAAACCGCTACTTACGCCTTGTTGACGGAGCCAAACTCCTCCATGAGCTCCTTGGTGCGGGCAACGATGTTGTCGCGACCAGGCTTGAGGAGCTTGCGGGGGTCGAAGCCCTTGCCCTGCTGATCCTTGCCAGCCTCGATGTACT
>CAJKQY010000134.1:0-3981 GCA_905202145.1 uncultured Collinsella sp.
ATCATCAATATGCTGTTGAGTCTGGGGGTCCAGCTCGTCTGTCATAGGCATGTGCTCCTCATCGTTGTTTGTCACCCTATGATAAAGTCTCGCGCCGACATCCCGCGCGCCGCAGCAAAGTTTCAAAACGTGTTCGATGGCTCGCGTCGATAGCAAAAACTCGGCCGCTTTATCCAGTTTGTACTTGACAATCCCTTCGCCGAAAGACGTTATGCCGTTCGCCTGCCGAGGCCTTTTCTTTTCACTTGAACACGTTAAAGTTGCATCTCAGCTTTTGGCGCGTTTATTTGGATGCGCGCAGTCGGCGGGTGCGCCCGCCGCGATTTGAAAGGACTTCGTATGGGACTTTTCACTGGTAAGACCGTGATCGTCACCGGCGGCGGCAAGGCCACGCTTAAGGACGGCTCCGCTGGCTCCATCGGCTACGGCATCGATATCGCTTTTGCCAAGGAGGGCGCGAACCTCGTTATCACCGGTCGTAACGTTGCTAAGCTCGAGGCTGCCAAGGAGTCTCTTGAGGCTGAGTACGGCGTCAAGGTTCTGCCTGTTCAGGCCGATGTCTCCGCCGGCCAGGACAACGAGGCCGTCGTGCAGAACGTTATCGACAAGGCGATTGAGGAGTTCGGCCGCATCGACGCCGTCGTCAACAACGCCCAGGCCAGCGCCTCGGGTGTGACTATCGCCGACCACACTATGGACCAGTTTAACCTGGCCATCTACTCTGGCCTGTATGCCACCTATCTGTATATGCAGAAGGCCTATCCGCACCTGAAGGAGACCAAGGGCTCCGTGGTCAACTTTGCCTCGGGCGCCGGCCTGTTTGGCAACTATGGCCAGTGCAGCTATGCTGCCGCCAAGGAGGGCATCCGCGGTCTGACCCGCGTCGCCGCCAACGAGTGGGGCAAGGACGGCATCAACGTCAACATCGTGTGCCCGCTTGCCTGGACCGCTGCACTCGAGAACTTCCAGGACGCCTATCCCGAGGCGTTCAAGGCCAACGTTCACATGCCGCCGGCGGGCCATTACGGCGATGTCGAGAAGGAGATCGGCCGCGTTGTCGTTCAGCTTTGCGGCCCCGACTTTAAGTATATGAACGGCGAGACCGTCACCCTCGAGGGCGGCATGGGCCAGCGGCCCTAAGAGTTACGGCGTTTTACCAAACGCCGTAACGGGCCGACGCTGCGCGGTCACCAGGGCGACAACTTGTCATTCAAAGAGGGCGGCATGACCAGAAGGTCTATGCCGCCCTCTTTTCATGCCAACTTGTTCGCCCTGGCGACCGCTCGCTGACGTTGCCAAGGCATCGGCGTTTGCGTTGCTGACGAAAAGTGGCCATTGGGGACGTTCTTAAATGACTAGTCGAAAGGGACACTCTTGCCGGCACTTGGGGACAGTCCCTGAGTGCCGGCAGATTGGGACACTCCTTTGTAAGATGGCGCTGAAGACTGTCCCCGACGGCTAGTCGTTTAAGAACGTCCCTAATGACTATGACCCCTTTGCGCCAGTTTCTGTCGAGTCGGTGCTTCTTGCGGGTTGCCCGTATAATGGTTTGCGTATGAACCGCAACCAAGGAGTTCCAGTTTATGGACCAGAATCTCTTTAAATTCGACCTGATCGCCGAGGACCCGACGACGCACGCGCGCGCCGGCGTGCTGCACACCCCGCACGGCGACATCGAGACGCCGATCTTTATGCCCGTGGGCACCAAGGCAAACGTCAAGGGCATCCCCACCGAGACCGTTAAGCAGCTCGGTGCGCAGATCGTGCTCGCCAACACCTACCACCTGTCCATGCGTCCCGGCGAGGACACCATCGCTGAGCTGGGCGGACTGCACAAATTTATGAACTGGCACGGCCCCATTCTTACCGACTCGGGCGGCTTCCAGGTGTTCAGCCACAACGACGCCGTCAAGCTCACCGACGAGGGCGTGCGCTTTATCGTCAACGACTACGACGGTCGCCACGTGTTCTGGACGCCCGAGGACAACATGGAAATCGCCATGAAGCTCGGCTCCGATATCTGCATGCAGCTGGACCAGTGCCCGGGCTATCCCGCCACGCGCGCCTACGTTGAGCGCGCGGTGGAGCTGTCGAGTATGTGGGCCGAGCGCTGCTATAAGGCCCACACCCGTGATGACCAGGCACTCTTTGGCATCGTCCAGGGCGGCATGCATCTGGACCTGCGCCTGCGATCGCTGCGCCACCTGGAGGAGTGCGGCGACTTCCCCGGCTACGGCATCGGCGGCTACTCGGTGGGCGAGGACCACGAGACCATGTTCGAGACGCTGGCGCCGCTGGTTTCCGAGTACATGCCTAAGCACAAGCCGCGCTACCTCATGGGCGTCGGCAACCCCACCACCCTCGTGCGTGGTGTGGGCGTGGGCATCGACATGTTCGACTGCGTGCTGCCGACGCGCACCGGCCGCATGGGCACGGCGTTTTCGAGCGAGGGTCGCCTCAACTTCCGTAACGCGCGTTTTGCGCACGACGACGGCCCCATCGACCCCACCTGCACCTGCCCGGTGTGCACGGGCGGCTACAGCCGTGCGCTCATCCGTCACATGGTCACGCAGAAGGAGATGCTCGGCGGTATTCTGCTGTCGATGCACAACATCTACTACCTGCTCAACCTTATGCAGCGTGCCCGCCAGGCCATTATCGAGGGCCGCTACGGTGCGTTCGTGAGCGACTGGATGAACAGCCCCGCGGCGGTGGATTACTAAGAGCTGCGGGCGTGCTTGCAGAGCGCGGGCAACGGCAAGGGGCGAGCGCCGGCCGGTCATCACGTTCGCTAAGACCGTCTGCGCGACCGCTGACCGATAGCTTGCAAGCACTTGATGCATCGTGGGTACCATACCGAATAGTTGATGTTCGGGCGGGTGTTTGGCGTATGGCGTCGACCCCGCCCGTTTTCTTTTTCTCGATAGGAGTACCCATGATTAAGAACGAGAATGTCGAGGGCGAGCCTGCCTACGACGAGACGTACCGCCGCGGCCCCGTGGTCATGCGCGGCCCCATGATTCCTAAGGACAATACGTACGCCAACCTGCTGGCGCCCGAGGAGTCGACCGACTGGCTGCACGCCGACCCCTGGCGCGTGCTGCGTATTCAGGCAGAGTTTGTCGATGGCTTTGGCGCGCTTGCCGAGCTCGGACCTGCGGTGACCATCTTCGGCAGCGCCCGCACGCCCAAGACCGATCCGCTCTACAAGGCGGCGCGCACGGTCGGTCGCAAGATCGCGCAGCGCGGCGTGGCAGTTATCACCGGCGGCGGTCCTGGCATCATGGAGGCGGCCAACAGGGGAGCGGCGAGCGCCAACGGCAAGTCGGTCGGTCTGGGTATCGAGCTGCCGCACGAGCAGGGGCTCAACAAATACGTGAACCTGGGTATGGACTTCCGCTACTTCTTTGTGCGCAAGACCATGTTCGTTAAGTACAGCTCGGGTGCCATCGTGTTCCCCGGTGGCTTTGGTACGCTCGACGAGATGTTCGAGGTGCTCACGCTGGTGCAGACGCACAAGGTTAAGCGCATGCCGCTTGTGCTGGTGGGTACCGAGTACTGGCAGGGCCTATTCGACTGGCTTAACGGTCCGGTGATGGACACCGGTATGATCAGCCCGCTCGATCCCGAGCTCGTACACATCACCGACGACCTCAACGAAGCCGTCGACATTGCCCTGAGCGGGTTGATGTAGGGCGAGCGTGCCTGTTGTTGTAGTAATGAGAACGGCAGATTAATGTCATTTAACATCAGCCTGCCATCTAAACTGGGTATACTGATGCAAAAGACGAGAGCGAGGAGGTTGCGTATGTCTACTGCAACGGTTAAGCCTACGACGGTTCGCATCGAAGAGGGGCTCAAGGAGCAGGCGACTGAGTTCTTGGATTCGGTCGGCCTCAGCCTCAATTCCTATCTCAATCTTGCCGTTCGGCAGCTGGTAAATCAGCGAAAGATTCCTTTTGAGATTGTAGGAAGGGCGGA
>CAJKQY010000135.1:0-3889 GCA_905202145.1 uncultured Collinsella sp.
TGTGCCATCAAGGCCCCTCTCTTTTGGCGAATCTTGGGGCTTTAGTATGACACCTGGCTTTACAGCTGACAAGACAGCTGTAAAGCCAGGTGTAAAGTTGAAATAAAGATTCAATCTTGGGGCGGGTCCATTTTCGAACTGGCAAGCTGAGGATAGCCGAGCTCTCGATAGCGTAGGAGGCATCTTTGGACGGCCGCCGCGCATGGTCGACGGCATGCCCGCCAGGTAATCGCTCGCCGGCGCCAATCCGCTACAGTGGAGCAGCCGCCGGGGTCAGCTGCTTGATATAGGCCCACATGCGCTGCTTGGCCGCTTTGTCGGTCAGCGCCGCCTCAAAGCCATCGAGCGCGAGCACGCGGCGGCCCTGCACATGGGCGATCAGACCGGGCTTGAGCATGGCGGTGTCAAAGTCATCAATCGCCACGAGCATGTCGGCGTAGGTTTCGCGCATGACATCGGCCGCGCTGTTATCGAGCAGCAGCACCGCCTCGGGGTCCAAGGCCTCAAGCGCCTCGCGGAACAGGTCGCACGGCAGGGCGTGGCCCACCGCCACAGCTCCGTCGCCTGCGCCGGCAACACTCGCCAGCACACAAAAATCTTCGGGCGCGTAACCGATTGCCCCGAGCGCCTTGCGCAATGCGGCACCATCCGCGCCGGCGGCAAGTTCGCCGCCCGAACGCTCGGCATCATCCAAATCGCCTTTGACCAGTACGATCGGCGAGCACGCGTTGCCCGCGATACGCACGCCACGGGCCGCAAGCGATGCAAGCTCCTGCTCGGCCGCCTGGGCGATGGCTTCTTTTTTCTGGCTTTGTGACGTGGGCATGCGCTCTCCAATCGTTTGCGTGCCCACCATTATATAAAAGAGCCGCCCGCGAGTGGTTGCTTTGCGGGCCGCTGGGTATAAGCACGGCCGTACTGAGTTTTACGCGGCCGAGCCGCGTCGTATTATGGAGGTCACCATGGCTGACATTAAGCAGATTACCCCCGAGAACTTCGATTCCGTCGTTAGCGACAACCTTCCCGTACTGGTTGATTTTTGGGCACCCTGGTGCGGGCCCTGCCGATCGCTCTCGCCCATCGTTGACGAGGTGGCAGACGAGCTGGCCGGCAAGCTGGCTGTAGCCAAGTGCAACGTCGATGACAATCAGGACCTGGCCATGAAGTTTGGCGTCATGAGCATCCCCACGCTGATTGTCTTTAAGAACGGTGAGGAGGTCGACCGCTCGGTCGGCGCGCTGCCCAAGGCAAGGCTGCAGGCACTGCTGGAGAAGCACCTGTAATACGCTTGTTACTTGTCTGCCGTCCATGAGCGGTTTTGCACCGCTCGCCGGAGTGCCAAACGCAAGACATGCGGCCACGGATAGTATGGTAGACACAAACAGCCCCCAGTGAACGGGTGCGGGTCAGACGGACTCGCGCCCGTTTTCTTATGCGACGGCGCCCAAGGCGGGCGTAGTAGAATCTGAACCACCATATCGCCCCACACAAAAGGAGATTCCCATGCATGACGTCGGAATGAACATGAGCCAGCTTGCCATGAGCGTCAAGCAGGTCGACGACACCATTGAGCTCGCTCACGAGTGGAGCCATCAGCTGCTGCATGCGACCGAGAACTTTGACATGGAGCGCATTGGCGCCAAGCTCGAGGCCGCCATGTCTGCGCTGCACGAGGCGCACGATGCGCTCGAGGGCTACGAGGAGGCCATCGAGGCCGACCACAACTCCGTCGGCTCTGTGAAACTGGTGTAACGTGGCCGAGCACGAGCACGAGCACGATTACGGTGCGGACGACGATGCGAACTGCCGCTGCAGCGGCTCCAGCTCCGAGCTTGTCCGCTTTTCGGTCACCGCGCCCGACGACCTGCTGCGCCGCTTTGACGAGCAGATCGCGCGCCGCGGTGACGTGGCCAACCGTTCTGAGGCCGTACGCGATTTGATTCGCGCCTCGATTGCCAAGGAGCAGATGCGCACACCCGACGAGCAGGTCATCGGTTCGCTCACCATGATCTATGACCACCATACCGGCGATCTGACGCGCCGTCTAGACGAGGTGCAGCACGACTACACCGACGAGATTGTCTCGACCATGCACGTGCATCTGGACCACCACAACTGCCTGGAGATTCTGGCGCTCAAGGGTCGCGGCAAACGCGTCTACGAGCTGGCGGACCGGTTGCTGGGGCTGCGCGGCGTTAAGCACGGCGAGCTCACCTGCGCCGCCACCAAGCAGAGCTTGGGGCTCTAACAGCACACACTTCAATGAAGGGGAGCCACATGCGGCATGTGCATATTCATGTGACGGGCATTGTGCAGGGCGTTGGCATGCGGCCATTTGTGTATCGCGAGGCTATGGCGCATGACATTTGCGGCTGGGTGCTCAACGCGGGCGATGGCGTGCACATCGAGGCGCATGCTTCGGTCGAGGCACTCGACGGCTTTGTCGCCGCGCTGTCGGAGCACGCGCCTGCCGCAGCCCGCGTTGAGCATGTCGCTGTTGCAGACCTGAAGCCCGACACTTGGGATGCCGACGATGAGCAGGGCTTTCGCATTGTGGCGTCGCAGGATCAAACTGCCCACACGACGCTCATCTCCCCCGATATCGCCACCTGTGACGACTGCCTGCGCGAACTGTTCGACCCCGCCGACCGACGATATCACTACCCCTTTATCAACTGCACCAACTGCGGGCCGCGCTTTACCATCATCCGGTCGCTGCCTTATGACCGAGCGGCCACGTCGATGGATTGCTTTCCCATGTGCCCCGAGTGCGCCGCAGAGTATGGGAACCCACTTGACCGGCGCTTTCATGCGCAGCCCGATGCCTGCTTTGACTGCGGGCCACATATTACCTGGCGCGAGGCGGCGGGCGACATGGGGCTCGAAGGCTCGGGGGCGACGCCTGCCGTCGGCAGCACGCGCGAAACCAGCGATGCCATTATTGACCGCTGTGTCGAGCTGCTGGCCAGCGGCGGTATTGTTGCCATCAAGGGCCTGGGCGGATTCCATCTGGCCTGCAACGCCGCCAATGAGCAGGCGGTGGTCGAGCTGCGCCGTCGCAAGCGCCGCAGCAACAAGCCGCTTGCCGTTATGGTGCGCAGCCTTGCCGACGTTGAACGCCTGTGCCACGTCGATGACGCCGAGCGCGGGGTGCTGGCCGGCAGCATCCGCCCCATTGTGCTGTTGCGCCGCCGCGTAGTCGACAACGACACCTACGGCGCCCCCAACGCCCCTGAACTCGCACCGTCCGTCGCGCACGACCTGCCCGAGCTCGGCGTCATGCTCCCCTATACACCGCTTCAGCATCTGCTGCTTGCAGCTGCCGCGTCGCATGACATGCACGCGCTGGTCATGACCAGCGGAAACCTGAGCGAGGAACCTATCGAGACCGACGATGCCCTTGCATGGGAACATCTTGTTGCTGCCGGCATCGCCGACGCGCTGCTCGGCAACGACCGTGCGATTCTCTCGCGCTACGATGATTCCGTGGCACGTGTGGTCAACGGCACCGTCATGCCTGTGCGTCGCGCACGCGGATATGCGCCGCAACCGCTGTCGTTGCCGGCGCTCGACGGCGCTGCACCCTGCGTGCTCGCCTGCGGACCGCAGCAAAAGGCAACGATCGCGCTCACGCGTGAAGGGACGAACGGCGAGGCAACCTGCTTTGTGTCGCAGCATATCGGCGATGTCGAAAACGGCGAGACCTTCGATGCCTGGAACGCCGCGCGCACGCGCTTGGAAGATCTCTTCGACTTGGCGCCCGCCGCCTTGGTCTGCGATGTACACCCCAGTTATCTATCGAGCCAGTGGGCGCGCGATCAGGCGCGAAAATGCAATCTGCCGCTCGTCGAGGTGCAGCACCATCATGCGCATATCGCGAGCGTAATGG
>CAJKQY010000136.1:0-3851 GCA_905202145.1 uncultured Collinsella sp.
CCCTTGAGCTGCTCGAGGGACAGGTCATCGACCGTCACGTTCTTGGAGACGACGGGACCCATGCCCACAACGGCGACCTCGTGGTCGACGAGCTTCTTAACCTGGTCGGCCTCGAGCTTGGTCTCGGCAAAGACGTCAGAGTTACCGATGGTGACGGTGCCGGCGGCAACAGCGGTAAGGCCCTTGCCCGAACCGTTGCCCGAACCGGAGATGGAGACGTCGGGGTTGGCATCCATGAACTTCTCGGCAGCAGCCTCGACGAGAGCCTGGAACGAGGAGGCACCGTCGTAGGTCACCTCGCCGGAGACGGACTCGGCAGCAGCGGCGCTACCCTTGTCGGCGGCGTCGGATGCGCCGGAGCCGCCGCAACCAACGAGACCGAGACCGACGATGCTGGCAAGACCACCAGCGAGGCCGAGGAACTGACGACGAGAATAAGCCTGATCGAGCATGATCTTCCTTGCATACATGCGACTCGCGGGCACCCCGCCCGCTTTGCTGTTTGGAAAGATACGGCCCCGACCGGGCAACGTCCGCGCCAACTGCGGTTTCTTACAGGCATCTGATAGACCCTTACCGCAAGCGCGGCTCGGCTTTACAAACGAATAACAATCCCCACCCAAGCATGGCGCGCCTTTTACACCAATAAAAACAAAGTTGCGGTGAAATAGTTCCTGTTTGGCCGTCAAATGGCCCATTCTAGGAACTATTCCACCGCAACTTAGATTGGGAAACCGCGAAACCTTAAAGCTCCAGCTCATTCAAGCGCAGGATCGCCACGATATAAATCTTGAGCGCTTGCTTGAGCTGTTCCTCGTTGGCGCACTCGTTGGGGCCGTGCATCTGGCCGCCCCATGCGGGCAGCTCCAGGCCGGTTTCCTCGGGGCCAAATGACACGGCGCGGGCAAAGTTGCGTGCGTACGTGCCACCGCCCATGGCGAAGGGCTCGGCATGCTTGCCCGTAAACTCGTTATAGGTATCGATAAGCGCCTTCACGGCCGGATCGTCAGCAGAGACCGAGAACGGCACCTTGGCACGGCCCACGCGATACGTCACACCAAAGCGGCCCACGAGCGGCTCGAGCTGCTCGCAGATAGTATCGGCGCTCGTGCTGTCGGGGAAACGCACGTCGATGACCTGCTCGATGTGGCCATCCGCCACACGGATGACGCCGGGGTTGCAGGTGAGCGGGCCAAACGCCGGGCTCGTCGCGTCGATACCCAGGCCGCGACCATAGGCATCCGCGTGCACAAAGGCCAAGAATTTGACGAACTCGTGCTCGGCAGGCGTCAGCAGGCGCTCGCCACGAGCGCCAAACGCGTCCTCGGCCTCGCGCAGATACGCCACGATCAGGCCGACGGCGTTAGTCGTCCCTTCGGGCATCGAAGCATGACCGCCAATGCCGTGGGCGAAAATCTGCGCATGACCGTTATCGAGCGCCGTAATCTCCAGGCGGTCGGCATTCTCAACGGGCGCCGGCAGCTCATCGACGGCAATCGCAAGCTCGCAGATAGACTGCGACGGAATAGCGTTGCTCGCCTCGGCGCCGTTCCACGACACAATGCGCCCTCCGTCGATCTTGGAGCTCACAAACGTCGCCCCAAACTGGCCCTTCTCGGCATTGCAGACGGGGAACTCGGCATCGGGCGTAAACAGAAAGTCGGGGTCTGCGTAGTTCTCCAGATAATGGTGAACGTCGGACATGCCCACTTCCTCATCGCAGCCCAGCAGCGCGCGGAAGGTATAGCGCGGGGTAATACCGTGCTTGAGCAGATAGGCGCCGGCGTAGAGCGACAGCACGGCCGGACCCTTGTCGTCGATAACGCCGCGACCAAGCAGCCAGCCCTCGCGACGCTCCATCGCAAACGGGTCGGTGTTCCAACCGGGGCCGGCGGGCACCACGTCAACATGGCAAATGGTCGCGAGCTGTTTGTCGCCGCGGCCCGGAATATCGGCAATGCCCACATAGCCCTCGTCGTCGCTCGTCTGGTAGCCGAGCTTCTGCGCGATGCCGAGCGCGCAATCGAGCGCGTCACGGACCGGGCGGCCAAACGGCGCGCCGGGCTCTGCATCGGCGGAAACTGCCACGGACGGATAACTCACCAGCTGCTCGATATCGGCGACGACATCCTCCCAGACCTCGTCGACATACTCGGTAACGCTCTGCTCCACCTGATTCATGGAGGACCTCCTTACCAATGAGCGGCGAGCCTGCCCGCCCCTCACATCACATACTTATATAGCGAAAAGTTTAGCAAGCTCGGCCACCGAGTGCACCACCGCATCGGCGCCCGCGGCCTCGTGCTCCCCCGGCGCCGCCGCGCCCGAATAGATGCCAATGCACGGCACGCCCATCGCGTGCGCGCCCTCGACGTCGTTAAAGCGGTCGCCAATCATCACGGCATCGTCCGCGGTCGCGCCCAGGGCCGCCAGCGCATCGCGGACCGAATCGGCCTTGGTCTCGCGCCCCTGCGGCGGATTCATGCCAACCACGGCCTCAAACTGGCAAAGCCCCAGCTCATGCACCATATCGATGCACTTCGCCTCCATGCGAGACGTCGCGACCGCCATGCGATGCCCCTGCGCGGCAAGGCTGTCGAGCAGCTCGGAGATTCCATCGAACACGGGGTACTCTTCCGGTCCCAGCTCATCAAAAAAGGCACGGTACTCGTTGGCCACCACAAGCGATTCCTCTCGCGAGAAGCCATAAAAGTCGTGGAAGCTCTTCCACAGGGGAGGCCCGATCATACGGCGCAGGTCACCCATCTGCGCTTCCGAAAACCCGCGCGCAGCAAGCGTCTTGCGCGTCGAGGTCATCACCGCCCGGCCCGTATCGGCCACCGTGCCATCGAAATCAAACAGCACGACCGGCCGCTTGCATATCTCCAGTGCCTCCATCGGCATCCCTCTTCCCCAGTTGATGATTTCCACACCGACACTTCAAACTGTTGGCTATTCAACAATTGAACCTAGCAATGTGGAATGACTCTACTATACTTGTCGCACTTTGCTCTCAGAAGGCGGCGCGCAAGCGCCCCAACGAAAGGTGCAATTATGTCTTTTGCCATCATAACCGACTCCACGTCGGACATCTCCCCCGCCCGCGCTCAAGAGCTTGGCATTTACGTCATTCCGCTGCATGTGATTATCGAGGGCGAGGACCTGCTCGACCAGGTGCAGATCACCGCCGAGGAATACGTCGCCCGCATGGCAGGCTCCGAGCAGCTACCGCACACCTCGCAGCCGAGTGCCGGTGAATTCAAGGCACTCTTTGACCGCGTGCTCGCCGACGGCCACGATAGCGCCATCTTTATCTCGCTATGCAGCGAGTGGTCTGCCTGCTACGCCAACGCGTGCCAGGTGGCCGATACCCACGAGCTCGACGTGCGCTGCATCGATTCGCGCACCGGCTCGGGCGCCGAGGGTCTGCTGGTAGAGTACGCGCTCGCCATGCGCGAGGACGGCCGCAGCCTAGACGAGACCGAGGCCCAGATCCGCGCGACGCTGCCCGACGCCCATCTGCTGCTGATTCCGCGCACGCTCGAGAACCTGGTCAAGAACGGCCGCGCGCCCAAGCTCGCTGGCCAGCTGACGCAGATGCTCAACATTCGCCTGGCCGTTTCGCCGGAGTGGAAATCGGGCGAGATCAAGGCCATCAAGAAGGGCCGCGGCGCCAAGCGCATCGTCGCCAACACCATGGCCGACTGCCTCGCGTTTTTGGCTGAGCATCCGGGTTCAAGCGTGCGCGTGCTCACGACCGGCGCCGCCGAGGAGCAAGAGCTCGTCAACCAGGCGCTCGCGGGCCAGGACTACGTAGACGCCGGCACCGGCCCCATCGGCTGCACCATCGC
>CAJKQY010000137.1:0-3788 GCA_905202145.1 uncultured Collinsella sp.
AGCGCGCCGAGGACTTCTGCGAGCGCGAGGGCGTGGAGAAGGGCGGCTTTGCCTGCGCAAGCGACGCATTCTTCCCGTTCCGCGACAACGTCGACGTGCTTGCTGCGCACGGCGTGACCTGCATCATTCAGCCCGGCGGCTCCAAGCGCGACGACGAGAGCATCCAGGCCTGCAACGAGCATGGTATTGCGATGGTGTTCACCGGAGCCAGGCATTTCCGCCACTAAGTAGGGAAGCGGCGCTGCGGCTTGCCCAGCCACCGCACCTTGCCGTTCATTCGTCGCTCGCGTACCCAAGTACGCGTCGCTCCTCTTTCACGGCAATCTGCGGCACCTGGGCAACCCTCGCCGACCTGTTAGGTTGACTGGGGAGGACGGGATGTTATCTCGTCCCTTGGACTGGCCTCGCTTCTAAAATAATCTCTGCAAAAGACGGTCGCTCCGTTTGGAGGGCCGTCTTTTTGGTATAAGAGGACGGAATGACTAACACGAAAGGTATGACCATGCCCCAGATTGATGATGCCGAGCTGTTTGGCAATGCCGAGGATCAGCGTGCGTACGAGGACTTTTGCGCCAATCAGGAGGCGGTCGAGAAGTTCACGCTCGACAAGCCCGCGCTCATCTGCCGTTGGCGCATGTCCAACAAAAAGGTGCCCATGCTCAACCGCCACATCCGTGCGCTATCCGAGCGCCTGGTGCAGGGCGAGCCGCTTACCAACAACATGCTCAGCTGGGCCAAGCAGCACGTTGAGTGGTCACTTGCCGAGGGCGACTACACCGCCCACGACGGTGTGCTCATGCTGGTGATCGACGTCAACGGCAACGCCGCCATGACGGTAGGGGAGTACGAGCCGCTGGCCGATACGTCGGCCAAGGCGCTGCGTGCCCGTTCTGCCGAGGCTCGCTCCGAAGCCGACGAGACCGGCGTGGCGCCCGAGCTGCTCGCTGCCGTCAACAACGGTGAGCTTGCCTTTGTGGCGCCGGGGGACGAGTGCCTGTGCGGCACGGCGACGCTCATCGAACAGCTGGCCCAGACCAAGGGCATCCCAGTCACGCGCGTAGACATTCCCGCGCAGCTCAAGGGTGCCTTGTTCCTGGTGAGCGACGAGCACGGCGTGGTCCCCGCAACCGAGACGGACGCCGCGGAGGCCGACGCCGCCACGGTCGCCTTCTTTGCCGACGGCTACGAAAAGCTCCGCGCCCGCCGCTCCTAACCTCAAGGCGGGGTTGGCTTACTGAAGCGAGCGAGCGCGTTCGATGGCGTAGGCGAGCGACAGCTGCTCCATCTCCGGGGCGCATTTGTAGCTCAGTCCGGTGAGAACTGTCACCTTATCGAGGCGATATCGAATCGTGTTCGGGTGCTGGCCAGTCTGCTTGGCGGTTTGCTCGATACGTCGGCCGTTCTCGATGAATGCGGCGAGCGTGGATTCCAGCTCACTGCCATGCTCGCTGTCGTGCTCGCGTATCGGCGAGAGAATCGCCTCCGAGAACGATCGCATCTCCGGGGTTTCCGCAAAAGGCATCACGGTTCTCAGGATGCCGAGCTGCGCATAGCGGACGGGACCCTCGGCTCGTTGACAAGATAGGCGCTGTGCGTAAATCGCCCGCGAGATCGCCTGCGCCACCGCCTCGTCTCCAAACAGAATATCGCTGATGCCGAGCCCTTCCGCTCCGCCATCGATGCCGCTAGCCTCGATGAGCTCCGTGAGCGCCTGCACGATTCGCTCCACATCGAGCGTCTGTTCCGAGTCGCTTGTCGCTACGAATAACAAACCTCCGTCATAGGGTGCCAGCATATTGTGGCATCCGGCGAGGGTCGATTTTGCACAGAGACGTTCGATTTGCAAAAACGTGCGCGGGTCGAGGGGCTCTGCAAACGATGCGAACAGGGCGACCGCTTCGTCCAGAAATGACGGGTTGAGGCTTCGGATGCGTCGGCAGATGGACTCGGGCGATACGTCTGTCCTCAGGGCATCGATCTCGCGCTGTGCGAAGTCGATGGACGCGAGCTGTTCGATATGCCGTTTGACCTCATAGATGACGCTGTCAAAGAACAGTGAGTCGTCGGTCGTGAGAAAGACCGGGTAGTGCCGCGCGTTGGCGTAGCGGATGGCTTGGTCGGGAATCGGGATGTGCAGGACGTTTTTGATGATGAGACCGCTCGTTCCCTTGGCGACGAGGTATTTCACGGCTTCAGTGATGAGGTACGGGTCGTCCTTCGCATAGAGGAAAGTGCTGAGGATGATCTCGTTTGAGCTGAAGTTAACGCGCTGGTACTTGTTCTTGAGGCCGGGCATGAGTTCATAATCGAGGATCCCGACGCCAGAGACGGCACGCGAGACGCCATCGCTGCCGGCGATTAGACGGACCGACCCCTCATATTCCCGTGAGAAGTCCGAGATGGTGTATAGCATCAGCATCACCTTGTAAATCATTACAATAAGTACATGTACAAATAGGATAATCGCACATCCGTATGCCTTTGATGCGATAAATAGTTCAAATACCTGCTGATAGAACGAAAAATCAGATCGAGAATCGTTGTAGATTCCAACAAGAAATGATCCTTGGCGGCATCGTTCCTAAACCGTACAGTGAAGCAACGTAAAGCTTTCGCTGAGAGGAGCGATGATGGGGCAGATGGTGGTGCTTTCGGCCGAGGAAGTTTCCAAGGTGCTGACGATTGAGGATGCAATCGCTGCCGTGGAGGAGGCATATCGCCAGAAGGCAACGGGCAAGGGTGTTGCGTGGCCGATGGTATATGAGCAGTTCGAACCCGGCGTGGCCGATATGGATATCCGCTCGGGTGAGTTGGCGGGAAGCGGCCTCTTCGGTCTCAAGCTCACTGCTTGGTTCTCTCAGAATCCCAAAAAGGGGCTGCCCGAGATCTTTGGCACCACGCTGCTGTGCGACAACGCGACGGGAGAGCCGTTGGCGCTGCTCAATGCCTCCGCCGTCACTGGACTTCGCACCGGTGCCGCCGCTGCGCTCGGTGCCAAGTGGCTGGCTCGGGCGGATGCGTCCAAACTGCTTGTTGCGGGTGTCGGCCATATGAGCACCTATATGGTGGCGGGCGTGCTCGCAGCCTGCCCCAAAGTGGGCGAAGTCAAGGTGTGGGAGCCGGTTTCCGACGCCGCGCCCGAGGCCCGCGTCGAGCGCATGCGAGACGAGGTCGCCCATATCTTGGGCGCCTGTGAGCATGCTCGCGAGGCATCCACCTATTCCATCGAGGCGACGGCTGACGGCCAAGGCGCCGCGGCAGAGGCCGACATCATCGTGACGATCACGCCGGCGACCAAGCCCATCATTCCCGATTCATGGGTGCGTCCTGGTACGCATATCTCCTGCGTCGGTGCCGACATGCCCGGCAAGCAGGAGCTCGCCTCGGCGCTTGTCGCCCGTGCAGCTGTTTACGTCGACGATCGCGAGCAATCCGTCACGTCCGGTGAGCTGGAGATTCCGGTTGCCGAGGGTGCCGTCACGCCCGAGGGCATCAAAGCGGAGCTCGGCGAAGTCATCGCCGGCACGGCTGCGGGGCGCTCGGATGACGAGCAGGTGACGGTGTTCGATACGTCGGGCATCGCCGTTCAGGACCTTTCGGCATCGAAAATCGCCTACGACTGCGCCGTCGAGGCGGGGCTGGGCACCGTGGTGGAACTGTAAGAAAGTCAAGGGAAGGAAACGACAATGCAGATCAAGGATTTCGCCGTCGAGCAGTGGATGAACGAGTGGGAGACCAAGTGCACCCACAACGTTGCGGAGACGTGCGTCTACTCCCTCACGCTCGAC
>CAJKQY010000138.1:0-3779 GCA_905202145.1 uncultured Collinsella sp.
TGCAACCTGCACGGGCTGTGGTCCGCGACGTTCTAGGAGCGCGCCCCCGCTCGGGGTATCATAGCTAGCATATGCACATGCGAGCGCCGACTGCATCATGCGGCCGGCGCTTTTACTACGACAACGATGGTTTACGACGGAAAGGGCTGAGCCATGAAGCTCGCACTTGCACAGATCGATATGCGCCTGGGTGATATTGAGGGTATCTGCGGTCGCATCGAGGACCAGGCGCGCCTGGCCCATGAGCGCGGTGCGCGCGTGCTGTGCGTCCCGGCTCCGCTCTTTATGGGAGCCCTGCCCGGCGGCCTGGTGGGCGCTGCCGACTTTGAGCACGACATACTTGCCGGCTTGACCGGCGTCGCCGAGCGTATCCAAGAGCTCGATATGATCTGTATCGTGCCCGCGGCGGTTTCGTTTGAGGGCCAGCCCCTGCTCGACTACATGATGCTCAAGGACGGCCATGTGGTGCCGGCCCGTTCGAGCATTGCCCTGCAGCGCGGTGGGAGCGGCGATGCCCGTTGGGCACCGCCGGTGTTTGACGTGGACGGCGTGCGTATCGCCGTGATCTTCGACTTGGACCGCGAGCTCGAGATGCTGCCGACCGGCGTCGACCTCATTGCCTATTTCCAGTTCAACGCGTTTGATATGACCGACCGCGAGACGGCTGCGATCGCCGCCGTGCGCAGCGGAGCCTATCGCAAGATCGCATCTAAGCGCAGCGTGTGGTTTGCCTGCATGGCGCCGGTCGGTGCGTACGACGAGTCGGTGTATACCGGCGGGTCGTTTGTACTCGACGACTGCGGTCGCGTGGTGGCCCAAGCGCCGTGTTTTGAGGAGAGCCTACTGGTTCAGGAGATCCAGCGCGGTGTGATGCTCGATGCTCTGGAAGACCACGAGCTGCCCGAGTTTCGCTCCGAGGAATGGCTGTGGCAGGCGCTGGTGCTTGCCGTTCGCGATAACGCCCGCGCCCGCGGTACGTCGCGTGCCGTGGTGGCGCTCGAGGGCGACCTGCCGTCGTCCCTGCTGGCGGCGCTTGCCGTCGACGCCCTAGGTCCGCGCAATGTGGTCGGCCTGGTGTTGGGACGCAACCGTATCTTTACGCCGGCGCAGGAGGAGGCCGAGGCTGCTCGCTGTGCCGCCGTTCGCGCCATTGCCGAGCGTCTGCATATTCGCACGGTTGAGCGTGATGCGCCGGATGCCGCGCGTGTGCTCGACCGCGATGTGTCGGCGGGCGACGCCGAGCGCCTGCGCTCTCGCACGCTGGGCCTCATGTTGGAGGACACGGCGCTCGAGCTGGGCGCGATGGCTCTGAGCCCGCTTTCCAAGACCGAGTACGCATTGGCGGCACCGGCGCTTTGCGGTGGCTACCAGGGCGATTACGCGCCCTTTGGCGATGTGTATCTGTCGACCCTCGAGTTTGTGGCGCGCGTGCGCAACCGCACGTCTGCCGTGGTGCCGCAGGAGCTCGTGACGCTCAACGCGGTGGAGGATTGCATGGAGCGCGTGCTGGCGCAAGCGCTCTCGACGCTTGACGGTCCGGTCGACATGCTCGACCGCGCGGCGCAGCTGCTCGGCGGGCTTGAGCCGGGTGAGGTTGATGGCGCGCTCGAGTCACACGTCGACCGCAACCGTCCCTTCGACGACATTCCGATGGCCACCGGCAAGCCCGAGGCATGTTCGCTGCTGCTGATGCTCGTGCGCCAGGGAGAGGCGGCTCGCCGCCAGCTGCCGACGGCGCCGATCGTCTCGGCCCGTTCGTTTGTCGAGCGCGCCTGGCCGTACATGCTCGCGTGGTCCGACCTGGGACTGAGCGGCAAGGAACGCATGACGGCCGATGCGCTGGCGCGCGCCGAGGTGAACCGCTTTGCCGACGAGGATACAAGCGAGCGCATGCGTGGCGAGATGATGGGCATATTGGGTGACCTGTTGGGTATTTCGCCCGAGCAGATGGAGGAACTGCGCTCCGAGGACGGCCAGCGTCGCTTGCATGAGGGCATGAAGAAGTTTGAGGGCGAGGTCCAGGACGCCATCGATAAGATGATGGGCGGCCAGGGTGGCCCGCAGGGTGGGCCCCAGGGCACGCCGATGCCGCAACCGCCGATGGATCCGAGGCAGTTCCCATTCTTTAGCCAAAACTAACTATGGGATGGGATTCGCTCCCAACCCCGATACTTCAACTAAGCACCTTGGCCCTGTTGTGTTATTCTAGAACAGACGTTCGTGAATGATGCGCGGGGCCTTGCCTTGCGCCGTGCTTGTGGCGAGGGGAGGTTGGCTTGGTCATTTTGGGTATCGACCCTGGTTTGGCCCATACGGGGTGGGGGATTATCGAGGAGCGGCGCGGCGAGGTTCGCTGCCGCGCTTACGGTTGTATCGAGACCAGCGCGGGCAGTCCGCTCGCGGTGCGCTTGTCGCATATCGCCCGCGACCTCAAGGGTGTCGTGGAGCGTTATCGACCCGATACCGCTGCTATCGAGAGCATTTACTTTGGCGCCAACGTTCGCTCGGCCATCCCTACGGCGCATGCCCGCGGTGCTGCACTCGTGGCTCTTTCGGAGTGCGCGCTCGAGATTGGCGAGTACACGCCTATGCAGATTAAGCAGGCTGTTGTGGGCATCGGCGCTGCAGATAAGCGGCAGGTCGCGTATATGGTTCGTACGCTCACACAGCTCGATCACGACCCGCATCCCGACCATGCCGCCGATGCCCTGGCTTGCGCCATCTGCCACGTTAACCTCAGCCGCACCCGCGCGCTTACCGGCGGCGAGTTCTATCAACAGAGAGGAACCGGATACTGATGATTTCCCAGCTCCATGGAACGCTTGTCGAGGCCACGATGAGCTCGGCCGTCGTCGATGTGTCGGGCGTGGGCTTTGAGCTCGGCATCTCGGGCAGCACCGCGGCCACGTTGCCGACGCCCGGCGGCGAGGTTCGCCTCTATACCCGTATGCAGGTGCGCGAGGACGCCATGACGCTCTTTGGTTTTGCCTCCAAGGACGAGCGCACGATGTTCGATCGGCTCGTGTCCGTCTCGGGCGTCGGTCCGCGCTTGGCGCTCGCCGTGCTTTCCACCTATACCGTGGGCCAGCTGTATTCCCTGGTGATGGCGGAGGATGACAAGGGCATGGCCAAGGTGCCCGGTGTGGGCAAAAAGACTGCGCAGCGTCTGATCCTGGAGCTCAAGAGCACCTTTGCCAAGGACAAGGGCTTTGTGCCGGTCGACGTGATTCCCGGACAGGTTGCGATGCCCGTGTCCGCTGCCGCCCCCTCGGCCATCGACGATGCACGCGCGGCGCTCCTTTCCATGGGCTTTAGCCCGCAGGAGACCGATGTTGCCCTGAGCGGGTATGATGGGCAGGATATGCGTGTCGAGGATCTGCTCGGCGCGGCGCTTAAGCGACTTGGAATGGATGCGTGATGTGGGAAGCCGATGACTCTCAGGACCTGTGGGCGACGCCCGGCACCTCGCCGGCGGCATCCATGGCGCACGGTGAGCGCATGGTGGGCTCGGAGCTGACGCCCGAGGACCTCGATGTCGACCGTACCCTGCGCCCCCAGCGCCTGGATGACTACTGCGGCCAGGAACACATCAAGCAGAGCCTTCGCGTGCTCATCGAGGCGGCGCAGAGCCGCGGCGAGACACTCGACCACGTGATCTTCTCGGGCCCTCCGGGTCTGGGCAAGACCACGCTGGCCACCGTTATCGCCAACGAGCTGGGCGCTCAGATCAAGACCACGAGTGGCCCTGCCATCGCGCGCACGGGCGACCTGGCGGCCAT
>CAJKQY010000139.1:0-3613 GCA_905202145.1 uncultured Collinsella sp.
CGGTTGAATCCCACTTGTGGCCGCGCCGGCCGCGTCCTGCTGTCTGAGCCCGGGCGGCAAGTCCCGTACCGTGCGGCGCTCCCTGTTTTCCTGCTTCGAGCAGGTCATCGTTGGTCGATCCGGTTAGGTCGACCACCGTTAAACGAGAATCCATAACAGCTGGTACCTCCTAAGGTAATAAGGCAATCGCGTAATGGTGTCGAGAGATAGACACAATGTGAAGCCTTTGTCGCATTTGAACAATTTAATGTTAACACGTCAACAACGATTGAAATGCGTTATCCTCTCTTGGTCGATGTAAACACGTCAACAACTCAAAGGAGGTTAGTGATGGGTTTCACGATTCTTGGAACAGGCTCGGCGCTTCCTAAGCGCAGTGTTTCCAATGACGAGCTGTCCGAGTTCCTCGATACCTCGGATGAGTGGATTTTTACCCGCACGGGCATCAAGAGCCGCCACGTCTGCACCACCGAGTCGCTCGACGACCTTGCCGTAGCGGCGAGCGAGCGGGCGCTCCAGGTATCCGGAATCGACGCGAGCCAGCTGGATCTGATCGTCTGCTCGACGACAACGGGTGACCATCTCGTTCCCGCCGAGGCGTGTGCCGTTGCCGAGCGTCTGGGCGCGACGTGTCCTGCCTTTGATGTTTCGGCCGCCTGTGCTGGCTTTGTTTTTGCGCTCGATGTCGCCGAGGGCTATATCGCCCGAGGACGAGCCAAGCATGTGCTTGTCGTTGCCGCCGAGCAGATGACGCGTGCGCTTGACTGGACAGACCGCGCCACGTGCGTGCTCTTTGGTGACGGCGCGGGTGCTGCAGTGATAGAAGCTGGGGGAGACAGCCCCCTTGCCGTCGAGCTTTCGACGGCGCCCGACGTCGAGACGTTGCGCGTTCCCGGTCTGATCGGCACCTCGCCGTTTAAGGACTCCGCAGATAGCGCGAGCGTGATGTCCATGAATGGCCGCCGCGTGTTCAAGTTCGGCGTCAACGCCATCTGCGATACGGTCCATAAGCTTGCGAGCGATGGGGGTATTTCGGTCGAAGACATCGATCATTTTGTATTCCATCAGGCTAACGAACGAATCTTGAGTCAGGCGGTCAAGCGCCTCGGCGTGCCAGACGAGCGCGTGGTTCGAACGCTGCGCGAGACCGGCAACATTTCGAGCGCCTGCATTCCCTTTGCGCTTGACCGGCTGGCACGTACCGACGCACTGAATGAGGACGACACCATCGCCCTTGTTGGATTTGGCGCGGGCCTGGATATAGGTGGCTATCTGCTTCGTTGGAAGTAGTCGCACATAGGAAATGAAAACGCCCCTAGGGCACAAACAAAGGAGAACTACCATGGCAGATCAGAAGACCTTCGAGCGCGTTTGCGACGTTATCCGCGAGACCGCTGGCCTTGACGACGTCGAGATGAAGCCCGAGTCCACGCTCGAGGAGATTGGCCTCGACAGCCTGGGCACCGTCGAGATCCTCGTTGCCGTCGAGGACGAGTTTGGCATTGAGCTCGATACCGAGGAGAACCCCAAGACGGTCGGCGAGTTCGCCGATACGGTCGAGGCGGCATTGGAGAAGTAGAGATGCTCAAGACTCCTCTCTGCGAGCTGCTCGGCATCGAAAAGCCTGTGTTCCAGGGCGGCATGGCCTGGATTGCCGATGCCTCGCTGGCATCGGCCGTGTCCGAGGCAGGTGGGTTGGGAATCATTGCGGCCATGAATGCCGACGCCAACTGGCTGCGCGATCAGATTCACGAGCTGCGCACCAAGACGGACAAGCCCTTTGGCGTGAACGTCATGCTTATGAGCCCGTTTGCCGACGAGGTCGCACAGGTTGTGATCGACGAGCAGGTGCCGGTCGTTGTGACGGGTGCCGGCAATCCCACCAAGTACATGAAGGCCTGGAACGACGCGGGCATCAAGGTTATCCCGGTTGTTGCCTCGGTGGCGCTGGCGCGTCTCGTGGCGCGTCGCGGGGCCACCGCTGTGGTTGCCGAAGGCACCGAATCGGGTGGACATATTGGCGAGACGTCGACGATGGCGCTCGTTCCGCAGGTTGTAGACGCGGTCGATATCCCCGTTGTGGCAGCCGGCGGTATCGCCGATGGTCGCGGCGTGGCAGCGGCCTTTATGCTCGGTGCCGCCGGCGTCCAGGTGGGTACACGCTTCCTCGTTGCAAACGAGTGCACCGTATCCGAACAGTACAAAGAGCTGGTGCTCAAGGCGGGCGACACGTCGACGCGTGCGACCGGTCGCTCGACGGGACATCCGGTTCGCGCCCTCAAGAGCCCCTTCACCAATGCCTACGCCAAAAGTGAGGCGGCGGGCGCAAGTGCCGAGGAGCTCGGGGCCATGGGTACGGGCGCTCTTCGCAAGGCTGCAAAGGATGGTAATTACGAAGAGGGTTCGTATCTGTGTGGACAGATTGCCGGCATGGTCAACGAGCGCCAGAGCGCGCGCGAAATCGTCGACGATCTGGTCGAGGGTGCCGAGCGCGTCCTGAAGGGTGCGTGCGCATGGATAGCGTAGCGTTTTTGTTCGCCGGCCAGGGTGCCCAACACCCCGCGATGGGCGTCGACCTGATCGAGGCATCGCCGGCGGCTGCCGAGGTGTTCGCGATCGCCGAGGAGGTGCGTCCGGGAACCAGCGAGCAGTGCCGGAACGCCTCAAAGGAGGAGCTCTCGCAGACCGTGAACACGCAGCCTTGCGTGTTCGTTCATGACCTGGCAGCGGCTGTCGCCCTGCGTGAGCGCGGCGTGGTGCCTGCTGCCTGTGCGGGATTTTCGCTGGGTGAGGTCGCTGCACTCACCTTTGCGGGGGCGTTCGATACGCGAGCGGGTTTTGAGCTCGTGTGTGAGCGCGCGGCATTGATGACCGCGGCTGCCGAGCGCCATCCGGGCGGCATGCGCGCCGTCATCAAGCTCGATGCAGCGCAAGTCGAGAACCTGGCTGCGCAGGCCGGCGAGGACTGCTGGCCGGTCAACTACAACAGCCCGCAGCAGACGGTTGTGGCCGGAGCGCCCGATGCGTTGCAGACCCTCGACGTCCTAGTAAAAGAGGCTGGCGGTCGCGCTATGAAAGTCGCGGTGTCGGGTGCATTTCATAGCCCCTATATGGCCGAGGCGACTGAGGGGCTGGCGACGTATATCCAAGACGGCCACGCGCCGTCTCCGCTGCTGATTCCGGTCATGGCAAACATGACGGCGGCGCCCTATCCGGCGGACCCACGAGCGGCATCGGATGTCTTGGCCAACCAGGTTAGTCATGCCGTGCGCTGGGTCGACACGCTGCATACTCTGCAGGATCAGGGCATCGACACGTTTATTGAGGTCGGCCCTGGCAAAACGCTGTCGGGCTTGGTCAAGCGTACGTTGAGCGACGTTCGCGTGTATTCGTGCGAAACGGCCGAACAGGTCGCAGCTATTGCCGACGAGCTCGCATAGCCCACAGGGCTGTAACCCGAAAGGAATGACATGGGCAACTTGAACAACGGCACGCTCGAGCGCAACGACTCACGTCGCGTGGCACTGGTCACGGGCGGCTCGCGGGGTATCGGCCGCGCCTGCGCTGTCGGTCTGGCGGAGGACGGCTTTGATATCGCCGTCGTCTATGCCGG
>CAJKQY010000140.1:0-3574 GCA_905202145.1 uncultured Collinsella sp.
CATCAAGGGCAGCCGCTACGCGCTCGTGAAGAACCCCGAGGACCTCACCGACGGCTGTTTTTCACAACAACTAAATTTAGGATTTCACGACTAATTTCTTTCGGGTTTCACCGTTTTGCAAAGGTGCCGCACCCTTTCTTCGCTAACTGTCCGATCTTCCCATCATCAAGGCTTCCTCGAACCTTCTGCTCTGCCCGCCGAACTCAACCAGCCGACCATGATGCATGATCCTGTCAATCGTCGCCGTGGCCAGGTGCGCGTCTCCCAGCACAGTGCCCCATTTGCCGAACTCTATGTTGGTTGTGACGATCATGCTCCTCGTCTCGTACGTTGCCGACATCACCTGGTAGAGCAGCCGAGCGCCCTCGATGTCTATCGGGATGTAGCCGTACTCGTCGATTATCAGCAGGTCCGCCTTGGCTATGTCGCGAAGCACCTGCTCGAGCCTGTTGTCGGCGACGGCCGCCTTCAGCATCAGCACCAGCGACGCGGTCTCGAAGTACCTGACCTTGTAGCCCCGCTCGGCCGCCAGCACGCCCAGTGCGATCGACAGGTGGGTCTTTCCGCGTCCGCATCCTCCGTAGAACACGAAGTCCTGGGCCTGCCGGACAAACTCCAATGACACCAGGTCATCGACGGTGTAGCCGTCTGGGAAGGACACCTCGCCGAAGTCGAAGTCCGCGACCGACTTCACGGCCGGGAATTTGGCCTGCTTCATGAGCCTTGCCTTCCTGTTCTCCTCCCTGGTGGCGTTCTCGCTCCTGATCAGCTCGCATGCAGCCACCAGCTGGCCTCGCGTGGCATCCTTGGAAAACGCCGCGATCGTCGACTTGGTGAAGTACATGGTCCTGGCCAGCGCGGCGAACTCCGCCTCGATCTGGCCCCTCGTCATCTGCTCGATGTCCATGGCTAGGCCTCCTTTGCGAAGACGGCGTCGTACATCCCGAGGTCGGGGCTGTCGTCGTATGCGATGGACCCTTGGCCGTTCGCCGTGCATGCGGCAGCCAATGCGACGTCAGCGCGGCTGGGGACGCCGCCGTCGGCGCCGAGCGCGGCCATCGCCGCTACCGCGGCCTCGTAGCCCGCATCCGCGCTGACGTCGCGAAGCATCCTGAGCATCGTGCCCCTGTCGGCCCTGCCCATGGAATCCATCGACCTGGCCAGCGATTTCGGCAAGGTCGCCCTGACGGCGCTGTTCTGCCATCCGCCCGGCTTCCTGCAAAGGAGCGCCAGCTGCGACATGGGGTCGCTGGCCTTGGTGGGCGCATCCCCGTATGCTCGGTCGAAGGCGGCGATCTGCGTGCCCTCGCCGTCGTAGAAGGCTACCCGGAATGCGCCCAGCTCGACGATCACCCTCTCCTCGCCGTGGTCCGGCCCGAGCGGGTAGCGGTGTCTGCCGTCGAGGCACGCGTCGCCGTACTTGTCGGTCTTGGCCGTGACTATCTTCGCGACGCGGAAGGGCTTCGCCGGCAGGTCGGCCATGGCCACGCAGTCCTCCATGAACAGCTGGCGCTCGGGCTCCCCTTTGAGGTAATGGTCCTTGCCGGCGCGATCCAGGCACCTGCCGAGGATCCGCTTGTTGTAGGCGGGCAGGCTGTCGATGCGGGGAACGGGGACGAACAGGTTGCGCCGGATGGCCCCGACGGCATTCTCCACGGAGCCCTTCTCGTGGCCGGAGTTGGGGTTGCAGAAGGAGAAGTCGAACCCGTAGTGGGCGGCGAAGCGCGTGAACGTGTCGGCGGTGCTGACAACCTGGCCGACCCTTCTGCCGACGCCCGTGGCGTTGTCAAACACCAACCGGGTGGGCACGCCCCCGCAGAACTCGAACACGGCCTTCAGGCCCTCGCAGACGCATTCCGACGTCTCGCCCCAGAAGCATTGCGCCAGCGACACGTTGGAGAACGGGAAGGTGACCACCAGGTAGTGCACCTCGCGCATGACGCCCAGCACCCTGAAGTCGCACACGCCGAAGTCGACCTGCCCCTCGCCGGGCGCCCATTCGAGGTTGAGGAACTCGTCTTTGGCGCCTTTGAGCTCGGCTTTGCGCTTCTTGACGTAGGCCTGGACGATTGTGTAGCTGCCGTCGTAGCCGCATTCCGCGACGAGCCGGTCGAATACCCGCTGGGCCGTGTGTCGCTGCTTGGGGCGCCGCTTCCTGTCCTCCGCAAGCCAACGATCTATCGTCGCCTTGAACGGGTCAAGCTTCGAACCGCGCCTCTTCCTGGGCTTGACCTGAGGGGAGAAGTCGTCCATGTCGCGGTATTTGCGCACCGTGGGCTCGGAGATTCCCTCCTCCCTGGCTATCTGGGCGACGCTGTCGCCACGGGCAGCGCGCTGCTTGATTGCTAGAATAGTTGACATGCCGATCATTTCCTTTCCGGCCTCCTTGAGTCGATTACCGAAGCAATGACTAAGTTAGGCCATCCGTTGGAGGTGGTCGGCGCCTTTGCTTATGAGGCGAAACAATCGTCGTGAAACCCGAAACTTTTATCTCGTGATTTCCTAAAAATAAAAGCTATCAAAAACAACTTGCGTCAATCGTAGTCCGTTTTGCGATTGATTGCTCCAACCGCCGAACTAGCTGTTTTTTACTGTAATGGGCGACGACAACATCTCAGCCCAATGAATGGCTCCCGATGGGCGAGGCTGGCTGGCATATCGACGGCAACGGCCATTCAATTTCGGGTATGTACATCAAGTGCAACGAAGAGAAGGTTGGCTTGATCAGCAAGATTTCAAGCGGCGGATATATTCGGAACCTTACCATCAAGGACAGCTACGTCAACTCATCTCATCAATCGCAGAGCTATACAAGTTACATTGGCGTCTTCGCGGGCGAAACCTCTGGGACATCCTTGAGCGATTGCGCCGGTGAGAACAATATCGTGCTTACTAGTGGTTACGAAGCTACCGGTGGTATTGTAGGCTTTGCGTGGCCTGGTAGCGTCACCGGTGTGCATGCCTCAGGGTCCATTCAGGGTTCGGACACGCTCGGTGGCATCGTGGGCCGTTCGTCTCGCGTAACCTTCAAGAACTGCTGGAACGAGATGGACATCGACAATGCCAGCTCTTACCAATCAATCACCCAAAGCGGCGGCATTGTTGCCCTGGCGGAAGGCTCCGAATTCTATAACTGCGCGAACCTGGGGTACCTTCATGGTGGCAGCCGCGTTGGCGGCATTGCCGGTGAGGCTCCCATCAAGATTAAGAACTGCTATACCACAAGCGATATCTCCGGCATCAAAGAGTCTGGAAGCCGGAACTATGTGGCGACGCTTGTCGGCAAGAACAAAGATGTTGCCGTGCAGGGCTGCTACGCCGAAGATGGCTCGGGCCTTTACGACATCGGCGCAGAAGGCGAGGGTTCTTACGTCCGGCACTTCACGGGCAAAGGAAACCTTGGTGGCGGGAGCGATGGGGAGCTCCTCGCTGCGCTCAACAAGAACCTCTACAACATGGATGCCGAACCGAACCTGAACCAGTGGGTGCTGAACAGCGACGGCTATCCGATTCCTACGGGTGAGACATTCGTTGACGACACGGTGAATTACGACATCTGGCTTGACGGCGTGCG
>CAJKQY010000141.1:0-3571 GCA_905202145.1 uncultured Collinsella sp.
TGGATCGAAACGAACTCGACCCCAGCGTCCCCAGCGCCACGGAGGTCAAGAAGATTCCCCTCATCATTAAAGTGTACGCCGTCCTGTGCATCCTGTCCGGCGTGGGCACACTCCCGTCGGTCGCCGTCTTTATGTGGCAGGTCATCACCGCACTCATTAACGGCAACGCCGCCGCTAAGCTCGGTGATAACACCCTGGTCGCGGTTGGCCTTATCGTCGCCGGCATTATGCTCTCGGCGGCAAGCGCGATCATCTTGATCGTCTTTGGCCTGGACCTCATCAAGGACCAGCGGCGCAATGCCGCCCGCCTGTCTTACGTCCTCATCGCATTTACCGTCGTGGAGCTTTTAGTTGACGTGATGCTCCAGGGTATCGGACCCTTCCTGCTGCGCCCCGCCATTCAGCTCGGTATCCTCATTGCGCTGTCGGCCACCGTCGACCCCACGCTACGCCAGGAGCGCGAACTGCAGCGCCGTCTGCAAGAGATGCTCGACCGCGATGCCGCCGCCGAGGGGATGCTCGGCCGCGACGAAACCGGCGAGGGCTACATCAAGCTCAACTACTTCAACCTGTTCTGGGTATTCTTCGTCTGCAGCGTGTTAGGTCTCATTCTCGAGGAAGTCTGGCATATGGTCGTCGTCGATCCCGGCGTCTATCAGGACCGGGCCGGTATGCTATTTGGCCCCTTTAGCCCCATCTACGGATTTGGCGCGGTGCTCATGACCATGGCGCTCAACCGCTTCTATAAAAAGAATCCTCTGATCATTTTCCTGGTAAGTGCCCTGATCGGCGGCGCTTTCGAGGTGTTTGTAGGCTGGTTTATGCAGACCTCATTTGGCGTGGTGTCGTGGAGCTACTCGCACATGAAACTGTTCGGCATGCCCGACCCACTCGCCGTCCTTACGGGCGGACGCACCTGCACGGGCTTTGCCTGCCTGTGGGGCCTGGGTGGCCTTATCTGGATCAAGCTGCTGCTGCCGAGGCTGCTCAAGCTCATCAACATGATTCCGTGGAAGAGTCGCTACTCGGCTACCGTCATCTTTACCGTCATTATGCTGGTCGACGGCGTCATGACGCTGCAGTCACTCGACTACTGGTACCAGCGCGTCAACGGCACGGAGCCAGATATTCCCGTCGCGCAGTTCTATGGCAAGTATTTCGATAACGACTACATGGAGAACCGCTTCCAGAGCATGACCATGAGCCCCAAGGATGCGACGCGCGTGTAGCGCCCACCGCGCCCAAAACGCAAAATGCCCGCCGGTATCACACGTACCGGCGGGCATTTTTATAAACGACCCTTCTATCGACACAAGCCCCTACGCCTCGCGCTCGACCTCGCTCACGCACTCATTCTTGATGGTGCCAACGAGCGTCTGCAGCGCATCGACCACATGTGGGCGAATGTCTCCGCCAATGAGTACGAGCATGATGTCGTCGCCCACGGTAAGCTCACCGCTCGCCAGCCACACGCGCACATAGCCGATACCCGGCATCGCGCGCGTTGCCTCGATAGCAGCCTGCACCTTTTCGGCATCGAAGCCAAACACCATGCCGCCCACCTTATGTCCAGGCGCCACACCATCTGTCTCGACCCCACGCACCTCGGACTTAGGCGTCGCACGCACCACGCCATTGTGTGTCAGGTACATCCCACAATCAGCCGCCGAAACATCGGCCTTGGCTTCGCGCAGCCAGGCATCAACCGAAGGCATCGATTTGCCGTTCTCAAGCATCATTTCTCCTTTTTACTGTCGTCGAGTAGCTCATTTGGGACGGGGCTCTTTTAGCTACTCTCGAACCACTTATTCCTCGACCGGCGTGAGTACCATGACTGCGCGCGTATTGCTAAATGACAGCGAACGACAGGTCACAAGCGTTACGACCTTGGTTGCCGAAGCGGCACGATTGGTGGCATCACTCGCCACGGCAGAGGCACCGTCGAGCATCTCGGACAGGTAATTCTTCAGTCCGTCATCGCCCTCAAAGTTAGGCGTGCGCGCCTTGGCATACGTGTCCTCGACCACCTTGGTCGCCAGCGGGCGCAACTTATACGTCGCATCGCGCGTGATGTAGTACACGTATTCCATGCTGTCGAACGTCGCCTGATCGGTCGTATCCGAAATCACGTTGAACATCGAACCGTCGTTCATGTGATGACCGTAAATCGTGGTCTGCTGATCCACCATGCCCGGCGCGGTGTCGTCGCTATCCAAGAAGATGGCTCCCGAGGCATTGGCCGTACCGTCAAACAGCGTGTTGAGGTACTTGGAGTTGTTGTTGGTTTGCACCACGGGGTAGTTGATGTTGGTGCCGGGCGCGTAAATCCAACCAACAACCTCGGGATTTGTCTGGGCAAGCGCGTTGAAGTCGATAATTGGCACGCCGCTGGCGTCCTTGTCGCTCACATATTGCTTTTCGATTTTTTGATACGACTCGCTCGCCTGCTTGTAGCCGATCTGCGCGTTGATAAAGATGGCGGCCGCAGCAACGATCAGGCCAATGCCGATGATGATGAGCAGAATGGGAATGACGGAGCGGCGCTTTTTGCGCGGCGGCTCAGTATAGCTCGATGGCGCGGCATGCGCCGAAGAGCGAGGTGACTTCTTGGCCGTGCTGTATGACGAAGGGCGATATGCAGTAGGTGCATCCTGACGACGATGCTTCGCCGGCGTCACGGGACGCGGCGCGCGCGGCTGCTGAGGAGAGGATATCCGACCCTGCTGCGGCACGCGGGCTGCTCCCGACTTGGCTGGATCGGGAATCCGAGAAGCCGAAAAACGCTTTCCCTGATAGTCGGACATGGCTCTCCTTATGCTACAAATGGACTGGCAGAGCGCTTAGGCGTCAGCCATCTCCTGCTTCATCTTCTTGATAACCTTGCGGTACTCGGGGTCGCATGCGCCCAGAATCTGCGTGGCGTAAATGGCAGCGTTCTTGGCACCGTTGATGGCCACACAGGCAACGGGCACGCCCGAAGGCATCTGCACCATCGACAGCAGCGAGTCCATACCACCCAGATCGCTCGTCTTCATAGGCACGCCGATGACCGGCAGCGGCGTAAACGCAGCCACGACACCGCCCAGGTGAGCAGCCTTGCCAGCAGCAGCGATAATCACCTTGATACCGCGATCGGCAGCAGTCGAGGCCCACTCATGGACCTTCGCCGGCGTGCGGTGCGCGCTTGCAATCACGAGCTCATAGGGCACGCCCAGCGCCTCGAGCTCGGCGGTGCAACCTTCCATAACGCCCAGATCGGACTTGGAGCCCATGATGATCCCGACAACCGGCTTCTGATCTGCCATAAACAAAGACCTCCTGCTGAGAGCGGTGACGCGGCGAATCCGCGACCCTTAACTACTGAGAGTAGTATAGCTGCTCCCGTCCCTGCGGTCTTTGTGGCGCTTCGCGGGCGGCCCAGGCTTTATCTTCACTCCGGTTGCTTCGCAAAGTCGTTCAGATAAAGCCTGGCCCGCCCGCGAAGCGCCCTGCGACCTACCGGGAATTGTTATGACGTACGTTGGCTGAAATAAAAACGTGGGATCCGCCGTTCGAACGAACGGCGGATCCC
>CAJKQY010000142.1:0-3549 GCA_905202145.1 uncultured Collinsella sp.
GGGAGAATCGGGGTGCAAGTCCCCGGCTGTACCAGTAACCGTAATTCCTCTTGGCCCGGGATGGTCACGTCGCAGATCGGACGGCGCGCCCGGGTCGGTAAGGTTAAGTCGGATCGCCTCCCATCTTGCACGCGACCGTGGCGCATGCCGCCGGTACGCGTTGGGCTCTGGAGGGAAGGGGGACCCCGATGGGGGTACTCGAGCGCAACGTGCGCGATGACGTGGGGCAGCCGCTGGGCAATGCTCCAAGTTCAGACAATAGGAGACAAATGGATATGTTTGAAGACGAGCGCCAGCGCGCCTCGTGGCGTCGCCATGGAGCGATTGCCCGTGGCGTAGCCAAGCGCGGTCTGGTGGCGTTCCTGGCTTTTGCCATGGCTTTTGGCACCACGCCGGCGCAACTTTGGGCCGAGGGCGCCGAGGGCATTGCCGAGGCCGTGGCGCAGGCTGCGACGGCCGGCGACGGCGCGACGGCCGATGAGGGCACTGTTGCCGACACCGACGCGAACGGTGCTGCGGCGAGCGCTGCTGCCGATGGCGTCGGCGCAGATCAGGGCGCAACTGCGGGTGCCGCGAATGGTGCTGACACCGCCGCAGACAACGCGACTGAGTCCGAGAGCTCTCCCGCGGTGCCTGCTGCCTCGGAGCAGAAGAACGCCGTTGCCGCCGCTTCTGCCACGACGCTTTCGAGCGAGGCCAAGGTCTATATCCAGGACGCCAAGGATAAGGACAACTCGTATTCCACGAAGTCTGGTGCGCTCAGCGCGGGCGATACACTCTGGGCAAATATGTTCGATGAGGTCGAGGACGACTGGTACGGCACTTCGACTGAGTCCGTTGCCAATCCCGGCACCTGGACTTACACCTGGCTCGCCGGCACGACCAGGGCCAGCGGCAATGTCGCCGACTACACCGAGGTCGTAGGCCACGAGCAGTCGCTCACCGTTACCGACGCTATGGTGGGCAAGTACTTCATCTGCAAGGTTACGGCAGACGGCAAGGACTACTATGGTCCCGCTGCGTACGGCTCGGGCATCAACGCTAATTACATCCCCGGTCCCGTGCTGGGCGTCGGCCAGATGGAGCTTAACAGCGTCAAGCTGAATAGCGACACGCCGAGCATAGGCGATACCCTGACGGCGACTCCGTACATAAGCTATTATCAGCAAGCCCCCGCCGATGCCAAGGTCACCTACACGTGGTCCGCATCCACCTCGCAGTACTCGGGATTTACCAAGATCGAGGGCGAGACGGGCGCTACGCTCGTGGTGGGCGACGACCTTGAGGGCAAGTACATCAGGGTCGAGGCCAACGCTGGCGTCAACACGGTGAACAAGACCACTTCCAGCAAGGTCAAACAGGCCGGTGCGGTCGAACTTTCGGCCGTGTCTATCGTTAACACCAAGGACAACACGAGCGTCTTTGCGGTGGGGGATACCGCTAAGGCCCGCGCCAAGGAGAAGGGCGGCGCGTACGGCGCGTTCGTCGACGCGAGCAAGCTCAACTATCAGTGGCAGAGCTCTAACACCAAGAGTGGCACGTATACCGACATTGCGGGTGCCACGGGGGAGACCCTCGAGCTAACCGATGCTTTGGGCGGCAAGTACCTCAAGTGCAAGGTGTCTTCGAAGATCGGCTCTTCGAGCTTGACCAACTCGACGGGCGCTCTCGTTGCTGCCGCCGGTTCAATTAATGTCACGAGCGTGACTATGAGCCCGACTTCGGGCAAAGTCGAGGTTGGTTCCACGATTACGGCGACCGCCAAGGCGGGCTCCACCGACGTTACCGCCGATTCGCATGTCACGTGGCAGTGGTATAAGGGCACCTCGAACTACGCGAGCTCGTGCAACACGCCTATCGAGGGTGAGACCGGTAACACCCTGACGGTGACCGCCGCCCTTAAGGGCTGCTACGTCGTGGCTAAGGCCAACGGCGGTTACGGCGAGCAGAAGCCTTACTATGCGGCGGGTCCTGTTTCCGTTGCGGGCCAAGTTGAGCTGTACGACGTACAGTTTGAGGGCTCTCCTGCCACCAACGGCGTGCACGTGGGCGATACGCTCAAGACCAAGGTGCGCAAAAAGGACGGCTCCAACTATCACTATATCGACCGCACTGATAATGTGACCTACCAGTGGCAGTATGCAAACAGCAGCTCGAGCTACGACTCCGCCTATACCGATATCCCCGGTGCCACCGAGGCCACCTATACCGTTGACGCCGCCTATGCCGGCAAGTACCTGCGCGTGAAGGTTACGAGCGAAAATACCGTTTCCAGCACGCAGAAGAAGAGCTCCTACGGCGGCGCGCAGTCCGTTGCCCCGCTCGGCCCCGTGACGCTTAAGGGTCAGTACAAGCTGGCGGGCATTGAGCTTGCCGATAAGAACGTTACGCTGAGCGTGGGTTCGAAGATCACGCCGAGTGTGCAAGTGCCGGGAAGCTGGTCGGGCTCGACCAAGGACGTGCCCGACGATGCCGAGCTCACCATGGCGTGGTATGCCAAGGGCGAGGGCGATGCCGATTGGACCGAGCTCACCGACGGCATCGATACGACCGATGGCAGCCTGACCATTTCGGATGCGCTTGTCGGCAAGCGCATCAAAGTTACGGCGAACGCCCTCGACAACACCGTTGAGTGGGTTTCGCCCGATAGCGTTACCGCGGCGGGGAAGTATAACCTGCTGCGCGTGACCACTACGCCGCAGATCAATAGTGATTCGACCCATCTCGTTTCGGGCGATAGCGTCAAGGCGACGGCGCAGGCTAAGCGCGCTGACGGCTCGACCACCAACGGCATTGACGTGACCACTCAGGCGGCTGTTGCCTGGTATGCGGCGGACGATGCGAAGGCTCCGGAGGCCGACTGGACGCTGCTGTCCGATATGTCGGGCGCCGAGGCGACGGTCTCGGCATCTGCTGCGGGCAAGTATCTGAAGGCTGTCGCCAAGAGCGGCAGCTCGACGGTCGAGCTTGTCTCTGCCAATCCCGTGATCGCCGCAGGCTCTCTTGAGGCCGCAGTCCAAAAGCTCAACGATGCCAATAAACAGATTGCCGTTGATTACAGCGCTAAGGGCGGCAACGTCAATGACGCGCTGAAGGCGCAGCTTGCCGATCTGGGATTTACCGATATTGACGTCAAGGTCTCCGAGGGCGGCGTTGCCTTTAATGCAGAGGATGCCAAGGCCACGGTCGGCATCTCCGACGCTCAGGATAAGACCAACGGCGATGTGACGTTCTTCTACATCGACCCCAACGACTACACCGGTTACAACATCGACGGTCTGCGTAGCGCCGAGGTCGTGTTTGAGCTGTCGCGTGGCGACGAAACCGAATACTATCAGCCCAGCAAGACAGTGCAGGTTGCTTGGGACGAAGCCCGCGTTCAGCAGATGCTTGACGATGCAGCCGAGCAGATTGCCATCGGTTACGCTGCGGGTGATTCGGCCGAGTCCGTCACGTCCAACCTCACGCTTCCGTACCGCGCGGGCTCCGAGAAAAAGTTCGAGGTTAGCTGGAAGAGCTCCGACGGCGATGTCATTTGGCCGTCCGGTT
>CAJKQY010000143.1:0-3479 GCA_905202145.1 uncultured Collinsella sp.
CGTCGCGTGATCAACCGTAACAACCGACTCAAGCGCCTGCTCGACCTGGATGCCCCTGCGATCATCGTGAATAACGAGAAGCGCATGCTCCAGGAGTCCGTGGACGCCCTGTTCGACAACGGCCGTCGTGGTCGCCCGGTCTCTGGCCGTGGCGGTCGCCCGCTCAAGTCGCTCGCCGAGGCCCTCAAGGGCAAGCAGGGTCGTTTCCGTCAGAACCTGCTGGGCAAGCGTGTCGACTACTCTGGCCGTTCGGTAATCGTTACCGACCCCAAGCTGCTGCTGCACCAGTGCGGTCTGCCCAAGACCATGGCGCTGGAGCTCTTCAAGCCCTTCGTCATGAAGCGCCTGGTCGAGCTTGGCAAGGTCGAGAACATCAAGGGCGCCAAGCGCGCTATCGACCGCGGTGCCACCTTTGTGTGGGATATCCTCGAAGAGGTCATCGACGGCCGCGTCGTGCTGCTCAACCGTGCACCGACCCTGCACCGTCTGTCCATCCAGGCCTTTGAGCCGGTGCTGGTCGAGGGCAAGGCTATCCACCTGCACCCGCTGGTCTGCTCGCCCTTCAACGCCGACTTCGACGGCGACCAGATGTCTGTCCACGTGCCGCTGTCCAGCCAGGCTCAGGCCGAGGCCCGCGTGCTCATGCTCTCTGCGAACAACCTGCGCTCGCCGGCATCCGGCAAGCCGGTCAACATCCCTTCGCAGGACATGATCATTGGTGTGTACTACCTCACCCAGGTTCGCGAGGGTCTGCCGGGCGAGAACCACGTGTTCTCGAGCTTCGATGACGCGCTGCACGCCTATGACTGCCGCTCCGAGGTCGACATGCAGGCCAAGATCCAGGTCCGTGTGTCCGCTGCCGATGCCAACGTCATCAACGAGGACGGCACCCGTATCTTCCGCGTCAAGAACGGCAAGAACGAGTTTGTCGACTACGATGTCACCGGCAACAAGACCGCTCGCTTCGAGACCTCTATCGGCCGCATCATCTTCAACCGCCAGTGCCTGCCCGAAGACTACGAGTTCATGAACTACAAGATGGTCAAGGGCGACGTGGCCAAGCTGGTTGCCGACTGCTGCGATCGTTACCCCGAGGCCAAGGTCGGCCCGATCCTCGACGCTATCAAGTACTCCGGCTTCCACTACGCTACCCGCGCTGGCCTCACCATCTCGGTGTGGGACGCTCTCATCCCTGCCGAGAAGCAGGAGCTGCTCGATCGCGCCCAGGCCAACGTCGATCAGATCAACGAGTACTTCGAGGAGGGCTTCATCAACGAGACGGAGCGCCACATCGAAGTCGTTAACGAGTGGACCGCTTGTACCGATAAGGTTGCAGCGCTCATGCTCGACATGTTCGACGAGGAGAACCCGCTGTACATGATGGCCGACTCCGGCGCCCGTGGTTCTAAGACCCAGCTGCGTCAGCTCGGCGGCATGCGTGGCCTGATGGCAGACATGTCCGGCGAGACGATCGACCTTCCCATTAAGGCGAACTTCCGCGAGGGTCTGCTGCCGCTCGAGTACTTCATTTCGACCTACGGCGCCCGTAAGGGCCTGGTCGATACCGCATCCCACACCTCGGACTCTGGTTACCTGACCCGTCGTCTGGTCGACGTGGCCCAGGACGTCATCGTCCGCGAGGAGGACTGCGGTACGCACGAGGGCGTCACCTACAACCTCATCATCCCCGGCACCACTGACCTCAACACCGACCTCGTCGGCCGTTGCTTCATTGAGGACGTCGTGGCTCCCGATGGCACCGTGCTCTTTGAGCAGGACGGCTACATCGAGAAGGTCGCCGACATCCAGAAGATGGTCGATGCCGGCCTTAAGAAGGTCAAGCTTCGCGCGCTGCTCACCTGCCGCTCCAAGTACGGCGTGTGCCAGAAGTGCTACGGCTGGGATCTTTCCACCCGTCGTCCGGTCGCCATCGGTACTGCGGTCGGCATTATTGCCGCCCAGTCCATCGGCGAACCCGGTACGCAGCTTACGATGCGTACCATTCACTCCGGCGGCGTCGCTGGCGTCGACGATATTACGCAGGGTCTGCCTACGGTCAGCCGTATGTTCGATATCGTCGGCAACGTCAACGAGAAGATCCTGGGTCGCGAGGCCGAGCTGGCTCCGTACTCCGGCCACCTCTCGATTAAGCCCGAGAAGTCCGAGTACGTGCTGACGCTCACCGACTCCGAGGACCACACCCGTGTCCTCGACGAGCGTCGCGTCCCCGCTTCGGTGCGCTTTATGCCCGAGATCGAGGACGGCTGCGAGGTTCGCGCCGGCGATCAGATCACCAAGGGCTTCGTCAACTTCCGCAACCTGCGTAAGCTGACCGACATCGAGTCGACGATGCACACCTTTGTCGAGAGCGTCAAGGACGTCTACACCAGCCAGGGCGTCGACCTGAACGATAAGCACATCGAGGTGCTCGCACGTCAGATGCTGCGTCGCGTTCAGATCACTAACCCCGGCGACTCCAAGTACCTGCTTGGTCAGTACGTTGACCGCTACGAGTTCGCTGACGAGGTCGAGCGAGTTGCCCGTCTGGGCGGTCAGGCTCCTGTGGCCGAGCCCGTCATCCTGGGTACGCTCAAGGTCGCGTCCAACATCGACTCTTGGCTGTCGAGCGCATCGTTCATCCGTACCGCCGGCGTCCTTACCGAGGCTGCCATCGAGGGCAAGGTCGACCACCTGCTCGACCTTAAGTCCAACGTCATCGTCGGTAAGAAGATCCCGGCCGGTACCGGCCTCAAGCCGTACGCCAACGCCAAGCTGACGTATCGCACGGCCGACGGCTATGTCGACATCGACGGCCCGGCTTCGCCCAACGCCAAGTCGCTGCCCGAGTGGGCTCCGGTTGAGCTCAAGGACCTGGACGAGCAGCTCCCGCAGCAGCTTGACTGGGCCGGCTACGACGAGTTCGGTGGTGCTGACGGTTCGTTCACCCGCAACGGCCACACCATCTCCGCCGAGAAGGCTCGCCTGTACCTGTTCGACGACCTGGGCGTGTCGCAGCGCTGGACCAACAAGTTCAGCGAGGTCGGCATCGAGACGGTCGGCGACCTGGTCGGCAAGTCCGAGGAGGATCTGCTACGCATCGATGGTATCGGTGCCAAGGCGATCGAGGAGCTCCGTGACGGCCTGGAGGCCCACGACCTGCTCTACATCCTCGAGAACAACGACGACGTTGCCGACGAGGAAGACCTCTCGCAGCTGCTGCAGATGGTCTTTAGCCCCGACGGTCCGGACGATATCCTGCTGGGTACCTCCGCTCCGACGCATCACGCCGACGCCGACGAGGAGCTCCTGGGCGCTCCGATCGACGACAAGAAGGCTCCCGCCAACGGCGCGATCAACGAGGACATGGCTTCTCTCGACGAGCTGCTCAACCAGCTCGTGGACACCGACGACGCCGAAGAGGCCAAGGACACCGACGAGGAGTAATTTCCTAGTACGTTAACCGCCCTTCCAAAGACCCG
>CAJKQY010000144.1:0-3395 GCA_905202145.1 uncultured Collinsella sp.
GCAAGCTCCAGCACGTCCGAATCGGCCTCGGCGATACCGCGGGCGACGACCATACCGGTCGGATCACACACATCGAGCACATCGCCCTCGGCAAACTCGCCATCGACCTCACGAATACCCACCGCAAGCAGGGACGACCCGTGGCCGACCAGCGCTTTCGCGGCACCGTCATCAACCGTCACCGAGCCATGGGCCTTGTCGCCCAGCGCAATCCACAGCTTGCGGGGCGCAATATCCAGGCGCTCCGCCGGCGGGTCGAACAGCGTGCCCACGCTCTCGCCGCGGGCCAGACGCACGAGCGCATCGGGCTCCTCGCCCGAGCAAATCACGCTCTGAATGCCGGCCGTCATCAAAATGCGGCTCGCGCGAATTTTGGTGATCATGCCGCCCGTACCCACCGAGGTCGAAGAATCGCCCGCCGAGGCAATGATCTTGGCATCGATCCTATGCACGACCGGGACAAACTCGGCCGTCGGGTCCTCGTGCGGATTGGCGGTGTAGAGGCCGTCGATGTCGGACAGCGTCACGCACAGGTCGGCGGAAACCAGGCAGCTCACGAGGGCCGCGAGCGTATCGTTGTCGCCGAACTTGATCTCGTCGACGGTGACGGTGTCGTTTTCGTTGACGACCGGCACCACGCCCAGCTCCACCAGGCGCAGCAGGGCGTCGCGCGCGTGCAGGTAGGACGTACGGCGCGCCGTGTCATGGCGCGTGAGCAGCACGAGCGAGGTGAGTAGGTCGCGCGCATGGAACTCCTCGTCGTAGGCCGACGAGATGATGCACTGGCCGGCCGAGGCGCAGGCCTGCAGGCTCGGCAGATCGCCAACCGGTTTGCGGTCGAAACCCAGAACGGGATAGCCACAGGCAATGGCGCCGGAGCTCACCACGACCAAGCGCCAGCCGAGCTTGCGCAGGGCCGCGGCCTGATCGGCAAGCCCGCCGATAAAGGCGCGGTTGACCTTGCCATCGGCGCCCACCACCGTGGACGAGCCGATCTTTACCACCATCGTTTTATAAGAAGTCGTCATACGTCAAACCAATCGAGTGTTGAGCGTTCGGGCGAGCTGGAGCTGCCGGGGCACCTGGTGCGGGACGGACAAATATGATCCGTTTTCCTCCGTCCCCTTCGGGTCATTTTGCCCAGGGGAAGGCCGAAGCCGCGGCCATGTTCTTGCGCACGAGCTCGTCGCGCACCTGGGCCAGGCCCTGTTCCATACCCACCACGTAGGTCTGCGGATACAGGAAACGCTTGAAAGCCGCGTCCAGATGATCGAGTGCCCAAGCACAGCGCTCGCGCGCGTCCTTGATGCTCTCACGCGGAGCAACCGCACTGCCGTCGCGCACGATCGGCACCAACAGCTCACGATACTCAAGCTCGGACACGTCGGTCACCAGGGCGGCATCGTTCACGGCCACGAGGGTATTGCCGCGCGCGGCGCCCTCCCCCGCCAGATGGTCCTCGTCATAGATCATGTCGCAGACCGGGCCGCCAAAGCCGTCGTAATAACGGCGCACGCGCTGCACGCCGGGAATCGTGCGCTTGTAGGGCTGCTCGGAAAGCTTCACCACCGGCGTCCACGGCTCCGCGTCGCTCGCCCGACGGGCTGAAAGCTTGTACACGCCACCCAGCGCCGGCTGATCGTAGCAGGTCGCGAGCTTGGTGCCCACGCCAAAGCTATCGATGGGCGCGCCCTGGTCGAGCAGCGACTGAATCGTGTACTCGTCCAGGTCGTTGGAGACCGAAATCCCCACATAGGGCAGGCCCTCGGCGTCAAAACGGCCGCGGACATACTTGGACAACTTAGCCAGGTCGCCCGAGTCGATGCGAATGGCCGACAGGCGCTCGCCCGCCGCCTCCATCTCCTTGGCAACCGTAATGGCATGTTCGCAGCCCTCGCGCACGTCGTACGTGTCGATAAGCAGCGTGCAGTTCTTGGGGCTCGACTTGGCAAACGCACGGAAGGCCTCGAGCTCGGAATCGAAGCTCATCACCCAGCTGTGCGCGTGGGTGCCAAAGACGGGGATGCCGTAGCGGCGCCCGGCAAGCACGTTAGACGTGGACGAGCAGCCGGCCACATAGCTCGCGCGGGCGACGGCCAGACCGCCATCGGGGCCCTGGGCGCGACGCAAGCCGAACTCGGCGACGGGGCGACCATCGGCGGCCAGCACCACGCGCGCCGTCTTGGTGGCAACAAGCGTCTGGAAACCGACGATGTTGAGCAGCGCGGTCTCGAGCAGCTGGCACTCCAGCGCCGGGCCGGTGACGCGCACCATAGGCTCGCGCGGAAAGACGAGCTCGCCCTCGGGCACGGCGTCGATATTTACATGCGCACGGAAGTTGCGCAGGTAGTCGAGGAATGCAGGCTTAAACATCGCGCCGCCGGCCGGAGCCTGGAGCGAAGCTAGATAGTCGATGTCCTCGGGCGTAAAGCGCAGGTTCTCGACAAGCTCGGGCAGCTCGGCGGTGCCGCACATGACGGCATACGCGCTGCCAAAGGGATGGTCGCGGTAAAACGCCGTAAAGCAACCCTGCTCATTGGCCTTGCCGCTCTCCCACAGGCCCTGGGCCATAGTGAGTTCGTACAGATCGGTGAGCATTGCGATGTCGGTGGGATGCGAGATGTCGGTCAAAGCCATGGGGCGACCTTTCGGATGTGTTGTGCAGAGGTTGAGGGTTGGGCGAGGCGGACGTACGGGCATGGAGCCCGGCGTGAACAGGTTAGTGCAGGCCCATGCTGCCCGTGATCGTGTAGACCATAAAGACGATAAACGCGATGAGGGCGAGCACGATGATGATTTTTTGAGCCGGAGCCATGCCGGGGATCTCGTTCTCGCCCGTAGGCTCCTTGGAGGTGACCATGCGCTGGGCAAAGGTCATCTCGTCACGGCTCGGTTTGGGCTCGACGGGCTTGGGACGAGCGGCCTTTTTAGGCTGAGGTTTGGGTGCGGCGGGTGCGGACTTCGCGGCGGCAGGCTTGGGTGCAGGCGCGGGCTTGGGCGCGGGCGCGGGCGCAACCTTCGCAGCGGCCTCCTCGGCCTTCTCGCGCTCGGCACGCAGGGCGGCCAGCTCCTCACGCTCGCGGCGCGCCTCTTCCTGGGCCTCGCGACGAGCCTTCTCGGCGCGGAGCTCTTCCAACTCGGCGCGCTCCTCGGCAGACAGTGGTTGGGACTCAAGCTCGGCCATGGTATTGCCCTTTCTTTTTAAAAAAAGCCGCCGACACAATGTCAGCGGCTTATCAAATCCAAGGGTGGAGACGAAGGGAGTCGAACCCTCGGCCTCTGCCATGCGACGGCAGCGCTCTCCCAACTGAGCTACGTCCCCAGGACAAGTTGATATTTTACCTACGGCTCGCCAACTGTCAACGCCCAATACCCAGTCTTTTTGGGACGGGGCT
>CAJKQY010000145.1:0-3381 GCA_905202145.1 uncultured Collinsella sp.
CGTCCTCAAGGGGCTTGCGGGTGAGGCCGCGCCACATGCGCGTCTTGTGGTCAAAGCAGGGGATAAACTGCTTCTGCTGGGCGCTCTCGGCGCTTTGCGGACGCTGGAACTCAACACCTAGATCATGCTCGAGCCATTGGATAGCCTGAGGAATACCGTGGACAAACGTCTGGACGAGTTCGGGGTCGGCAACGCCGCCGCCGACGGTCTGGATGGTGTCGATGAGGTCCTGCTCGTCGTCTTCGTCGACGGGACCAATCAGGCCGAGGCCCCAGGTGCCCGGGAAGAAGCTCGATCCACTCATAGTCTTGCCGGCGCTTGCCACAGTGACGGTTGCACCCGTGCGTGCTGCTTCGATGGCGGCGCAAAGGCCCGCTATGCCAGATCCAATTACCAGTACATCAGTCGATTCCATTGGATTCCTTTCTCGTCCGGCGCATTGTCGCATGGGTGATCGGCAAAGGTGTCGCAAAGATTGGATAAATCGGTAAAGGGCCAAATTGGAAGGTGGGCGTCACCGATACCTTAACGCCCAATCTCGTCTTCTCAATAAGTTGCGGTGGAATAGTTCCTGTTTGGAAGGATGGGACGGCTGTTTAGGAACTATTTCACCGCAACTGAGGGAGGTACAAAAAAGAGCCGCTACCCAGGTGGATAGCGGCTCTAAAGCTCAACTATATGAGCATCGCACGGGCGCGATTAGGCCTTGAGGGCCTCCTCGACGGCGACAGCGCAGGCGACGGTGGCACCGACCATGGGGTTGTTGCCCATGCCGATGAGACCCATCATGTCGACGTGCGCAGGCACGGAGGAAGAACCGGCGAACTGGGCGTCGGAGTGCATACGGCCCATGGTGTCGGTCATGCCGTAAGAGGCAGGGCCGGCGCCCATGTTGTCCGGGTGCAGGGTACGACCAGTGCCGCCACCAGAAGCGACGGAGAAGTACTTCTTGCCAGCCTCGAGGCGCTCCTTCTTGTAGGTGCCAGCGACGGGGTGCTGGAAGCGCGTCGGGTTGGTGGAGTTGCCGGTGATCGAGATGTCGACGTTCTCGTGCCACATGATGGCAACGCCCTCGCGGACGTCGTCGGCGCCGTAGCAGTTGACGGCGGCGCGGGGACCATCGGAGTAGGGGATGGTCTCGACGACCTTGAGCTCGCCCGTGAAGTAGTCGAACTGGGTCTTCACGTAGGTGAAGCCGTTGATGCGGGCGATGATCTGAGCAGCGTCCTTGCCCAGACCGTTGAGGATGACGCGCAGCGGCTTCTTACGAGCCTTGTTGGCGTTCAGAGCCAGGCCGATAGCGCCCTCAGCGGCAGCGAAGGACTCGTGGCCGGCCAGGAAGGCGAAGCACTCGGTGTCGTCGGAGAGCAGCATAGCGCCCAGGTTGCCGTGGCCCAGACCGACCTTGCGGTCCTCAGCGACGGAGCCGGGAACGGTGAAGGCCTGGATGCCCTCGCCGATGATGGCGGCAGCCTCAGAAGCGGTCTTGGCCTCGCGCTTGACGGCGAGAGCGCAGCCGAGGGTGTAGGCCCACTCAGCGTTCTGGAAGGCGATGGACTGGGTGTTGTTGACGATCTCACGCGGGTTGAAGCCCTTGTCGGTGCAGATCTGCAGAGCTTCCTCGAGGGAGGCGATGCCGTTGTCGGCGAGGCACTTGTTGATCTTGTCAGCGCGGCGCTCGTAACCTTCGAACGTAACAGTCATAGTTATTTCCCTCCCTTTCTACTCGTGAACCGGGAACACGCTGGCGACGGAGTGGGTCTCCTCGTCGGTGCGCGGGTCGATGTACTTGGCAGCGTTCTCCCACTGACCATAGTGGCCCATAGCGCCAGCGATGGCCTCCTCGGGGGTCTTGCCGGCCTTGACGGCGTCGGTGAACTTACCGAGGTTCAGGAACTCGAACGCGATGATCTCGTTCTTGTCGTTGAGAGCCATGCGGGTGACGTAGCCCTGAGCGAGCTCGAGGTAACGAGCGCCCTTGGCCTTGGTGCCGAACATGGTGCCGACCTGAGAGCGAAGGCCCTTGCCGAGGTCGTCGAGGGAGGCGCCCACGGGCAGGCCGCCCTCGGAGAACGCGGTCTGGCTGCGGCCGTAAACGATCTGCAGGAAGATCTCGCGCATAGCAACGTTGATGGCGTCGCAGACGAGGTCGGTGTTGAGGGCCTCGAGGATGGTCTTACCGGGAAGGATCTCGGAAGCCATGGCGGCAGAGTGGGTCATGCCCGAGCAGCCGATGGTCTCAACGAGGGCCTCCTCGATGATGCCGTCCTTGACGTTCAGCGTGAGCTTGCAGGCGCCCTGCTGAGGTGCGCACCAACCCACACCGTGCGTAAGACCGGAGATGTCGGAAATCTCCTTAGCCTGGACCCACTTGCCCTCCTCGGGGATGGGTGCGGGGCCGTGGTATGCACCCTTGGCAACGGGGCACATGTTCTCCACTTCCTGTGAGTACTGCATGCCTCTCCTCTCTATCGTGTTGGCGTCCCGTCTGGGGGTCGTGGCTGGCGATTGCCGGGCGACCCTTCGAAAGGGACATGACATGCAGCCCCTATAATACCGCGAAATGCACGGAATATTCGGCGAACGGCTCAGTTTTCGTAGCGAGAAGCGCGGAACTTTCAATTGAAACGATTTAACTCTATGCTCTGTGGTCGCGAACTTCCGTAGAGGGGGTCCGTCTTGGGCAAGCTTTTGGTCAGCTTTTGTAAGCGTTGCAGGGTTTGACCTGTTGCAACGGTGCCGTTCGCCGCCTGTATACTGCCTTTGGCCGCGTGGCGTAGTTGTTTTGCGTGAATGTTTTGATGGCGCGCTTCAATCGTGCTGTATTGGATGGCAAGCAGATCCCGGCGAAGGGAGCGTCATGCAGCGCGTTTGGAGAACGGTTACCGGCTTTTACCATGTCTGTGCCCGCGGTACGGGCAAGCAGCTCATCTTTGAGGGCGACGAAGACCGGTGGGAGTTTCTGGAACTGATGCGCGACTGCTGCCGGGAGGCGGGGGTGACAATCGTGGCGTGGTGCCTTATGGGCGACCACGTGAATTTGGTGCTTTTGGATTACGAGGACGAAATGAGCGCGGCCATGCAGCGGCTGCTGTTGACGTATGCCCGTCGGTTCAATAAGCGCACTGGGCGCGCGGGCTGCTTGTTTCGTGAGCGTTTTGAGCGCCGCTCGCTCGATACCGACTGGCAGGTGATGGAGGCTATTCGCTCTGTACACGCTGGTCCGCAGGAGGCGGGTATTGCTCTGATCGAGCGCTATCCGTGGAGCAGCATTGCCGAGTATCTACGGGTTTATGACAACGATATGACGAGGGGATTTTCTGATCCTTCTTGCGCGCTTGAGCTTTTTGGTTCTACCGAGGGCTTTATTGCCTATTCGCT
>CAJKQY010000146.1:0-3368 GCA_905202145.1 uncultured Collinsella sp.
CCCCACTGGTCGTAGGAGTCGATGCCCCAGACCGTGCCCTCGACAAACGTGATGTGCTCGTACAGGGCGATGAGCTCGCCGAGCGCAAACGGGGTCAGCGTGTCGCCGAAGATCGAGGTCGTCGGACGGTTGCCCTCAAAGCAGCGAGCCGGGACGATCTGCTCGGACGTGCCCTCGGCACGAACCTCGTCGGCCGTCTTACCAAAGGCGAGCGCCTTGGTCTGGGCCAGGAAGTTGCCCAGGAACAGCTCATGCACGTCCTGACCGCTATCGGTTGCGGGGTTGGCAGTATTGGCGAAGGCGATGAAGTCGGCCGGAACCACCACGGTGCCCTGGTGCAGCAGCTGATAGAAGGCATGCTGGCCGTTGGTGCCGGGCTCGCCCCAGAAGATCTCGCCGGTATCGGAGGTCACAGCGCTGCCGTCCCAGCGGACGTGCTTGCCGTTGGACTCCATGGTGAGCTGCTGCAGGTAGGCCGGGAAGCGGTGCAGGTACTGGCAGTACGGCAGCACGGCGTGGCTCTTGGAACCGAAGAAGTTGACGTACCAGACGTTGAGCAGACCCATCAGCGCAACGGCATTGTTCTCGAGCGGCGTGTTGCAGAAGTACTCGTCGATGGCATGGAAGCCCTCGAGGAACTGCTGGAAGCGCTCGGGGCCGAGCACGACGATCAGCGACAGGCCCACGGCGGAGTCGACGGAGTAGCGGCCGCCGACCCAGTTCCAGAAGCCGAAGGCGTTGGCGGGGTCGATACCGAAGGCCTCAACCTTCTCGAGTGCGGTGGAAACGGCGACGAAGTGCTTTGCCACGGCCTCGGCGTTCTGCTCCTCGGAGCCATCGATGGCGCCCTGGGCCTTGAGCTGCTCGAGCATCCAGGTCTTGACTTCGCGAGCGTTGGTGAGGGTCTCGAGCGTGGTGAAGGTCTTGGAGACGATGATCACGAGCGTGGTCTCGGGATCCAGGCCGCGGAGCTTCTCGGCCTGATCGTTGGGGTCGATGTTGGAGATGTAGCGGCAGTCGATACCGGCGTCGGCGTAGGGACGCAGGGCCTCGTAGGCCATGACCGGGCCCAGATCGGAACCACCGATGCCGATGGACACCAGGTGCTCGATCTTCTTGCCGGTAACGCCCTTCCACTCACCGGAGCGCACGCGCTCGGCGAAGGCATACATGCGGTCGAGGACCTCGTGCACGTCGGCGACGACATCCTGGCCGTCAACGATGAGCTGGCCCTTCTCGCTTGCCGGACGGCGAAGCGCGGTGTGCAGAACAGCGCGGTCCTCGGTGGTGTTGATGTGCTCGCCGGAGAACATGGCGTCGCGGCGCTCCTCGAGCTTCACCTCGCGGGCAAGATCGCACAGCAGCTTGACGGTCTCATCGGTCACCAGGTTCTTCGACAGATCGAAGTGCAGGTCACCAGCGTCAAAGCTCAGCTTGTTCACACGCTCGGGATCGGCAGCGAACCAGGCCTTGAGGTCGATGCCCTCGGCCTCGAGCTTCTCCTGATGGGCCTCGAGCGCCTTCCAAGCGGCGGTCGACGTAGCGTCGATAGGTGCGGCAACAGTTGCCATAAAGTCCTCCTCAGCATACGGGCGCATACCTCCATGCGCCCGGATAATCAGATGCCCCTATTCTAGCGCAGGTCAAGACTACAATCAGCGAGCGTTGCCAATCCGCCCCCAAACGGCGACCCACCAAAAAAGGGACAGGTTTATTTTGGCAGGTCAAACGCTTTACCTACCAAAATTAACCCGTCCCTTCCTGGCAGGCACTAGGCCGCGGCGCACACGCTGCCGAGCAACTCACGCAAGGGAGTGCCGATACCCTCCAGCAGCTCGGGTGCGATAATGGCAAAAACGGGAACCTCGCCGGCACCCACGACGGCGGGCACTTTTCCCTCGGAGACGATGCACCCGTAGGGAACAAAGCCGTCCTCGCCGGCATCGAGCACGGCCATGCGACGAGCGAGTTCGCGCGCAAAGCCCGCCGTATCGGCATCGCCGACCGCCAGGACAAAGTCCACGCCTTCGTCGGTCGCCAGGGCTACAGCTTCGTCGATCAGCCCGTCTCCCCCGTCGCCCCCGACCAAACCGCAACGAAAGAGCACGCGTTCGAGCAGGGCGCGATCGAGCGAGCCGAGTGCCGCCGAGACGAGCTCATCACGCGTATGCTTGTCACCGCCCAGCACTACCAGCGCCTTAGTGCCGCCGTAGTGAGCGACCAATCGTCCGCACCAGCGAGCCACGTCTCCATCCGCAACAAGGCGCGTCGGCATACCAAACCCATAGTTGACCATTATCCCCACAACCCTTCCGTGCTTTATGGTGGTATCGATCGTTAGGCTCATGCTACGAAGCGAGGTTTTCCGAGCTGTTTCGCACTCTTTAGGGCTGCGTTAAATACCAAATGTAACCGAACGACCATACCTGCCAAAAAGGGACAGGTTTTGACGATGTCCGCGCAAACCGGTATTATCGAACAGGTATTCGATAAGAACATGTGTTTGATGGGAGGACGCGTGGGGCACGAGCGTCACACCTATATCTGCATCGACCTCAAGACGTTTTATGCCAGCGTCGAGTGCGTCGACCGCGGGCTCGATCCCCTCACTACGTGCCTGGTCGTTGCCGACGAATCGCGCGGACGCACGACCATCTGTCTCGCTATCACGCAGGCCATGAAGGACTTAGGTATTCACAACCGCTGTCGTCTGTTCGAGATTCCCGACGGCATCGACTACATCAAAGCAATGCCGCGTATGCAGCACTACATGGAGGTGTCGGCGCAAATCTACGGCATCTATCTGGAATACGTGAGTCCGCAAGACATTCACGTCTATTCAATCGATGAATGCTTTATCGACGTGACACCCTATCTGGACCTCTATCACACCGATGAGGAAGGCTTCGCCTGCATGTTGCGTGACGAGGTCTTGGCGCGTACCGGCATCACGGCGACGGTCGGCATCGGCCCCAACCTATTCCAGGCCAAGGTTGCACTTGATATCACCGCCAAGCACGTGCCCAGTCGCATCGGCAAACTCGACGACGAGACCTTTCGCAAGGAGATCTGGCCCCATCGCCCCATCACCGACATCTGGGGCATCGGCCCCGGCGTGGCGGCCCGTCTCGAGAAATACGGCGTCTACGACCTGATGGGCGTCGCCGCACTCGACGAGAACCTGCTCTACGACGAACTCGGCGTTAATGCCGAATATCTCATCGACCACGCCTTCGGACGCGAGCCGACAACCATCGCCGATATCCAAGCCTATCGCCCGCAAGCAACTTCGACCACCACAGGACAGGTGCTCTCGAAGGGTTATGCCTACGAGCAGGCCTACACCGTCTTGCGCGAGATGGTCGACA
>CAJKQY010000147.1:0-3288 GCA_905202145.1 uncultured Collinsella sp.
GCCGCCCCTTATGGGGCGGCACGTTTTTGTGTGGGGGCCGGTTGGGGCGGCATCGTTCATGGGTGGGGTACACTTGGTAGCGACTTTTAGTTTATCTACTACCTGGCGGGGTGTTTTTTATGGGTAAGAAATCTCGGGCTCGGGTTGCTGCGGCGGGGACTCGCAAGGATCCTGGTCGTCGGGTTGCCGAGGGCAAAAAGGCCGATCGTGCCGAGAAGGACAAGAAGGTCGGTGCACATGCTCATCCTGAGTGGGCGCCTCACCTCAATACGGCTAGCGAGGATCTGACTGCTAAGTTGTTTACTCTGGTCGAGGTTATCTTGGGCGTGGTGCCCGTGGTGGTCATTGGCTTGTTCTTGGCTTCGAAAGATGCTACGAGCGCGGATAAGCTCACCGATGTCTTTTCTCAAGACCCCTCGATGGTGGTTACGTTTATCTCGGCGTGTCTGCAGCCGTTTGTGGCGTACATGCTGTACATGATTTATCGCAAATACTGCGAGGGCGATGCGGGCTTTGCCGCCGGCAACCTGATCGGCCTCTTGTGCTCCGAGATTTTGTTGCTCAATATCCCGGGCGTTATCGGCATGGGCATCTTGCTGTGGCGTGTTTGGCGCAATGTCGCCCCGCACTTTGAGAGCTGGCTGTTTGAGCGTCGTCTTACGGGCGTGGTGGCCGACATTGCCGGTTCGCTCGTGATTCTAGTCTTGGCGTTTTTGTGTGCCACCGCTGCTCGCGGTCTTTCGGGCATGTAATCTGCCCCCACCGACCACGGAGCGCAGGGCGGGGAAACCTTTCCCTCTCGCTCACGGCTCCGCAGGGTCGCGCGAGGCAAAGGTTTCCCCGCCCTGCGCTCCGGCGTTGAGTCGTCGCATGCTCGTTACAGAAAAGCTGATAATAAGTTTGTGTGCCGACCCTTTGGGGCGGCACTTTTTGTGTGGGGTCCCGGTCTTCACAATTTCCGTCAAGCTTTTGGTCAGCTTTTGGTTAGTTGGCGGGTTGGTGGAAGGGCAAAAGATCATTCGATAAAAAAGCTCAGAGAAAGTGCTGGTAGGGGAGTTGTTGAGGTTTTCGACAGCTTTTGTCAACAAGAAACTTTGCAGCTATTGCTACGGATTGCGTTGCCGTGGCCTTGGCGGTGCGGGATGCTGAGCGTAAGCGTCGAATGCTCCGATTTTGGAGGCCAGCATGGATCTGTTTCTTGAGACCCCGCAGCGACAAGCTGAGCGCATGCTGCGTCAGCAGCAACGGCTCATGGAGATGCAAATGCAAGGGGTAGCCGCCCAGCCCCCTGTGCAAAATGCCACGCCCACGGTTTCGCCTGCGGGCGGATCGGCGCCAGAAAACTATTCCGTACAACAAGATTCATATGCGCAGGAGCTTGCGTTCGACAAGCGCCGCACACGTCACCGCCGCGTGAGCCAGCGCCTGCGCACGTTAGCGATGATTGTGCTGATCCCGTTGGGACTCGCGGCAATCTTCTTGGCCTCATATGCCTTCACGTGCATTCTCAACGGTGCCTCGCCCAGCGAAGTGCTCCAACATCTGTCGGCCCTCGGCCAGCGCCTAGGCGATGTCATAACAACTATCCGCGCCGGCTGGGAGAGTTAGCGTTTGTCACATTAGGACTTCTAGGGTGTAGGGATTATCGCCACGAGTAGAATTCTTGCATCCTGTGGGTCCTGTCGTGCAACTGAATAGTATTATTAAAGATAAATAATAATAGGATTTGCTATGTATAAGCAGGATTTAGAGCAGACTCTTTTGGGCATTGACGAAGAGGCGGAGCTGGAAATAGGTCCAAGAGACGACAGGCCGAGCGTTGTATTGGTGGGAGGAAGCGCCTTCATGCTAAACGATGTGACGAATCGGTCGGTTACACATGACATTGATGTGTTTGAGGCAGACAGGTGCCTCCGCGAGATCATAGCTCGATACCCCGAGGTAAATGGTATGGCGGTGGCGTATTGTAATCAGATGCCATTCAATTACGAAGATCGTTTGATTCCCTTGGATATTGGCGCGCGTTTTATCAGGTACTTTACGCCATCCTTGGAGGACCTGGCGGTAATGAAGCTCTATGCCTACCGTCCGAACGACATCGTCGATCTTCATAGTCAGGCATTCGTCGACCGACTTGATTGGGGGCTGCTCGAACGGCTTATATTCGACGACGGAGAAGCGCTGGCGTCGTCGCCTTCGGAGCGAAGCTATCAAGAGATGGTCTGTGCATACAGGCAATACAAAAAGGAGGTGCTCGGTTGAATCTGACCTTTGAGGGATTCTTAAAAGGCTATTGCCGAGAGCTATCCGGACAGCAGTCGCTGAGTTTTAGAAAACTGGTTGAGCGGGCGACGACGGTTGCACCGCGCGTGGCGGAGCCTCTGTTTTTGCTCGCTTTGGCGCAGGGAAAAGCTGAATACGTTCTGGGTTTATCCGAGGGCTCGTGGATGGAAGAGGATTACCGAGGCGTTTTGTCCTTGTACGATCAAGCGGGTGGCATGGCGTCTCTATGCGCCAAAAGTGAGCTCCCTAACCGTTATGCCAACGTTTGGCGTGCGTATAGAGCGGTGAAGGAAAAGCCAGTGGCGGACAGAAGGATCAACGCCCTGATGCGAAAAAGAACATTGGGGGCGCTAGGGGAATCGGGCGTAACGCGCTACGGTCTCTGCCGCGATTTGAATCTGAATAAGGGAAACGTGTACGCATACTTAGCCGGCGATGACTCAAAGGTGAGCAGGGAGACGGCGCGTCGCATTATGGAATATGCGGAAGAGAGAAGCTCCCAAGAAGGGGCCGGGCGCCCGATGCGTGTGGCGGGGTAAGATTGATCGAGGTTTCGATTGATAATCGATTGGGTTTGTTGGGCGGAGTCTATGTCTGCTATTGATATCGTGCTTGCTGTGACCGCCTTGGTGGCGGCGGGGGTTGCTGTGGCTTGTGCCCTGCAGCTCAAGGGCCTTCGCGCCGAGCTGCGGGAGCGCGGCGATAGCGGGGCAGAGATGCTGGCTGCGCTCGAGCAGGCCAACAACGCGCTCGACACCCTCAACGTCGCGTTGGCAGAAACCCGCCGCACGGCAAATGCCATCGCGCAGCAGCAGACGACCGATGCGGCCGTAGAGCAGCAGCGCTACCTGACCATCGCGCGTGAGTTCTCGCAGGCTGGCGACCGTATGGATGACCTGCGCCGCGAGACGGCCCAACAGCTCGGTGCCAACCGCGAGGGCATCGAGCACCGCCTGGACAAGGTGCGCGAGACGGTCGATGCCCAGCTGGGCGCCATCCGCAAGG
>CAJKQY010000148.1:0-3238 GCA_905202145.1 uncultured Collinsella sp.
ACCTGCTTGTCCTCGTTGTCGACCGCGGTGTTGACGTTGCCGAGCGAAAGGCCGTGACCACCTTGGTCAAACACGTGCATCTCGCAAGGGACGCCCTCCTCTGCCATGCGTTGGGCAAACGGATAGACCTGCGCGATCGGCGCCGTCTTGTCGTCGGACACGCCCCACACAAAGGTCGGTGGCATCTGGCGCGAAACGTGCGTGGTAGGACAAATGTCGGTCAGGTGCTCATCGGTCGCCTCGCCGCCCGTCACCATCGACAGATAGTCGTTGAGCAAATCGCGCCCCGTCTTGCCACCCGTCTTGGGCACGCGCAGGTCAATGCGCGGGTCGCGCGTCTGCATATCGCGCACATAGGCAAGGTCGAGCAACGGATAGCCCAGCACCACGGCGTCGGGACGAATATCCTCCGGACGAGCCCCGGCAAGGCCCGCGAAGGGTCCGGTCTTCCACTGCGTTGCCAACGAGGCACAGATCATACCGCCCGCCGAGAAACCTACGACACACACGCGTTTGGGATCGACATGCCACTCGTCGGCGTTGGCGCGCACGGTAGCGACCATCTTGGCGAGGTCCGCCTGCGGGTGCGGAAAGCTCACGTCGCCCGTGGCGCTCGTCACATAGTTGAGCACAAAGGCCTGGTAGCCGCGGTCCAAAAACGCAAACGCCACCGGGTCTTGCTCGTGCGGAGCGATATGCGTAAACCCGCCTCCGCCGCAGATGATTACCGCGGGGCGGCGGCCATTGGGCTTGTCGGGCAGCGGCTCGGCACCCAGATACGTAAACGTCGCCGGATAATCCTCGGTCGGCTCCTCGCCCCACAGCGCATGGTTCTCAATAATCATAGGTGCTCCCTCCGTGCGATTCGTGCGCACTCGTTTTTCGCACCTTAGCGTACCCCACTTGAGCCCACGACGCAGAAACACCCCCGCAATAAGTTGGCCTTCAACTGATATATCACATAATCCCAGTTCAGAGGTATCGTTGAGCAGCGTAGAATAGGGGCGTTGACCAAGCCGCGAAACACATGTGAAACGTTTCCGGCAAACCAAACGCGCGATATGCGCCTATTTAAGCTGGAGGCAACTATGGGTCTGCTCGATTCGCTTAAGTCCACCTTCACCTCGACCGGCGAGGCGTCCGTTCCGCCCGCAGCAAGCTTCGCTACCCGCGAAGGCGTCATCTACGCCCCCGTCAACGGCGTGCTCGTCAACCTGGACGAGGTTCCCGACGAGACGATCGCCTCGGGCATGCTTGGCCAGGGCTATGGCATCGAGCCCATTACCGGCACCATCTATGCGCCCGCCAACGGCCGCATCGGTGCCACCACTGTCACCAACCACTCCATCGGCATGATCACCGAGGACGGCCTGCGCGTGTTCATCCATGTTGGCCTGGGCACCGTGGAAATGAACGGCAAGGGTTTTGCCCGCTTTGTCGAGATGGGCGATGTGGTCAAGGCAGGCCAGCCGCTCATCAGCTTCGACCGCGAGGCCATTAAGGCCGCTGGTCACGAGGACATCGTGACCGTCATCGTCTCCGAGCTCGACCGTCTTAAGAGCATCGACCATGTCGGCGAGTCCGGAACGCTTATCGGCGGCAACCCGCTCGTCAAGCTGGGCGACCCGCTGCTGGTGGCCAAGACCAAGTAGCCAAGTCCCGCGCCACACAGCCAAAAGGCACCACGCCAAGCGCCCGCGACCATTTGGCCGCGGGCGCTTTTCGTTTGAAAAACCATCCCGCCAATGCTTTATCTGTATAGCTCAAATGAGCCGAGCTGCTAGAATATCGAACTGTATGGATAACTATCATTCAACCGTTATGGGAGGATACGTGAACCGCACCAAAATCGCGCAGCTCTATGCCGATGCCGAGTCGCTCGGTGGCCAGACCGTCACCGTTGCCGGCTGGGTCAAGTCTGTCCGCGACATGAAGAACTTTGGCTTCGTCACACTCAACGACGGCAGCTGCTTCCGCGACCTGCAGGTCGTCATGAACCGCGAGGCGCTCGACAACTACGACGAGATCGCCCACCAAAACGTCTCGGCCGCACTCATCTGCACCGGCACCGTCAAGCTGACCCCCGATGCGCCCCAGCCCTTCGAGCTTTCTGCCACCTCCATCGAGGTCGAGGGCGTCAGCGCTCCGGATTACCCGCTGCAGAAAAAGCGCGCAACCGTCGAGTTCCTGCGCACCCAGCAGCACCTGCGCCCGCGCACCAACCTGTTCCGCGCCGTGTTCCGCATCCGCTCTGTCGCGGCTGCCGCCATCCACCGCTTCTTCCAGGAGCAGGGCTTTGTCTACGTCAACACCCCCATCATCACCACGAGTGACTGCGAGGGCGCCGGCGAGATGTTCCGCGTGACCACGCTCGACCCCAAAAACCCGCCCCTCACCGAGTCCGGCGAGGTCGACTGGAGCCAGGACTTCTTTGGCAAGCATGCGAGCCTCACCGTGTCCGGCCAGCTCAATGCCGAGAACTTTGCCATGGCCTTTGGCGACGTGTACACCTTTGGTCCCACCTTCCGCGCCGAAAACTCCAACACCACGCGCCACGCCGCCGAGTTTTGGATGATTGAGCCCGAGATGGCCTTCGCCGACCTCAACGACTACATGGACAACGCCGAGGCCATGCTCAAGTACGTTCTTAAGGACGTTATGGCCACCTGCCCCGACGAGCTCAATATGCTCAACAAGTTTGTGGACAAGGGTCTGATCGAGCGTCTGAACCACGTGGCAAACTCCGACTTTGCCCGCGTCACCTATACCGAGGCCGTCGAGATCCTGGAGCAGGCGGTGGCTGCCGGCCACAAGTTCGACTATCCCGTGAGCTGGGGCATCGACCTGCAAACCGAGCACGAGCGTTTCCTGACCGAGGAGCACTTTAAGCGCCCGACCTTCGTAACCGACTACCCGGCCGAGATCAAGGCGTTCTACATGCGCATGAACGAGGACGGCAAGACCGTCGCCGCCGCCGACTGCCTGGTTCCCGGTATCGGCGAGATTATCGGCGGCTCCCAGCGCGAGGAGCGCCTGGATCTGCTCGAGGCCCGCATCAAGGACCTGGGCATGAATCCCGAGCAGTACAAGTACTACCTTGACCTGCGCCGCTACGGTTCCTGCAAGCACGCCGGCTACGGTCTGGGCTTCGAGCGCTTGGTGATGTACCTCACCGGCGTGGGCAACATCCGCGACGTCCTGCCGCACCCGCGCACCGTGGGCAACGCCGACTTCTAAT
>CAJKQY010000149.1:0-3162 GCA_905202145.1 uncultured Collinsella sp.
CCAGATGAGCCTGAGGAAGCGTGAGCATGTTGAGCACCGGCACCTCGCGATGGGCCACATCCGCCCCATCCATGTAAATGCGCAGTGTGGCCTCGAGCGCCGAGAGAGCCAACTTACCCGGGCGCAGGGCACGCATAAGCGGATGCGACCCGCAAGCCTGGACCAGATCGCGACGGCCCATGATAATGCCCGCCTGTGCGGCACCGAGCAGCTTATCGCCCGAGCACGACACGATATCGAGCCCCGCCGCGACCGAAGCCGGCGTGGGCTCCTCACCGCCGCGCACCAGGATGTCATCGGGCAAAAGCGCGCCCGACCCCTGGTCCTCGTAGAACAGCAGGCCATGCTTGTGAGCAAGCGCCGCAAGCTCCCGAGAACCCACCTCCTCGTGAAAACCCTCGATGCGGTAGTTGGAAGGATGGACCTTCAGGATCATGGCCGTGTCGGGCGTGACAGCGCGCTCGTAATCGGCAAGGTGCGTGCGGTTGGTGGCGCCGACCTCGACGAGTTTGGCGCCCGAGGCCGCCATGACGTCGGGAATACGGAAGCTGCCACCGATCTCGACGAGCTCGCCGCGGCTGACGATAACCTCTTTGCCCGCGGCATGGGCGGCAAGCACCAGCAGCACCGCGGCGGCGTTGTTGTTGACGACTAGCGCGTCCTCGGCACCGGTGAGTGAGCGGATCAGCTGCGCGGCATGCTCCTTGCGAGACCCGCGCGAGCAGGTGTCGACGCTGTACTCGAGCGTGCTATACCCGCGCGCGACCTCGGCCACGGCCTTGGCGGCCGACTCCGCGAGCGGGGCGCGGCCCAGATTGGTATGGATAACGACACCCGTGGCATTGACGGCAGGACGCAAGCTCGGCAGCGCGGAGCGATGCGCACGCCACTCGATGGCCGAGGCCAGCTCGCGCTTGGAACGCGGGGCGGCACCGGCACGAATCGCAGCGCGCTCCTCGTCGAGTTCGGCCGTGATGGCGGCATGCACCACCGCGTCGCAGGTCTCCCCCGCCGCCTTCACTACCGGCCACTCGGCAAGCAGCTCGTTAACGGAAGGAATGGCGCGCAGGCGGGCGCGTACCTCATCGGACATGTTCTGGCTATCGCTCATGTGCGGCCTTTCAAAAGAAACGTGGATCAGTCGAATACATCAGCTGAGTCAATTACTCGTTATTATCCTCGCGCGCCGCGATCTTTTCCACGCGAACGGCGTTTTCCTGGGTGAGCGCGGCACCCGTCAACGGATCCCAACGCAACGGCGTATGGTCGAGCGGGCCCACGCCCAAGGCTTGAGCGCCACCGGCATCGGCACCGAACGCGCGTCCACCGGGAGCGGCCGAGGTGAAGATGCACGCCGGATGCAGATAGGGCGTCGTCTCCACGCGCACGCGATCGCGGCCCATGTCGCTCACAAGCTCGACGACCTCGCCATCGGCGATACCCATGCGAGCGGCGGCATCGGCGTTCATCTGCACGGCGTCCAAGTCCGACCCCACCTCGGCGGCACCGGCCGCCGCGAGTCTGCGCGAGGTATGCGACTCAAAGGGTCGATTGCCGCTAATGAGGCGAAACATCCCCGGGCCAGGCTCCACCATGGGAGCGATCCAGTCGGGTACACGACCCAGGCCGGCACGCTCCCATACGTCACTTGCCAGCGCAATTTTGCCGCCGGCAAGCGGAATCATCGGCTCACCCGTGCGCGTCGGCAGTGCCACGCCCGTATCGGCCCAACCGCGCTCCTTGAGCTCGTCCAGATCGATCCCAAAAGGCGCCACCTGGGCAGCCGTCAGATCGTCAGACGTAAACTGGAAATACTCGCCCACGCCACACGCCTGCGCCAGACCGGCAAAAATCTCCCGACCGGGACGTGTGCCGTCATGCTGCACGGGCAGCACGGCGTTGCGGTAGAACACGCGCGCATCGTTAACGCCCATCACCGTTCCCACGCCGCGGTCGGCCTCCAGATACGTCACGTCGGGCAGCACGAAGTCAGAAGCGCGCGCCGTCTCGGACCAGCGAATATCAATTGTCACGAGCAAGTCGAGCTGCTGCAAGATGCCCAACCAAGCCTGCGCATTGCCATAGCCCGCACCGGGATTACTGGCGTAGACGATGAGCCCACGCAAATCGCCGGCAAGAATCGACTGGCCGATGGTCGTGCACAGGCCGCGCACCGGATCGACGAGCGGATAGCGCTCGGACCCCAGCTTGGGCTCGCGCGGCACCGGCGGCGCCGCAAAGCGCGTGGGATCGAGGTCTCCCAACACAAGCGGCGTCGGTGGGTTGAGCGCACCGCCCGCGTGTCCGATGCAGCCCAGCAGCACATCGACCAAGCAGATAGCGCGCGCGGTCTGAGTGCTATTGGCATACGCGATACCGATGCCACCATGAAAGCCCGCATCTACCACAGCGGCAGGCGCGGCGGCAGCCAGATCGCGCGCCGTCGCGACAATCTCCGCGGCCGGCACGTCGCACATCGACTCGGCCCACTCAGGCGTCCAAACAGCAGCCGCCTGCGCCAGCTCATCAAACCCCGTGGAATAGCGGGCAACAAACTCACGGTCGTACAAGTCCTCGGCAATGAGCACATGTGCAATGCCCAGTAGCAAGGCCAAGTCGCAGCCCGGGCGCACGCGCAACCAGCGGTCGGCAAGCGCCGCAGAGCCACTGCGCCGCGGGTCCACGACAATGATTTTCGCCCCGCGCCGGCGTGCGTCATTCAAGGCGTCGACTGCCCCCATCGTCGACGAATCGACAATGGAACGCCCCAGGTACATGATGCAGTCGGTATGCGCAAGGTCGGAGGCGGGACTATAACCCAGGCTGTGCTCCCAACCGGTGAGACGGCTTACCTCGCAGGCGCCGTCGGCACCGTACACGTTGGGCGAGCCCAGCGCATGCATAAAACGACACGCCCAGTAGCGGTCGAACGAGGGCACGCCAAGCGTCATGCCCAGCGCACGGGGCCCGCGCTCGTCAACAATCCCCAAAAGGCGCTCGGCAATCTGGGCAAACGCCTCATCCCAGCTCACCGCATCGAACCCCGAGCCATCAGCTCGGCGGCGCATGGGATGCAAAATCCGGTCGCGCTCGTCAAACGGCATAGACAGGCGATGCCGTCCGCGGGCGCACAGGGCACGCGCCGCGCACGGATGCCCCGGC
>CAJKQY010000150.1:0-3144 GCA_905202145.1 uncultured Collinsella sp.
GCCCACCACTGATTTGATAGGCCTCCAGCGATGGAGGCCTTTCCTTTTTCATGCCCAGCGCATGGGATTCGAACCCGCCAGCGCGTCTGTCACAAAGGCCGTGGTCAAAAAATGGCAAAAATGAGTACTGCTACTTTGTTTGCAACATATAAATAGACAGTATTTGCTTAAGTTACGCAACATGTGTCCATTATAAGGACTAACAGTTAGATCAAAATCGTGTATTCATCGCCATTTCGACTTGATATCTGGCCTTATTAGTCCAAAACTGCTGCTACCAAATCGGTAGCAGTACTCATATTTGATGTTTTTTGGTCAGCAGGTCCCCCTTGCCTTAGCAAATCTAAGGCAAAACGGGCTCCAGACCGCTGAATCATGCCGCATAGGGCACGTCAGCAGTCCGGAACCCGGTCCAAATTGAGTTATTGCACCGCGTTAGCCCAAGACACCCGACAGGATCTCAATCAGACTATCCACGTCGGCTTCCTCGCAGACGAGCGGCGGCAGGAAACGCAGCGTATGGGCACCCGTAGCGTTAATCACGGCACCGGCGGCCAGCGCGCGGGCAACAATATCATGCGCATCGCCCGCAGCGTCATCCAGATCGCAGCCGAGCATTAAGCCGCGACCGCGTACCTCGACCACATGCGGCAGCTTGGTGAGCTTTGCCTCCATATAAGCACCCACCTTGGCAGCATGCTCGGCATAATCGCCGCGCACGAGCGCGGAAAGCGTCGCGGCGCACGCCGCGACAGCCAAACAGCTACCGCCAAAGGTCGAACCGTGATCACCAGGCTTAAACACGTCGGCGATCTCCTTCTTTGCCACCACGGCACCCATGGGCACGCCATCGGCAATGCCCTTGGCAAGGCTCATAATGTCGGGCTCCACGCCATAGGTCTGGAACGCAAACGGCTTGCCGGAGCGGAACAGGCCGCACTGGACCTCGTCGGCGATAAGCACGGCACCCACCTCGTGTGCCAAGTCGCGCGCAGCCGCCAGAAACTCCTCGGTCATGGGATGCACGCCACTCTCGCCCTGGATCGGCTCGAGCATGACGGCGCAGACCTCGCTTCCCAGCTGCTTAAAGATCGAGCGCAGTTCGTCGACATCGTTGGGCGTGCAGGCCACAAAGCCACCCGGCAGCGGACGGAAGCTGTCCTGTAGCCAATCCTGCATGGTGGCGGCAATGGTCTCGAGCGTACGGCCGTGGAAGCCGCCGCGCATGCATACGATGGTGTTGCCGCCGTTACCGGCACGCTTGGCGTACAGACGCGCGAGCTTCATCGAGCCCTCGTTGGCTTCGGCACCAGAATTGGCAAAGAACGTCTCCCACACTTGCTCGTCCGCAGCTGGGGCACCGAGCGCAGCGGCCGTGGTCTCATCGCCGGCGGCGATGGCATCGGCCAGCACGCACGCACCATCTACGTCGTCGTTTGCAAGCTTGGACAGCAGCGCCGCGACCTGGCCACGCTGCTCGATGTAGAAGTAGTTAGACACATGCAGAAGCTTTTTGGCCTGAGCCTCGACCGCCGAAAGCACTGCAGAATTACCGTGGCCTAGGCTACACACGCCAATACCAGCGAGAAAGTCAAGATACTCACGGCCGTCATCGCCGGTGAGCTTCATGCCGTGGCCTTCGACAAACTCTACCGGTGAGCGGCCAAAGGTATGCATAACGTAGTGGGATTCGAGCGATTGTTGAGCAGCAAGTGACATGGGATGCCTTTCGTCGAGCGCCGGGCGGCGCGGGCTATGGGTGTTAGGATGCGGCGCCAGGACGTTAAACCGTCTGGAGCTTCTCGACCTCGTCGAGGTTCTCGGTCAGGCGCGCCGCAAACGTCGAAAGCGGGTGCGGATGCGTATCGAACTCGTAGGCCGTCTCGGTGGAGTGGATCACGGTACCGACGCCAGCATCGGTCAGCAGCTCCAGCAGCAGCGAGTGCGGCGTCGTGCCGTTGATGATGTGGGCTCGGAACACGCCAGCGGTAAGCGCATCGACGGCGGCGCGCAGCTTGGGGATCATGCCCTTGTCGACCTCGCCGCCGTAGAGCATCTCATTGACCTCATCGAGCGTCAGGTTGGAGATGAGCGAATCCTTGTCGCTAAAGTCCTTGTACAGGCCGTCGACGTCGGTCAAGAAAATCGCCTTGTGCGCATGAAGCGCCGCCGCAACGGCGCCGGCGGCGGTATCGGCGTTGATGTTGAAGAAGCCGCCGTCCTCCCCCGCCGCGACCGTGGCGATAACGGGAATGTACTCGCTGTCGAGCAAACGCTCGATATAGTCGGTGTTGACGTGCGTGACCTTGCCTACGCGGCCGAGCTCTGGGTCGAGTGGCTCGGCGATAAGGGTGCCGGCGTCGCTGCCGGACACGCCCACGGCCAGGTTGCCGTGGTGGTTGAGCGCCGCGACCAGCTCCTGATTGACCTTGCCACCCAGTACCTCGCGCACGATGTCCATGGTGGCAGGCGTAGTCACGCGCTGGCCGTTCTTAAACTCGACGGGGATATCGTAGTGGCTGAGCGCCTCGTTGATGGCCTTGCCGCCACCGTGGACGATAACAGGACGCATGCCGATAATCTTGAGCAAGACGATGTCGCTCATCACGTCACGACGCAGCTGTTCGTCGACCATGGCGGCACCGCCGTACTTGATAACGACCGTCTTACCGGTCAGGTTCTTAATCCATGGCAGCGCCTCGAACAGCAGCTGCGCGGTAACTTCGTTGGATTCGCTCGAGCGGCAATCGCGTGCGAACTTCATAGTCTGCCTCGTCTTTCGTGTAGCTATCGCGCCGCACCTCGTTGCCCGCGATTGCAGCGGGACGCGCGGCACATCGGGACTCTAGGAACGGTAATCACCGTTAATGGAGATGTACTCGTGCGTGAGGTCGCAAGTCCACACGGTGGTCGCCGCGTCCCCTGCGCCCAGGTCTGCTGAGATCACGATCTCGGGCGCCTCAAAGCGACGCAGCGCCTCGTCCTCGTCAAAGGGAACGGTCAGGCCATCACGGCAGACGGGCATACCCATCATGTCGATGGACACATCTTCTTGGTTAAACTGCACGCCGCACTTGCCGAGCGCCATGGCAACGCGGCCCCAGTTGCAGTCGTGGCCGGCGATGCAGGTCTTAACGAGCGGCG
>CAJKQY010000151.1:0-3104 GCA_905202145.1 uncultured Collinsella sp.
CCATAACGACCGCATCCTTGCGCGTGGCACGCTTCCCTGCGGCCTTCTGGGCCTCGTTCACGCGCTCGATGCGGCTCTCCACCGTGCCCCAGTTCGGCTCGCCCTCGCGCGGCTCCACGCGCCCCACAACGAGCTTGCCGTCCTTGTTCGTGTAGTGGCCGACCACCAAGTCGTTCTTGATGCGCTCGGGGTCGATGTTGTCGCGCTCCAGGCTGCTGCGATCGCGGCGGTAGTGGGCAAGCATGTGCCCGACCGATGGAGCCTTGTATTTCGCGATGTGAGCCATGGAAACCTCCGAACCGTACAGACTTAATCGACTAAAGTCTAGCACGTTAGACCTTAGCTACGCTAAGGACGTGCCCTGCGGGGCTTCTCCGCAATCCTCCCAGCGGTCGAGATTGCTGCGCGTCATCGGTGGCGGCACCTCTTCCTTGCCTATTCGGCTGCGCCGAATGGAGGGCGCTTCGCCCCTCCAAACCACCCAGACGAAGGGGCTTTGCGCCCCTTTCGAAACCCGCAGGCCAGCGATTTGTCATTTGTCATTTGTCACACTATTTTTCGGACGTAGTTAGCGAAAAATAATGAGTCGCCGAACTTCGTCACTGTCGGTATCGGTATCGGATATCGGATTCCCATGGGCGAGGTCGTAGTACCTCGCCCATGGGAATCCATGCCCCAGCCCTTCCGCACTCGCAGACTTAGGCAAGGAAAGGGTCGATGGAGCAGAGCGTCCATCGACCCTTAATCAAGTCTGGTATATCCAGTTGTCCGCCGCGTCAATTCCGCAATCCGTGAACGAGGTCTCCGTAGATCCGCTGCGCGGAACTACTCCGCCCCCGTGGTCACGCATTGCTGCATTGACCCGACTACTCTTTCGTGCCCGCCTGCTCCACGCGCTTGCGCTTGCGCTCAGCGTTCAGATAGTTACCGCGACAATAGCGTTCGAGAATCGAGTTGTAGCCGACGATGATTTCGCGGTACTGCTCGGGGAATTCCTTTAGCGCCGCAGTCGTGAAGTCGTTGATGGTCTCGAATTTCTCGCACATGATGAAGCCGACCAACTCGAAGAGCATGTCCTGCTTGTCCTTGGTCGAGAGCTGCTCAAGCTGACCAATGTCGAAGTTGTTCCCCTCGATGCGAGCCTCGACGGGATACAGCTCCTTTCCCTTCTTGCGACAGGAAGCCGTGTCGTGAATCAGGTAGTCATATGCGTGCCGGATGTTGTTTATTGGCTCGGCGGACGAACAACACTTCTTACCGTCAGCGCTCAATCGGTTCAAGACGTTGATGATTGCCTTGCGGGTCGTGTTGCCGCCCCAGACAACGATGATGTGCGCGTGCGTCTTCCGCTGCTTGCTCTTCTGGTCATGGTCGATGTCGTGAACCGCGTAAGCGAAAGGAACTTGGAGGATGTCGTCTATCTCATCCTGCCAGTCATCGCGCATGTTCTCTGGATAGCAGATGCCCTCCCAGAGCTTTACCTTCGTCTCGCCAGCATTTGCCGCCATGCTATAATCTCCTTGTATCGAATGCCCCTGCCGCCGCCAAGCTTGCTGGGGCTTTTCTTTTTTATCTGCGCTTGTAAACCTCGCGTCTATGCGCAACATCGACCACGAGAATGACGAGCCTGCCGTCATTGATGTCGCACAGGATTCGGTAGTCACCGACCCTGTATCGCCACACGCCTGCCAAGTTTCCCGTCAATGCCTTGCCCCTGCTTCTTGGGTCTTCGAGCTTCGCTATCTCGTCAAGCTCGTCAAACACCCGCGCGGCAACGCCCTTATCGAGCTTGCGCATCGCCTTGTCGGCGTTCCTCGTGAAATCAATTCGCCAGGCCACAGTGCGCCCTTACCTCGTCGATGCTGTAGGTCTCAAGCCTGCCAGCACGATAGTCCTCGATATCCTTGAGAATCCCGTACTCGTACTCGAAACGGTCGATAGCTTCTTGCAGGGCTTCGTTAACGTAGAAGCTCCTCGACCTGCCAGTCTCCTTCGCAAGACGGCTGTAGCGCTCGTTCAACTCGGTTGGAATCCTCATTGATGTGACCGCGGTAGCCATGTCGCACCTCCTTGTCGTGTATTACAGGTACTACTATAACACATCATCTAGCCCGCCCGCGATACGTCCTCTGCGGTGCAGCGTGGTCGCGGTTCCACGCATCCGCCGCTCGCTGCGCATCCCGCAGCACGTCATTAAGGCTCTGTTGCCTTGGCTGTTCCCTTCGCATCAGATATTCGAGCGGGCGCGATATTCGGCTTCTAAGCTCTTCCACTTTGATTCGCATTCCCGCAACTCCTGCTCTGATGCGGCTCGCAAGTCCATCGCACTTAACAACGATGTTATCGAGGATTGCGCCGCGCTCAGCTTTTCCCGCAGCTTCCCAGCCCCGAACCTCGGTAGCGATGGGTTGAAGCTCTCCAATGTCTCGCGCAACTCCGTCCGCTCGTTGCCGAAGACACTCCAATCGGTCTTGCTCATCTTCGATATCGAGCTTCACGTCCTCGAGCTGGCTGTCAAGCTCGGCAAGGTCACCCTCCTTGTCGGCAATCTCGGTAACAAGCTCTGCCTTACGCGCTTCGGCATCATTCAGTAAAGCGGCGGCTTCTTCCCTAGCCGCCGCGACGATTCGCGCCGCTTCGTCCTTCGCAGGTTCAACCACGGCCTTATCGACCGCACAGCGTACCTTGTCGATATCCACGGACTTGTCCGTGTATACACGCTGCGCCCGCGTCTCCTCGTCAAGCTCGATTGCAGGGCGGTAGCCCATGCGCCCCTCTAGGTAATCCCCAAGCTCCTTGTGCATGCTCTGGTAGAAGCTGCGGGGGCACATCTGCTTGTAGTTGAACCGTCCATCTAGGATGGGCGTGAACGGCACGTGCATGTGGTCGCGGGCGGGCGTGCCGTCCTTCAGCACCTCGTCCTTGTGGACGTACCCGCCCATCATGTTCTCGATGCCGAACTTCTTCGACAGGTACCAGTACGTGAGACGGAAGAACCTGTCCTCATCGCCCTTGCGCACATTGTCGGGAAGCGTCACAACAACGTCAGCCATAACGACCGCATCCTTGCGCGTGGCACGCTTCCCTGCGGCCTTCTGGGCCTC
>CAJKQY010000152.1:0-3099 GCA_905202145.1 uncultured Collinsella sp.
GCGGCGCCGATCCGCTTGTCGACTACGTGCCCGCCAAGGGCAACGAGGGCGAGGACGGCTATGTTCCGGCACAGCCCGGCGGTCTGGGTGAGGAGGACATGGTGACCCTGGTGCTGCCGTATGCCAAGTCCGCCCGCGACGGCGTGCGTATCCTGGGTGAGCTGCTCGAGCGCTACGGCACCTATGAGAACAATGGCATTGCCTTTAGTGACGTTGACGAGATCTGGTGGCTCGAGACCATCGGCGGCCACCACTGGATTGCCAAGCGTGTGCCCGACGACGCCTATGTGACCATGCCCAACCAGCTTGGTATCGACAGCTTTGACCTGGACGACGCCGAGGGCGCTCAGGTCGACCACATGTGTTCCGCCGACCTGCGCTCCTGGATGGCCGAGTGGCATCTGGACCTGACGCTGGGCGTTAAGGGCGACGGTCCCGCTGCGGTCTTCAACCCGCGCGAGGCCTTTGGCTCGCACAGCGACAGCGACCACGTCTACAACACGCCGCGCGCCTGGTATATGCAGCGCTGCCTCAACCCCAGCGATGTGTGGGACGGTCCTGAGGCCGACTACACGCCCGAGAGCGACGATATCCCCTGGAGCCGCGTGCCCGAGCGCAAGGTGACCATCGAGGACATCAAATACGTGCTTTCGAGCCACTACCAGGGCACGGAGTACGATTGCTACGGCAGCAAGGGCACGCCCGCCACGCGCGGCGCCTATCGTCCCATCGGCATCAACCGCAACAGCCAGCTCGCCGTGCTGCAGCTGCGCCCCTATGCACAGCCGGCGTATCGCGCCGTACAGTGGATGGCGTTTGGCTCCAACTCGTTTAACGCACTCGTGCCGCTGTACGCCAATGTCGAGACCATGCCCGAGTACTATGCCGACACGCAGGCTCGCGTGACGTCCGAGAATTTCTATTGGGCAAATCGTCTGATCGGTGCCTTGGCCGATGTCCGCTTCCACGAGTGCGGTCGCGCGGTCGAGGATTATCAGGAGAAGATCGGCGGCATGGGCCACAAGCAGATTCACGACGTTGACGCTGCCGTTGCCACGCTGCCCGAGGCCGAGGTGCCTGCCGAGCTCGCCCGCGCCAACGAGGCCTTTGCCGAGCTCGTGCGCGTGGAGACCGATGCCCTTTTGGGCAAGGTGCTCTACACCACGAGCTGTGCCATGAAGAACTCCTTCGCGATGAACGACAACGTAAGGTAACGACAACCTTGCAACGAGCGAGCGGGGCAAACGCCGTCAAAGGCTTTGCCCCGCTCGATTCCTATCTTGGCGGTAAAACGATTTTGTGTCGTTCGCCCAATCTTGGGTACAAGAAGGCCAATGCAGTTGTTCACGATTGGAGCCAACCATGGTTATGAAATTCGATCAGCTTGTTAACGGTGCCATCAACGTGGGCTTCGGTGCCGCCGCCGTTGCCGTCGAGGGCGGCAAGAAGGTTCTCGACGACCTCGGTACCAAGGGTGAGCAGGTTCGCAAGGATGCCGGCACCCCCGATATCGCCCGCAGTGTATCCGACATGTTCGAGCAGGCCGGCGGCACCATCTCCGACCTGACCGAGCGCCTGGGCATGCAGGGCGAGACCGCGGCACAGCGCGTGCTCGACGAGCTTATCCTGGCCCGCGTCCGCGTCATGACCGCCCCCGAGCGCACGGCCTTTTTGGCCCATGTGCGCGACATCGTCGATTCGGTCGAGGACAACGTGACCTCGGTGCCCGTCGAGTCTGTTGAGCCCGACGACGCAGAGGATGACGAAGAGGCCGAGTAGCAGCGCAGATGGCAGATTCCACCACCGATTACAACAATCTAGATCCTTTGGGTGACGAGACGGCGGTTGTCGATGAGGTCGAGGCCGCCGTCTCGGGCGCTCGCAAGAAGCCGCGCGCTGTCGATATGGTCCCCGAGGAGCCCGACGCGATGGCGCCGGACGAGGAATACCAGCTCACGCCGGCGGGTCGTCGCGAACGCATCGGGCAAATCGTTCGCCTGGTCAAAAAGTACCGCGTATGGGATAACCTCACGCCGGTGCGCCTGCGTCGTCTGCTCGAAGAGCTCGGCCCCATGTTCGTCAAGATGGGGCAGATTCTGGCTAACCGCTCCGAGATTTTGCCGCAGCGGTTTTGCGACGAGCTCCGTCGCCTGCGCTCCGACGTAGAGCCGGTGCCGTATGAGGTAGTGCTCCGCTGTCTGGAAGAGGAGTACGGCCAGCGCTTGGGGCAGATGTTCGACGCGATCGACCCCAACCCGCTTGGTAGCGCTTCTCTTGCGCAAGTTCACCGTGCCCGCCTGGTGACGGGCGAGGACGTGGCCGTTAAGGTGCAGCGCCCCGGCGCGCAACAGGTCATGGCGCAGGACATCGATATCATTCGCTCGGTGGTGCGCATCGTCTCAAAGTTCGTCAACACCGATCAGTTTGTTGACCTGCACGGCGTGGTCGAAGAGCTGTGGACCTCGTTTCGCGAGGAGACCAACTTTTTGGCCGAGGCCAAAAACCTCAACGATTTCTATGAGTTCCATAAGAGCGTGCATGGCGTGTCGTGTCCCAAATCCTACTTGGACCTTTGCACCGAACACGTCGTGGTCATGGATTATGTCGACGGCATCTCGATTGCCGATCCCGAGCGCCTGGTTGCCGAGGGCTATGACTTGGAAAAGATTGGCGCCGCGATCGTCGAGGACTATTCGACGCAGGTACTCGACGATGGCTTTTTCCATGCCGACCCGCATGCGGGAAACATCATTCTCAAGGACGGCGTCGTTTACTTTATCGACCTGGGCATGGTCGGGCGCATGTCGAGCCACGACCGCGGTATCGTCAAGGACATGATTTTCGCCGTGGCCGAGGGCGACGTGCCCAAGCTCAAGGATTCGCTCATGCGCTTTGCCGTGACGCGCGGCGATTCGGCCGAGCTCGACCATTCGGCCTTTTTGTCCGATTTGGACTTTATCGTCGCCGACTTTGCGGGGCTCGATCTTAAGGACCTTGATATCGGCGAGTTTTTGACCTCGCTGCTCAATCTGGCGCGCAAAAACGACGTTGAGCTGCCGAGCGTGGTGACGATGTTCGCCCGCGGCATGGTGACGCTCG
>CAJKQY010000153.1:0-3096 GCA_905202145.1 uncultured Collinsella sp.
AAGGGATTCTCGTGGTCCAAAAAGCACTCGACCGGGCCATAGCGACGGTTGAGGCGCTCGCACACCTCAACGGCGCGCTCGCGTTTGGCGGCATTGGTCTCGCGTGGCATAACGACTCCTCGGCTCAGCGGAATTAACAAGCTTCTGGGCACGATTGTCCCACGTATGGGGTCTTTACGCCTCCAAAAATGCGCCGGTCTGGCGGCCCCACAGGCTTGCGTACTCGCCGCCCGCCTCGACAAGCTGCGCATGCGTACCGTCCTCGACAATCTCGCCGTCCGCCAGCACCACGATGCGGTCGAGCGCCGCCACGGTGGACAGGCGATGTGCCACCACAATGGAGGTGCGGCCGCGCATCAGGTTCTCGAGCGCCTCCTGCACCAGCGCCTCGGACTCGCTGTCCAAGGCAGACGTCGCCTCGTCGAGCACCAGGATCGGCGCGTCGGTCAGAATAGCGCGGGCAATGGCCACGCGCTGGCGCTGGCCGCCCGAAAGCTTAACGCCACGCTCGCCCACCATGGTGTCAAAGCCACGGGGCAGGCGGTCGATAAACTCGGTCGCATTAGCCAAGCGAGCCGCCTCGCGGATCTGCTCGTCGGTGGCGTCGGGGCGGCCGTAGGCGATATTCTCGCGAATGGAGCGATGGAACAGCAGCGCCTCCTGCGGCACGTAGGCAACCTGGCGGCGCAGACTCTGCTGCGTACAGCGCGAGACGTCCTGGCCGTCCACGAGCACGCGGCCGCCCTGTACGTCGTCCAGGCGCAGCAACAGCTTGGTGAGCGTCGTCTTGCCCGAACCCGATTTGCCCACCAGGCCCACGCGCTGGCCCGCCGCAACGTGAAGCGTCAGGTCGTCGAACACGCTCTCGCCTGCCGCGGCGTCACGGTATGCAAAGCTCAGGTGCTCAAAATCAATCGCGCCCTCGCTCACTTTAAGCTCGGGAGCGTTCTCGTCGTCTGCCACCAGACGCGGCTCGTCCAGTACGCGCGTCATCTCGGCCGCATCGCCCAACGCGCGGTTGATACGCTGCATCATGGAGCTTACGTAGTTCAGACGCATGGTGAGGTTGTACGTATAGGCAAAGATCATGACGAGCGCACCGGCCGAGATGCCAAACCACGCGTTGCCGCCCGCGACGAACACGCTCACCACGGCCATGGTAATGACGATAAGGCCCGAGGTCGTAAAGTTGCGCTGCATCATGGCGTGCATCGAAACCGTTTCGGCATCGCGCGCGGCGCGGTCAGCGGTATCGAACAGGTCGCGCTCAAAGTCCTCGCGCCCGCAAGTCTTGACGGCCAGGATGTTCGTGACCGCGTCGGACAGCACGCCCGACAGCTTGTTCTGAGCGGCGGACGTCGCGGCCGAAAGCGGCATGATGCGCTTGTACATAAGCCAGACAAACGCAATGTAGACGGCCATGATGCCCACCAGGATCACGGTAAACGTCGGCACCACCGGGGCGAGCGCCGCCACCGTGCAGACGACCGAGGTGATAGTGGGAATGAGCGAATACACCGTCACGTCCACCAGCCCCGTGTAGCCACTCATGAAACGGCTTGTCTGGCTCACAAGCGATCCGCCAAAACGGCTGGTGTGGAATGTCATGGATTGATTGGAGAGCGTGTCAAAGCACAGGCGCGCCAAGTGATAGTTGCCCGCAATCTCGAGCTTGTAGACGGTGTAGTCCTGCAGCTTGGAGAGGATTTGGCCCACTAGGTTAACGAGCACGAGCGCCAGAATGTAAGGGCCAAAGACCTCAAACACCTGGTCGCCCGCCACGGGGCCGGCCTGGACGCGGTCGACGATAAGGGCCATCACGTAGGTGTTGGCAAACGTAAGCAAAAAGATATAGCCCGCCGACGAGAATACCGAGAGAAAGACGATCAACGGCTGTGTGCGCGTGACGTCCCAAAAACGCTGCAGCGTGCGGCGCACGGTGGAGCGTTTGAGCGGACTGGTGCTTCTCTGAGACATGGTCTTCCTTTCGCGTCTGATAGGGCGAAACGCCATTGTTGCACATTGAAGCGCACTTCAGGCAAGCACGATGCGAAAAGCGCCCGCGCCGTGCTTGCGCGGGCACCCCGCCGTCAGATGCAGCTAGTCCTCGTCTTTTTGGTCTGCGAGCAGCTCCGCGGATGTGAGCCCCAAGATCTCGTCGGCCTCCTTGGCATCTTCCAGGGCGTCGATGTCCTTGAGTTTGCGCTCCATAACGTTGGTGCGCGTGGTGATGATGCCCTCAACCGTTTTACCCGCGGTCTCGATCTGCTGTTGGGCGCGGCGCAGCGCCGCCTGATAACGCGGCAGCTCGGCCTTGACGGCGGAAAGCACGCGCAGCACGTCGTCGGTACGTTTTTGCAATTTAAACGTCTGGTAGCTCATCTGCAGGCTGTTGAGGATGGCCGCCATGGTGCTGGGGCCGGCAACGTTGACGTGATAGTCGCGGCCCAGGGTCTCGATAAGCCCGGGGCGGCTGACGACCTCGGCGTACAGGCCCTCAAACGGAACGAACAGAATCCCAAAGTTGGTCGTCGCGGGCACGCTCAGGTACTTTTCGCAGATGTCCTTTGCCTCGCGTTTCACCATGGCGTCGAGCGTCTTGCGCGCGGTGACCACAGCTTCGGCATCACCCGACTCTTGCGCGTCGAGCAGATGCTCGTACGCATCGCCCGGGAATTTGGAGTCGATCGGTAGCAGCACGGGATCGCCCTCGTCCACCGGTAGCTTGACGGCAAATTCAACGCGCTCCGAGGCGCCGGGCTTGGTGGCGACATTTTCCAGATACTGGTCGGGCGTAAGGATGTCCGCCAGGATCGCGCCCAGCTGCACCTCGCCCAAAATGCCGCGCGCTTTTACATTGCCCAGCACGCGCTTAAGGTCGCCCACGCCGGTGGCGATAGACTGCATGTCGCCCAGGCCCTTGTACACGGCCTCGAGCTGGTCGCTCACCTGCTTAAACGATGCAGACAGGCGATCGTTGAGCGTGCGGGAGAGTTTCTCGTCCACCGTCGCGCGCATCTGATCGAGCTGCACGTTGTTGTCCTTGCGGATGGCGCCCAGCTGGGCATCGACCGTCTCGCGCACCTTGTCCAGGCG
>CAJKQY010000154.1:0-3050 GCA_905202145.1 uncultured Collinsella sp.
CCCATCTCGGCGCCGTTGCGGGTGACCACGGCGTCGACGTCGTCGGCAAGCGCGCGGTTGAGGTTCTCGGTAATACCGCCGCCAGTGATGTGGGCGATGGCGTGCACATTGGCGCCGCCGCGCAGCAGCTCCAGAATCGGCTTGACGTAGATGCGCGTGGGGGCCAGCAGAGCGTCTGCCAGCGATGCGCCGCCGAGCTCCTCGAGCGGGCGGCTCAGCTCCTCGGCCTTAGCAGCAGCCTCGGGCGTGCCCGGCTTGATGCCGTCGACACCGATGACCTTGCGAACGAGCGAGTAGCCGTTGGAGTGCACGCCAGTGGAGGGCAGGCCCAGGATCACGTCGCCGGGGCGAACGTTCGCGGGGTCGAGCATCTTGGGACGGTCGACGACGCCCACGGTAAAGCCGGCGAGGTCGTAGTCGGCGGGGGCCATGACACCCGGGTGCTCGGCCATCTCGCCGCCCACGAGCGCGCAGCCCGCGAGCTTACAGCCGTCGGCCACGCCCTTGATGATCTTTGCCATGTGCTCGGCCTCAATGTGACCGATGGCAACGTAATCCAGGAAGAACAGCGGCTCGGCGCCCGAAGCCAAAATGTCGTTGACGCACATGGCGACCAGGTCCTGGCCCACCGTCTCGTGACGGTCCATGATCTGGGCGAGCACGAGCTTGGTGCCCACGCCGTCGGTGCCACTGATCAGGATCGGGTCTTCCATATCCTTAAGCGCGGCGGCCGAGAACAGGCCACCAAAGCCACCGATGCCGCCGATAACCTCGGGGCGGTTGGTGTCCTTGACCATCTGCTTAATAGCGTCGACGGCGCGGCCACCCTCGGCGGTATCGACGCCGGCGTCCTCGTACGTCACATGCTTGCTGTCGCTCATCTGAGCCTTCCTCTCCCACTACCGTGGCGCCGCACGGGCGCCAAACGGTGCTCATAGTTGCGTTCATTTCGGCGCGCGCCATAACAGCACGCGCCGTCATATCAACAAAACAGCAGGTAAAACCTACCAAAATAAACCTGTCCCTACATGGCAGGTTTTAGGCCTCGCCGTGCTCCTCTTCCCAGCTGCGGTCATCGTATTTCTCGACCACGGCGTCGTCGTCAAAGTGCAGCGGCTTGTCCAGGTTGCGGGGCTTAAAGCCCTCCATGAACTTGTCGCGGCCAAAACTCTCGGGAATCGCCACGGGATAGCGGCCGGTAAAGCACGCATCGCAGTAACCGCCCTTGGGCATGACCTTCAGCAGGCCCTCGACCGAAAGGAAGGCCAGCGAATCGGCGCCAATGTACTCGCAAATCTCGTCGACCGTCTTGTTGGCGCTGATAAGCTGCGACTGCACGTCGGTATCGATACCGTAGAAGCACGGCCAGATGACCTCGGGCGAGTTGATGCGGATATGAATCTCCTTGGCGCCGGCGTTGCGCAGCATCTTGACGAGCTGCACCATGGTGGTGCCGCGGACGATGGAGTCATCGATGACGACCAGGCGCTTGCCCTCGATGTTGTCGCGCAGCGGGTTGAGTTTCATGCGAACGCCCATGGCGCGCAACTCCTGCGTAGGCTCGATAAACGTGCGTCCCACGTAGCGGTTCTTGATAAGGCCCTCGCCAAAGGGAATACCGCTCTCGTGCGAATACCCCTCCGCGGGCGGAAGGCCGGAGTCGGGCACGCCGATGACCAGGTCGGCCTCGACGGGCTCCTCATGTGCCAGCTGACGACCCATGTCATAACGGCAGGCGTAGACGCTCTTGCCGTTCATGATGGAATCGGGGCGAGCGAAGTAGACCTGCTCAAAGATGCAGTTAGCAGGCTCTTCGGCGGCAGGCACGCCCTGCTCGGACACAAGGCCCTCGGCGCTGATGCGCAAAATCTCACCGGGACGGACGTCGCGGACGTACTCGGCGCCCACAATGTCGAGCGCACAAGTCTCGGAGGCGACGACCCAGCCGCCGGCGCGGGTGACATGGGTGGTGGCGTCGACCGTCGCGGCGCCGTCCTGCGACGGCAGCTGCGAAACGGATGCGGCATCGGCCTGGTCCAGGCCCTCGTCCACCAGCTTGCCCAGCACGAGCGGGCGAATGCCGTGCGGATCGCGGAAAGCGTAGAGCGCCTGCTCGTTGATGAGCGTCATGGCGTAGCCGCCGCGCACGAGCTCCATGGTCTTGCGAATGCCCTCGCGCAGATGGCCAGTACGCTGAGTAAAGTAGCCGATGAGTTTGGTCGCGACCTCGGAATCCGAGTTGGAGAGGAACGGTACGCCCAGCTCGATCAGCTGGCGGCGCAGCTCGTCGGTGTTGACGAGGGTGCCGTTGTGCGCGAGCGCGATAATGACGCTATTGATGGTAGAGAGGTGCGGCTGAGAGGCTTCCCAGCTCTTGGCGCCGGCGGTGCCATAGCGCACATGACCCACGGCCAGCTGACCGGAGAGCGTCGATAAGTCGGCATTGGAGAACACGCGGTCGAGCAGGCCCAGGTCCTTGCGGACCATAACCGTACCGCCGTCACCAACAGCGATTCCCGCCGATTCTTGGCCACGGTGCTGCAGTGCACGCAGGCCAAAGTACGTCAGTCGAGCCACGTCACGATCGGGCGCCCACACACCAAAAACGCCGCATTCCTCATGCAGCTGGTCGGAGTCCGGATCATACGTCGACATGGCGTTCACCTGTCCCGCGGCGCGCTCGGCCGCGCGGATGGTTTCTTGAGACATGGCATCCCCTCAGAGCCTCGTATTTTGGCGTTACCCGCCTTATTATACGCACGGCGCGACGCGCTCCCCAGCGCATGAGCAGCGCTTTTTAAAAGCCCACCGAGCTAATAATCCGTTTTGCGGCCAAACATTTTATCGGTCTGCCCAGTGCAAGCGCCCGCGCCCCCATATGGCCGCCGCGTCCACCGTTGGGGATTGCAAAGTTGCAATTGGGACGTTCGTCCTGTCTTTTAGCAGGTCGGCGGCGTATCCTAGTAACCTAGGACAAAGCGAGAAAGGTTCTGTATGGATCGAAACGAACTCGACCCCAGCGTCCCCAGCGCCACGGAGGTCAAGAAGAT
>CAJKQY010000155.1:0-2969 GCA_905202145.1 uncultured Collinsella sp.
GGCATCGATGCCGCGATTATCTCGGACGTCGCGCAGGCAATTGGCGCCGTGGCAGGTGAGGAGGCTGGCGACACTTTCTATGCCGTCGCCAACTACACGGCCTTTCCGCCGCTGGTCAAGGAGCTCGATGGGCTCAAAGACACCAATGCGGCTACGGTTGCCGCCCACGCTGCAACGTGCGCCGATGGCAGCGCCGTCCCCGTCGGCGTCGCGCCGGTCGAGCTCTCGCGCCCACTGCGCATCGTCTACCTGTATCCCGATGCCCTCAACCTCTATGGCGACGGCGGCAATGTCATCGCCCTCGAGCGCCGCTGCGCCTGGCGCGGCATTCCCGTGCGCGTGGACGAGGTCCGCATGGGCGAAGCGCTCGATCTCACCGACGCCGATATCGTCATGATGGGCGGAGGCTCCGACCGCGACCAGCTGGCCGTGGCGCACGAGCTGCTCGCTCAAAAAGACAAGGTCGCGGCCTATGTTGAGGACAGCGGCACACTGCTTGCCATCTGTGGCAGCTATCAGCTGCTCGGCCGTTCATACTACATGGGTGAAGATCGCATCGAGGGCTTGGGCGTCATTGCCGCCGAGACTGTGCGCGGCTCCGACCGTCTGATCGGCAACGTCGCCGTCAAGACCGACCTGGCGCCTGAGCCCTTTGTGGGATTCGAGAACCACGGCGGCCGCACCCTGCTCGATACAGAGGCCACGCCGCTCGGAACGTCCGTCGTTGCGGGCACCGGCAACAACGGCGACGATGGCTTTGAGGGCATCATCTACAAGGGCGTCATCGGCACGTACCTACACGGACCGGCGCTGCCCAAGAACCCCGAGCTTGCCGACTGGCTCATCGCCCACGCCCTCGAGCGCCGCGGCGATGCACAGGCCACAGCCCTGCTGCCGCTCAAGCCCCTCGACGACACCTACGAGCACGCCGCCCACGACGCAGCCATGAAGCTCCTCCCCTAACGCCCCGCCACTACAAAGGGACAGGCACCTTTGTGGTGGTTTTCCAGTTTGCCAACGATATACGCGCCGGCAAAAAAGTCTGCTATACTCTTTCCCGCTGTCCCCATCGTCTAGCGGCCAAGGACGCCACCCTTTCAAGGTGGATATCGCGGGTTCGAATCCCGCTGGGGGCACCATTTAAACTGAGAAGCCCGTTATCCTCGCGGTGACGGGCTTTTTGCTATCCATGTGCCGGGATTCGAACCCGACAGGGTGCGGAGCTGAGGAAACGCGAAGCGTTTTCCAGCGCAGCACGCAAGGAGCGAAGCGACGCAGCGAAGGCGGGCGGCGCCAGCCGCACGCGGACATCCCGCTGGGGGCACCACAGAATCTAAGAAGCCCGTTACCAATTCGGTAGCGGGCTTTTTGCTACCGATATGCCAGGATTCGAACCCCGAGGGCATTAAATCACACTGTCATCCAAGGGTCCGTGGGCAAAAAATAGCAAATATGAGTACTGTTACCAATTTAGTGGCAGCGATTTCATGCCATCAGAAGGCGATTTCAACGCCAGGGGTCCTACGGCGGAAGGATTGCAGGCGTTTATTAGCCATGTTCTTGAACATATGTTGCGTAACACTACATATTTTGCAAAAAGATAATGCTACGGGACTTGTGACAGTACTCATATTTGACGTTTTTTGCCCACGACCTCTTATTGCGTGGGTGAATCAGTTGCAAAACGGGCTTCAAAGCGTCCTTCTCAAACAAAAAGCCGGGGCCCGCACGATGCGGACCCCGGCTCAATACCGTGACGATATGTCAGTTACATTCTACACGTAGAACAGGATGTCGTCGTAGGTCGGAACCGGCCAGTAGTCGGCGGCCACGATCTCCTCCATGGCATCCACGGCGGCGCGCAGCGTATCCATAGCGGGAACGACCTCGTGTGCATACACATTGGCCTGCTCCTGGCCATCGAGGGCCTCGGCCTTCTGATGCACGGCGTCGAGCGCCTTGATGGAGTCGTTGATGGCGGTGATGCCGTTGGCGAGCTTGGCGGCGTAGCGGTTGATGGCCGGCAGGTAATCGCGGCGCACCAAGCGCTTCATGGCACGGATCTCGATGTTCATGATCTTGTTGTACTTCTCCAGCTTCACCTCGTAGCGGGAACGAACCTCGTCCTCGGTGAGCACGCCGAACTCGCCGAACAAGTCGATGGACTTCTGGTCGACCAGGCACGGCAGCGCATCGGCCGTGGTGCGGTGATTGGCCAGGCCGCGGCGTTCGGCCTCCTTCTCCCACTCGGCAGAGTAGCCGTCGCCGTTGAAGATGATGCGCTCGTGGTCGCGCAGGGTGCGCTTGATGTAGTCGATGGCGGCCGCCTCGAACTCCTCGCCGGTCTTGCCTTCCATCTGGTCGGCGAATTCCTTCAACGACTTAGCCATGGCCGTATTCAGTACCATGTTCACGTCGGAGAGGTTCTGGGCGGACCCGGGCATGCGGAACTCGAACTTGTTGCCGGTAAACGCGAAGGGGCTCGTACGGTTGCGGTCGGTGTTGTCCTTGATGAAGTTCGGCAGCACGTCCACACCGAGGTCCATGGACACGCGCTCGGCCGAGGTGTAGTCGTGATCGCCGATGAGCGCATCGACGATGGCGCCCAGCTCATCGCCGAGGAACATGGACACGATGGCCGGCGGTGCCTCGTTGGCGCCCAGGCGATGGTCGTTGCCGGCGCTCGCCGCCGACATGCGCAAGAGCTCCTGGTACTCGTCGACTGCCTCGATGACGCCGGTGAGGAACACGAGGAAGCGAAGGTTCTCCATGGGGTTCTCGCCCGGATCGAGCAAGTTGCGGCCACCGGCGGAAATGGACCAGTTGTTGTGCTTGCCCGACCCATTGATGGACTCGAAGGGCTTCTCGTGCTGCAGGCACACCAGGCCGTAGTGGCTGGCCAGAAGCTTCATCTTCTCCATGGTGAGCAGGTTCTCGTCCACGGCGCGGTTCGTCTCGGCGAAGATGGG
>CAJKQY010000156.1:0-2904 GCA_905202145.1 uncultured Collinsella sp.
GCCCCTTCGTATTCGCCCGATATGCAGTTAGTTCATCGTACCCCAATTGTCCAGAGGCACCGGTAAGGATTCGGCAAAGGGGCACGCACGAGCCCTACTCCTCGCGGTCGAACTCTTCGTCGGCGCCGAGCACGCGACCGCTGTAATTGACGTGGTTGGTCACGGCTTCCATATCGCCGGTCTCGATAAAGCGGGCGACGGTGAGCTCGTAATCGAGCAGTGCGCGGTCAAAGACCTCGGGGAAGCTCTCGGTCGAGACTTCATCGGTAAAGGGGCTCTTCCATGCCAAGTGGCCCAGATTTCCGGTACGCTCGGGCAGCTCGGTCGTCACGCGGTGCGCAAGGCCGTCGAGCAGCGAATAATCGTGCACCAAGCCCTCGAGCAGGGCAATCGCACGCGTCTTGGCCGAACCGGCAGGCTCGATAGTGCGGTAGAGCAGCTGCATGTCGGCTACGGCGCCGCCGTACTCCCCCGCCGGGATGTCGATACCGTACACGCGCCCGGCGACGTAGCTCATCAGCACACCGGCAACGCGATTGATGCGGTCGGTAGTGACGATCTCGCCCGCCGGCGGATAATCCTCGACCGTTGCCCCATCGCGCTTGAGCTGCAGCATCAGCACGTCCAAGTCGCTTTCGAGCACGGCATGAACTTGACTGCCCGAAGCCTCGAGCTCGGGATCGGACTCGACAATGCCAAACTGCTGCTCGTAGACAAAGGGATGGGCATTGCGATCGAGCACATAGTGCGACAGCAGGCCCATCGCAAAGGCGCGACCCAGATTGGCATCGCGCGGCTGCAGGTGCGACACGCCGTCGCGCAGGCACGAGAACTGGCGCGACATGCGCGAGCGGTGCATGACCTGAGCAAGCGACATGCAGTCGGAAATGCACGGCGTGAGCATGTGAAAGAAGAACGGGTCGGGACCTTGGTTTCCCAGGATAAAGGCGATGCGCTCCTCGTCGGACGTGATAACGCCCTGCGGAAGACGGTCGATGCTTTCCTCGCCAAACAGATGATGCGTAATGAGCGCGGGCATAATAATCCTTTCGATTTCATTCGATGCAATCCATTATGCCCACCGCACAGTCATGCCAAACCTGCAACGGCAAACGATGACACACCGACCCTTACGCTAGCCCCAAGTGCGATTTGACCTCGGCAGCGCGACGGCGGGACACGGGCACCGTCGAGCTCACACGGTCGAGCCTGAGCTCCATCAGGCCCGTGGAGCCGATCTCGACATTGTGCACATCTTCCAAATTAACCAGATAGCTGCGGTGGACACGGATAAAGCCCTCGGAGGCCAGGCGCCGCTCGAGCGAGGAAATCGACTCATTGATCAGGTACGTCCCCTCGGCGCAGACGGCGTTGCAAAAATCGGCGCGCGCCTCAAAGTAGCAGACATCCGCCACGGGAATGAACACCTTTTTGCCCCCGCGATCCACCGTCAGGCGCAAAGGCTGGCGCGGAGCATGGACGACACGGCGAGCGCCCAGGGCAGTCTCGATCTTGTCGAGCGCCTTTGACAAGCGGGCATCCTCGACCGGCTTGACGACGTAATCGACAGCATCGAGGTTATAGGCATCGGCCGCATACTCGGCAAATGCCGTCACAAACACCACGACCGGCGGCGTCTTTAGGTTCTGCAGCGTCTCGGCAAGCTCAATTCCCGAGCGACCGGGCATGGTAATGTCTAAAAACAGCACGTCGGGCTTGTTCGACAGAATCGACTCCACGGCTTCGGTGACATTGCCCGCCTCGGCAATCTGACCCACACGCGTATCCTTTTCCAACAGATAGCGTAGCTCAGCCCTAATTGGAGGCTCGTCATCAACCACCAAGGTGTTCCAGCCTTCGGACATATGTGCTTCCCCTCTTTATCTCTCAATCCAACCGCGTGCTACACCGTCAACGGCGCCGGCTCATGCGGCTCGCCGTTCAACTCAACGATGACCTGCGTTCCCACGCCCTCCTGGGACTTCACGCGCATGCCGGAATCTTCTCCGTAAAAGAAATGGATGCGCTGAAGCACGTTGAAGAGCGCCAGGCCGCAACCTCGCTTGACGGAGCCGTCGGCGGTAATGCTCTCGGGTTCCTCTCGGCGATGCTGCTCAAACAGATGTGCGCAGACTTCTTCGCTCATCCCGATGCCGTCATCTTCGACGATGATCTCCAAGCCGTCATCGGTCTCAAAAGCCCTAACACGAATAGAAAGTGGCTCGATCTCGCGCTGCGCATGCTTGATGCAGTTTTCGAGCAGCGGCTGCAAGATAAACGGCGGCACCAGGCTGTCGCGCACCTCAAAGTCGATGTCGACCGAAACGCGCAGACGGCCGTCGCCATACCGGGCCTGCATAAGATTGATATAACGAGTGCCCTGTTCCACCTCGTGCTCGAGCGTGGTGAGCGTATCGGAGTCAGAAAGCGTCTGACGATAGTAGTTGGAAAAGTCGATCAGCAGCAATCGCGCCTTGTCGGGCTCGGTTCGAACGAGCGACACGATCGTGCTAATGGTATTGAATAGAAAATGCGGGTCGACCTGCGATTGCAAGGCGCGCAGCTCCACGCGGGCTGTGAGCTCGTCCTGGCGCTCGAGCTCAAAGCTGGCGAGCTGCGTGGAAATTAGATCGGCAAAGCCCGAGGCCAACGCCGTCTGGCGCATATCGATGCTGCTCAGGCGGGGATAGTACAGCTCGAGTGTACCCACGCAATGCCCGCGCACGGTAAGCGGCGCGACGATGCCGGCGCGCAGGCGGGGAAAATAGCCGCCCGTCTCATTGGAGGTGTCACGCGAAAACACGCTCTGCTCGCCCGTCTCAATCACACTGAGCGTGGTCTTGAGCACGACCGGGGTGCCGGCGGGGCACTTTGCCGAGTCCTCGCCCCAGCTTGCCAACACCT
>CAJKQY010000157.1:0-2834 GCA_905202145.1 uncultured Collinsella sp.
ATGGCGCCGTTGACCTTGGCAAGCATGTGGTCGGCGGGAATCAGCGTGGGGTGCAGCGGTGACGTCAATGCCCATCTTGGAGCACAGGCGCGCCACCAGGTAGAGACCGATGCCCGTTGCGCGCTTGGTGGCGCGGCCGTTGTCGCCGGTAAAGCCCTTCTCGAACACGCGCGGTAGGTCGGCCGCGCTCACGCCACAGCCGTTGTCGGCAACGGTGAGCTCAATGCGCTCACTCGCCAAGCCCTCGTCCAGCAACGCGCCCGAAAACACGATCTTTGCGCCGTCCTCACGCGCATATTTAATGCTGTTCTGGATGAGCTGGCCCAGAATAAACTCGAGCCACTTCTCGTCGGTAAACACCTCAAAGTCGAGGTTCTCGCACACCGGCGCCACGTGCGCCGCGATGAGCTCGCGCGCGTTGGCCTTAATGGCATCCGTCACCAAGGTCTTAAGATCCCAGCGACGAATCAGGTAGTCGCGCTCCACGACTTCCGAGCGCGCATAGTACAGCGCCTGGTCGATATAGCGCTCCACGCGAGCCAGCTCACGGCCCAGGTCATCCACACGCGACAGGTCGTCTTCGCTGCCGTCCAGGTTTTTCAAAATCAGGTGAGCCGCCGCCAGGGGCAACTTGGCCTCGTGGACCCAGCTCTCGATATAGTCGCGATAGTCATCGGTCTGACGCCGGCCTTCGGCAACCTCGTCGCAGGCAGCTTTGCCCACCCGGCGCAAGACCTCGTACTCGAGCTCGCCCTCGGCATAGGTCGGGCATTGCACCATCTCCTGCACCCATGCGGGACTCTCGAGCTCCTCTGCCGCACGCTCCAGCAGGCGCAGAAAACGACGACGACGCGCGTACTCGATCACGATGCCGAGCATACCGAAGATAAAGGACACGCCGACCGCCACGGCCACGATAGAAACGGGTGCGCCGGCGACCGTCAGCACAAAGCAGCTCAGCAGCACGCCGCAGGTCCACACGGCGACGGGAAGCAGCGCGTCTTTAAAGAACTTGGCAAACGACATAGCCGGCCCCTAGACCGAATAGCCCTGGCCGCGATGCGTCGTCAAATACCCCTTGATGCCGATTTTTTCGAGCGCGGTGCGCAGGCGGTTGATGTTAACGGTAAGCGTGTTGTCGTCCACGAAGGCGTCGGAGTCCCACAGGTCCTGCATGATGGCCGGACGCGAGACAATCTTGCCCGCGCGACCCAAGAGCAGCGAGAGGATACGCAGCTCGTTTTTGGTGAGCTCGGTACTGTCGCCGGTTGCCGTATTGGTGACCATGGAGCGGGCGAGGTCGAGCTCCAGTCCCTTGTGGACGAGCGTGCTGCGCTCGCCTGCCGCCGCGGTGCGACGCAGCAAGGCATTGATGCGCGCCACGAGCACACGGGCGCTGTAGGGCTTGGGAACAAAGTCGTCCGCGCCGAGCGTCATGGCCATGACCTCGTCGATCTCGGTCGTGCGCGACGTGAGGACGATGATGGGAACCTCGGTTTCGCGGCGAACCTCGTGGCAGATATGCTGGCCGTCCTTGACGGGAAGCGTGAGGTCGAGCAGCACTAGGTCGGGCGCGGCGGCGAGAATATCGCGCGAGACGTGCTCGAATGATTCGCAGGCCTCGACCTCAAAACCGGCACGGGCAAGGATATCGGCAAGCTCGCGACGGATGGGCTCGTCGTCCTCAACGACATAGATCAGTGCCATGTGTCCTCCCATTTCGCGTAACTTGCACCTTCCACACCATTATGCCCACGGCGTCGCAGCAATACGACCCCGTGGGCACCTAATGTGACAAAAGCGTTCGGTAGTCTTGAGAGAAAATAGGGGCCCTCGGTCCTAAACCGATCGGCCCCATCACTTCGACCCCGAGCCTCTACTCGAGCGTACGCATGTACGCAGAGATGGCATCCAGGCCCTTCTGCAGGTCGTCGGTGTTATCGGAGTATGCATAGCCGATGCGCATACTCTTGGGCTCCTCGAAGCAATCGCCCGGGGTGACGAGCGCGCCGGACTTCTTAATCATGTCGATGCAGAACGTCCTGGAATCGATGTCGTAGTCGTAATACACGAGCGCGGTGGTACCCGCCTCGGGCTTGACGAACGACAGGTGCGGCTCGCTCTCGACCCACTTCTCCAGAACAGCAAGGTTCTGACGGACGATGCGACGGCTGCGCTCAAGGATCACGGAAGCGTTGCCCAGAATCAGCTCCGCCACCGTCTCGCTGAATATGCCAGCGGAAATCAGGTTGTAGTCACGATGCGAGAGCAGCGCGCGACGGAGCTCCGGGCTCTTGGTGACCGCCCAGCCCAGACGCAGGCCGGCGAACGACCAGACCTTGGACATGGATGCGGTGACGATGGCCTTGTCGTACAGGTCGATCACGGACTCGGAGTACTCATCCGTCTGAGTAAGCAGACGGTAGACCTCGTCGCAGAGCACCCACGCGTCGTGTTTGCGTGCGACCTCGACAATCGCCTTGAGCGTATCGGTGTCGAGCAGGGCGCCCGTGGGGTTGTCCGGGTTATTGATGCAGATGAGCTTGGTATCGTCGGTCACCAGAGCATCGAGCGCGTCGACGTCGACGTGGTAGCCGTTCTTGCGATCGAGCTGAAGGATATCGACCTTCGCGCCGCACATCTCGGGAATCGAGTAAAGCTGCTGGTAGGTGGGCTTGACGGAGACTACGTGATCGCCCGGTTCGACGAGCGTGGAAATAACCAGGGAGTTGGCACCGGTCGCGCCGTGCGTGGGCACGATATGCCCGGGCTCGACCGTCTTATAGAGACGCGAGACCCCCTCGAGGAAGCCGGGCTGCCCCTCGATGCCTCCG
>CAJKQY010000158.1:0-2796 GCA_905202145.1 uncultured Collinsella sp.
CCGACAAGTACGTTCAGGCCTACTTCCAGTACGACTCCAAGAAGACCGGCGGCGTCACCGTCTCGCACCTGCGCTTTGGTGATTCCCCGATCCGTTCGCCGTACTACGTGACCAAGGCCGACTTTGTCGCCTGCCACAACCCCAGCTACATCGTCAAGGGCTTCAAGATGGTCCGCGACGTCAAGCCGGGCGGCACCTTCCTGGTCAACTGCCAGTGGAGCGACGAGGAGTTCGCCGAGCACATGCCCGCCGTGGCTAAGCGCTACATCGCGAACAACAACGTCAACGTCTACCTGATCGACGCTATCGACCTGGCTGCCAAGGTCGGCATGGGCAAGCGCACCAACACGGTGCTCCAGTCCGCCTTCTTCGCGCTGGCCAAGGTCCTGCCCGCCGAGGACGCCCTGCAGTACATGAAGGACGCGGCTACCAAGTCCTACATGAAGAAGGGCCAGGCCATCGTCGACGCCAACCACAAGGCCATCGATGCCGGCGCTACCGCCTTCCGTAAGTTCGAGGTTCCGGCCGACTGGGCTACCGCCGAGGATGCCGCTCCCGTCGAGCTCTCCGAGGAGACCAAGTCCGCTATCGCCCAGCAGGTCAAGAACCTGCTCGAGCCCATCGATCGCATGGACGGCGACAGCCTGCCTGTTTCCGCCTTCGTCGATTGCGCTGACGGCCAGTTTGAGCTGGGCGCCTCCGCATACGAGAAGCGCGGCGTCGCCGTGGTCGTTCCCCACTGGGACGAGACCAAGTGCATCCAGTGCAACCAGTGCGCCTATGTGTGCCCGCATGCCACCATCCGTCCGTTCGCGATGACCGAGGACGAGGCTGCTGCCGCGCCCGGGGCTACCCGCACGCTCGACGCCATGGGCCCCAAGGCCAAGGGCATGAAGTTCACCATGGCTGTGTCCCCGCTCGACTGCATGGGTTGCACCAACTGCGTCAAGGTCTGCCCCAAGGGCGCCCTCGAGATGGTTCCCACCGAGCAGGAGATGGACCAGCAGCCCGTTTGGGACTACATGGTCGAGAACGTCTCCGAGAAGAAGGAGCTCATCGCGGCCAACGTCAAGGGTAGCCAGTTTAAGCAGCCCTACCTGGAGTTCTCCGGCTCCTGCGCCGGCTGCGCCGAGACCGCCTATGCACGTCTGGTGACCCAGGTCGCCGGCGACCGCATGTTCATCTCCAACGCCACCGGCTGCTCCTCCATTTGGGGCAACCCCGCTGCCACCGCTCCTTACTGCAAGGACAAGGACGGTCACGGCCCGGCGTGGAACAACTCCCTGTTCGAGGACAATGCCGAGCACGGTCTGGGCATGGCCGTCGGTTACGAGGCCGTCCAGAAGAAGCTGATCGCCGCTACCCAGGACATCATCGCTGCCGATGGTCCGTCCGATGAGCTCAAGGCCGCCGGCCAGGCTTGGATCGACTCCGTCAACGACGCCGAGGCCTCCAAGACCGCTGCCGCTGCCTACGTTGCCGAGCTCGAGAAGTGCGGCTGCGACGCTTCCAAGGCGATCCTCGCCGACAAGGCTTACCTCACCAAGAAGTCCTTCTGGATCTTCGGCGGCGACGGTTGGGCCTACGACATCGGCTTCGGTGGCCTGGATCACGTCCTGGCTTCCGGCCACAACGTCAACGTCTTCGTCTTCGACACCGAGGTTTACTCCAACACCGGTGGCCAGGCCTCCAAGGCCTCGAACCTGGGTCAGGTCGCTCAGTTCGCCGCTGCCGGTAAGGTGACCAAGAAGAAGTCCCTGGCCGAGATCGCCATGAGCTACGGCTACGTCTACGTGGCGCAGGTCGCCATGGGCGCCAACCCGGCTCAGACCCTCAAGGCCATCCACGAGGCCGAGGCCTACGACGGCCCGTCCCTCATCATCGGCTACAGCCCCTGCGAGATGCACTCCATCAAGAAGGGTGGCATGCAGAACTGCCAGGCCGAGATGAAGAAGGCTGTCGAGTGCGGTTACTGGAACCTCTTCCGCTTCAACCCCGAGGCTGCTGCCGGCAAGAAGTTCTCGCTCGATTCCAAGGAGCCCGCGGGCGGTTATCAGGAGTTCCTGATGAACGAGGCCCGTTACGCTTCGCTGACGCGTTCCTTCCCCGAGCGCGCCGAGGAGCTCTTCAAGGAGAACGAGCAGGCCGCCATGGACCGCTATCAGCATCTGCTGAAGCTCAAGACGGTGTACAACGAGGCCTAGGTCTCCCACCGCAGGATCTGAGGGCTAACCTTCGCGGACGTCCTCGGACATGAAAGAACCCCCGCTGCGCATTACGTGCGGCGGGGGTTCTTTCGTCCTGCGGAGTGTCCGCGAAGGTTAGCCCTCAGATCCTGCTACGGCTACGTCCTCGGATTGTGTGGGCGGATGACGGATGTGGTTGGTCGGGTATTCCGTCCCCTTCGCTGTTTCGTGGCTTTGCCGCGAAACCTCGCGCCACTTTGGGGATGGATGGGGGACTTGGCTGTTGCCGCCTTTTCGGAGCCCTTCTTTATTCCTTATGCTGGATGAAAAGCCCCTTGTTTTTGCAGGGGTGCATACTCGACTTATAAGTGCATAGAATCTCGTATAGCGCGAGTAAGATATTGCGCTGTCCGTTTTGTGTTTAGCAGAGATGTAGTTTGCATAATCCGACATAATCCTCGCTTCATTTAAATAAAGTCGCACGTAAATTACGTAGATATGTCTGAGCTGGAGTTCTGTACGCTGAGCGGACAAAAACGACCGTTCACCGTTCCGCTATTTTCAAAATGAATAAAATGAGCGATAAAGAGAATATAAACCTTAATAAACT
>CAJKQY010000159.1:0-2736 GCA_905202145.1 uncultured Collinsella sp.
CGGCGACCTCGCCGAGGCCGTGCAGGAGGTCTTCGGCCGCGTGGGCACCCAGGTGATCGGCACCCGCCACGGCGAGAAGCTGTTCGAGACCCTCATGACCCGCGAGGAGCGCCTGAGGGCCGAGGACATGGGCGGCTACTACCGCGTGGCCTGCGACTCGCGCGACCTGAACTACGACAAGTTCGTCGTGGACGGCGAGGTGGAGACCCAGGCCGACGAGTCCTACACCTCCCACAACACCGAGAGGCTCGACGTGGAGGGCACCATCGCCAAGATCAAGACCGCCGAGTACGTGCAGCTGGCCCTGGAGGGCCGCGAGCACGAGGCGGTGCAGTAGGGTGCGCGTCCTCGTCACCGGCGCCAGGGGCTTCGTGGGCAGGAACCTCTGCTGCGCCCTCAAGAACATAAGGGACGGCAAGGACCGGCGCGAGAAGTTCGCGGGCCTGCTGCCCCTCGAGGTCATGGAGTACGACATCGACTCGGCGCCCGCCGAGCTGGAGGACTACTGCTCCCGCGCCGACTTCGTCTTCAACCTGGCCGGCGTCAACCGCCCCGAGGACCTGGCGGAGTTCATGGAGGGCAACTTCGGGTTCGCCTCCACGCTGCTGGACACGTTGGAGCGCCACGGCAACACTTGCCCCGTCATGCTCTCCAGCTCCGCGCAGGCGAGCCTCTCGGGCCGCTTCGAGGGCTCCGTATACGGCGAGTCCAAGCTCGCGGGGGAGGGCCTGTTCCGGGAGTATTCCGAGAGGACCGGCGCCCCGGTGCTCATCTACCGCTTCCCCAACCTCTACGGCAAGTGGTGCCGCCCGCGCTACAACTCCGCCGTGGCCACCTTCTGCGACGCCATCGCGAACGGCCGCCCCTACACCGTGAACGACCCGTCGGTGGAGCTGGAGCTCCTCTACATCGACGACCTGGTCGGCGAGATGCTGGGCGCGCTGCTCGGCGAGGAGCACCGCTGCGGCTACGAGGGGCTGGAGCGCGTGGAGGGCGAGGAGTTCTGCTACGTCCCCGGGACCGACGTGAAGACCCTGGGCGAGATCGTCTACCTGCTCGGGTGCTTCCGCGACAGCCGCGAGACGCTCTCGGTGCCCGACCTTTCCGAGGGCTCCTTCTCCAAGAAGCTCTGGAGCACGTTCCTGTCCTACTACGAGCCGGGCAACTTCGCCTACGGCCTCAGGCCCAACGTGGACGCGCGCGGCTCGTTCACCGAGTTCCTGCGCACGCCGGATCGCGGCCAGGTCTCGGTCAACGTGAGCAGGCCCGGCATCACCAAGGGCAACCACTGGCACATGAGCAAGTGGGAGAGGTTCCTGGTCGTCTCCGGCACCGCGTCGATCAAGCTGAGGAAGGTTGGGGAGGATGCCGAGGGCAACCCGTTCCCCGTCGACGAGTACGTCGTCTCCGGCTCGGACATGCGCGCCGTGGAGATGATCCCCGGCTACACGCACTCCATCACCAACCTGTCCGACACCGAGGACCTCGTGACGGTCATGTGGGCCAACGAGCCCTTCGACCCCGAGAGTCCCGACACCTACTACGAGGAGGTCTAGCCGCATGGGCAAGGACTATTCCGATATCGCATTCGAGGACGACGGCCGCCTGAAGCTCCTGATCATCGTGGGCACCCGCCCCGAGGTCATCCGCCTGTCCGAAGTCATCAAGAAGTGCCGCCGCCACTTCGACTGCCTGCTGGCGCACACCGGGCAGAACTACGACTACACGCTCAACGGCATCTTCTTCCGCGACCTGTCGCTTGACGACCCGGACGTCTACCTGGACGCCGTGGGCGCCGACCTCGGCGAGACGGTGGGCAACATCATCGCCGCCTCCTACAAGCTCATGGTGGAGACGCAGCCTGACGCCCTCCTCATCCTGGGCGACACCAACAGCTGCCTGTCCGCCATCGCGGCCAAGCGCCTGCACATCCCCATCTTCCACATGGAGGCGGGCAACCGCTGCAAGGACGAGTGCCTGCCCGAGGAGACCAACCGCCGCATCGTCGACGTGATCTCCGACGTCAACCTGGCCTACTCCGAGCACGCCCGCCGCTACCTCAAGGACACCGGCTGCGCACCGGAGCGCACCTACGTCACGGGCTCTCCCATGGCCGAGGTCCTGCGCGCGAACCTCGACAAGATCGAGGCCTCCGACATCCTCTCCGAGCTCGGCCTGGAGCCGAAGAAGTACATGCTGCTCTCGGCGCACCGCGAGGAGAACATCGACACCGAGGCCAACTTCACGAGCCTTTTCACCGCGATCAACGCGCTCGCGGAGAGATACGACATGCCGATCCTGTACTCCTGCCACCCGCGCTCCCGCAAGCGCCTGGAGGCCACCGGCTTCAAGCTGGACCCGCGCGTGCGCATGCACGAGCCCATGGGCTTCCATGACTACAACTGCCTGCAGATGAACGCCTTCGCGGTGGTCTCCGACTCCGGCACCCTGCCCGAGGAGTCCAGCTTCTTCGCGAGCGTCGGCCGCCCGTTCCCGGCGGTGTGCATCCGCACCTCCACCGAGCGCCCCGAGGCGCTGGACAAGGCATGCTTCACGCTGGCCGGCATCAGCGAGCGCGGCCTGCTGCAGGCGGTCCGCACCGCCGTCGAGCTCGACGCGGAGGGGTCGCTGCCCGAGGCGCCCGTCCCCGACTACGCCGACGAGACCGTGTCCACCAAGGTGGTCAAGATCATCCAGAGCTACACCGGCGTCGTGGACAAGATGGTGTGGAGGAAG
>CAJKQY010000160.1:0-2664 GCA_905202145.1 uncultured Collinsella sp.
GCGGCCCATGCGGTGGCCAGAAGCGCCACGATGTTAAAGCCGCCGTTATGGGCAAAGAAGCCCGAGGCAAACAGCAGCGAGTCGCCGGGAAGGAACGGGAAGAACACCACACCCGTCTCGATAAAGATGATTAGGAACACGCAGCCATAGGCCATAAGCGGGCCGGCGGCGATCCAGCTGGCGATCGCGGTGCGCGGGTCCTTAAGCAGCTCGGCGATAAAATTGATGAAACCCATGAAGTAAAACCTCTCAGTTGTGGGCGCGGACACGTCCAAGTTGACCAGTATACGGTTGCGATGCGAGCGCGGGCCAAACCCCTCAAAAGTCTTACTTCATTACCAGCAAGTTTGCATAACTGACACTTGTCGCCCAAAGCAAAGCAGGATTGCCCTTCCTAATCCCTAGCGAATCGCTATACTTTATTGAATCGCATTGTCACGGTGCTAAGGGAGGGCGGCCGGTGAGCTTTATCAATACCATTCGTGAGGACATCAAGACCGTCCAGACGCAAGACCCCGCTGCGCAAAACGGTCTGGTCATCTTCCTTTCCTATCCTGGCCTGCACGCCAAGTGGAATCACGTGCCCGAGCACTGGCTGTGGGAACACGGCCATCGATCGCTTGCCCGTGTGCTCTCGCAGTTAACCCGCCACATCACCGGCGTCGAGATTCATCCCGCCGCGCAGATCGGCAAGCACTTCTTTATCGACCACGCCATGGGCGTCGTTATTGGCGAGACCGCCATCGTGGGCGACGACTGTGTGCTCTACCAGGGCGTCACGCTCGGCGGCACCGGCAACGAGACCGGCAAGCGTCACCCCACCCTGGGCAACAATGTCACGGTGGGCACGGGCGCCAAGGTGCTTGGCAACATCCACATCGGCAACAACGTCAAAATCGGCGGCAACTCGGTCGTCGTCAAGGACGTACCCGACAACTGCACCGTCGTGGGCGTGCCCGGGCGCATCATCAAGCGCAACGGCTGCCGCGTGTTCGAGGAGAGCTTCGACGCCAAGCAGCATCGCGAGTACATGCCCGACGACGCCGCCGAGCAGAGCGCCCTCAACCGTCAGGGCATCACCGAAAACGCCCGTCGCGTCAAGGAACTCGAGCAAGAGGTGGCCGAGCTCAAAGCCCTCGTCGCCAAGCTCGTGGACGAGCGCTAGAAGCGGACGGTCGCCGACAACATTGACGCCAATACAAAAGGCGCGCCAGGGAATTCATCCCCGGCGCGCCTTCTTTTCGATGTGACATGCGGGGCTGCCCCTTTGTCACCTTATGCGAACTGGCTTAGGTAGAGGTCGGCATAAGCGCCCTCGGCAGCCAGCAGCTCCTTGTGCGTACCCTGCTCGATGATATTGCCGTGATCCATGACCAGGATGAGATCGGCATCGACGATCGTCGACAGACGGTGCGCGATCACAAAGCTCGTGCGCCCGCGCATGAGCGCGTCCATGGCACGGCCGATGGCGAGCTCGGTGCGCGTGTCCACGCTCGACGTCGCCTCGTCCAGGATGAGAATCGCCGGGTTGTTGAGCAGCACGCGCGCGATGGTCAGCAGCTGACGTTGGCCCTGGCTGATGCTCTCGGCATCGTTAGCCACACGCGTGTCGTAGCCCTGCGGCATAGTGCGCACAAAGAAGTCGACCTGAGCGGCACGTGCGGCCGCGACAATCTCCTCACGCGTCGCCTCGGGACAGCCGTAGGCGATGTTCTCGGCAATGGTGCCATCGAACAGCCAGGCGTCCTGCAACACCATGCCAAACTGCTGGCGCAGCTCGCCGCGGTCCATGCGGCTCGTGTCCACACCGTCGAGGGTAATGCGACCACCGTCGATCTCGTAGAAGCGCATGAGCAGATTGATGAGCGTGGTCTTACCCGCACCCGTGGTTCCCACCACTGCGATCTTCTGACCCGGCTCGGCGGTAAACGACACGTCGCGCATAAGCGGCTTGTCGGGCGAATATCCAAAGCGCACGTGCTCAAAAGCGACACGGCCCTCCACCTTGCCCGGCAGCTTGGCGGCGGCCGCCGGCAACGGATCGGCTTCCATCTCGGACTCGTCGAGCAGGTCGAACACGCGCTCGGCGCTCGCCAGCGCGCTCTGCAGCGAGTTAAAGGTAAACGACAGCTGCGTCATGGGCTCGGACGCCTCATAGATAAACTGGAAGAACGCCTGGAACACGCCGACGGTCATATGCCCGGCAACCAGCATGCTGCAGCCCACCAGCGCAATCACGATTTGCGCCAAGCGGCCGATAAAGCGCACCGCGGGACCGACGGCGTTAATCATAAAGTCGGCCTTGGTGCTCACGCGCGCCAGCTCCTTCGAAGCCTCGTGTACCTCGGCAGAGCTCTGGCGCTCGCGGTTAAACGCACGGATTACCAGACGGCCCGAGTATCCTTCCTCGACCGCGCTCGTAATCTTGGACACCCACTCCTGGCGCTCGCCCGTCACATCGTGCGTGCGGCGCGAAACGACCTTCGTCACCAGCAGCGAAAGCGCCGTAAAGAACAAAAAGACAAGCGTGAGCGGCACGCTAAACACAAACATCACGCTCACGGCGCCCACCACGGTACCGATCGACACCAGAAGCTGCAGCAAGCCGCGCTGCATGCTCTCGGACATCTTGTCCAAGTCGTTGGTCGCACGGCTGACGACCTC
>CAJKQY010000161.1:0-2491 GCA_905202145.1 uncultured Collinsella sp.
GAAGATGGGGAGAGCTCATGGCTTCTTCTGATGCAACACAACGAGCAGTCCTTGCTGGACTTTCCTGCGGGATCGGCCTTGCCGCTCCCGTGGTGATGTATGTTGCCACGCTGCCGTTTTCGTCGGTGAACGAGACGGTCGTCGCGGGCGCTGTTCCCTTTGCCGTGGGTGCGGTGGCGGGCGTGGGTATCTATGCCGCCTCGCTCGGCATCTCTGAATATCGCGCGCAGCATGCCGAGCGCCTGTTCGAGCCCGACGCCATGGGTGGCGCTGCGAACGTCAACCAGCATCAAAATGAGTTCCAGACCGCCTCGATGCCCGCCCAACAGCAGTGGGCTGCCCCTCAGGGCGTTGCTACTGCGGCTCCTGCCGTTCAGGCAGACGCCGCGCAGCCCTCTTCGGTTTTCTCCGGCCTGACCGGTGCCTTCCAGCGCCGTCGTGCCGACGATGGCGTCCCCACCATCGCCCGCGCCGCAGACGCCATGAGCGAGGCCGACGCCTGGTCCATGATCGATAGCATGCTCGACGACGATTCGCCGGTTAGCTGCGATCCCGCGCGCTCACGCGATGTCTACCAGGTCGCTATCGACGAACTCACCTACGGCGGGCAGACCGGCTCCTATAACCGCGATGACATCGCTGCCGCTGCGCGCGCCGTTTCGGGCTCTCATGCCGCCCCTGCGGGCAGCACGGCCGCCTTTGTGGCGCTTGTGGCTAACGCCGCCAACAACGCCGCCACGGCTCAATCCGTTACGTATGACACTGCCGTGCCCGTGACTCCGGCCGCCGCCACCGCCGTTGACCCCTACGCCGACGAGCCGCTGGCCGTCGACGAGGAGACTATTGCCGCCCGCCGTGCTGCCGAAAGCTCGCTGTGGGGCGCTCCTGCACAGCAGCAGGCGGCGGAGGCGGTGCCGTACAACGCGAACCTTGCCAACATGCCGATCATCAGCGACGCCTCTGCTGCGGCCATCGATCTCGATGACCTTGACGAGCCGGTCATCTCGAACGACATGCCGTATGTGGTCGCTGCCCCGGTCGATGTCCCGGCCTCCGCGTCCCGGTCCGTCGCAGTTGACGAGCCTGTTGATGCGACTTCCGAGGAAGACGTCCCCATGGCCGATTACTCGGGTCACGAGGGCATGTGGGCCGCCGCTGCCGCAATTTTGGACGAGGTCGTCGAGCCTGCTCCCGTTGCCGCTCCGGTGTTTACGCCTGCTCCTCAGCCCGCTGCCCCCGCTTACGTTGGTCGCCACAGCGCCGTGTTCCCCGAGGATACCGCCCGCATCTCGCGCGAAGGTATCGAGCGTGCCGAGGCCATCGCTGCCGGCATCATGGAGAACCGTCGTCACGAGCGCGTCAATCAGATTCTCGAGGAGGAGATCGACCGCCTGCAGTCTGCAGCGGTGAGGCGCACGGGCCGTGCCTATCTGAGCGTTATCGAGGGCGGCACCGCCAGCTTTGAGCCGCTCTGTGCGGAGGCATAACTTCTGCATGCTTAAACTCGATCGAAAATGGGCGGTCGCGACCTGCCTGATGGTGCTGCTCATCTGGGGCAATTCGATGGTTCCCGGCACGGGGTCCGGTTCATTGAGCTTGTCGATTATGGAGGCCGTTCGCGGCTTTCTGCACGGCATGGGGCTTCCGTATGAGTGGGTGACCAACTTCGTCGTTCGCAAGTGCGCGCATTTTACCGAGTACATGGTGCTCGGTATTCTGGCGACGCACACTTTCGATATTGAGGGCCGTCGCACCTTTGACGTGCTGCTTCCCACGGCGGTGTTTTTGCTGCTGATCCCCTCGATTGACGAGACGATTCAGCTCTTTGTGCCCGGTCGCGCCGGTATGATTACTGATGTGATGATCGACTGCTGTGGAGCGATGACGGGCGTTGTGCTTCGGTATCTTCTACGATCGCTCATATGTGCCAAAAAGGCCGCCTAGGACACATTGCTTGGTCCTAGGCGGCCTTTCTTTGTTTAGGGGCTTATACGGGGCGTGGCGGCGTTATCCCGTAGGGTGGGATTGCTGGACGTTGCGGCGCCCCTTTGGCGCGCCTACTGCTGAAGCGCGGCGGCACCCAGGGCCAGGCAGCCCATGATGCCCTGCTTGCCCTCGAGGCTATTGTTGACAATGTAGGTGTCGATATCGTTGACCTCGGGCGTGACGATGTAGCCGTTGAGCATCTCGGCGCACTTTTTGCGGGCGAGCGGCACGATAGGGGTGTGATCGGCAACGCCACCGCCGATGATGATCTTCTGCGGGGCATAGCACAGCGTGTAGGTCATGAGCGCCTGCGCCAGATAGCCTGCGAGCAGGTCCATGGCCTCCGGGTCGTCGGCCATGTCTCCGGCGCTCTTGCCGTCCCAGCGCTTTTTAACGCCGGGACCGGCGATGAGGCCCTCGAGGCAGTTGTCGTGAAAGGGGCAGGCGCTATGCTCGCCAATGGTGTCGCGCGGGTCGCGCGTGACCAGGATGTGGCCGGCCTCGG
>CAJKQY010000162.1:0-2368 GCA_905202145.1 uncultured Collinsella sp.
GCAAGTGGGCCGTGCATCAGCGCGGCGGCGAGCCGAAGATTTTTGACTATGCGGATGTGCTGCAGTGTGAGATTGCCGAGACCGGAAATCCCGAGGATGTGCCGGAGCTCAGCAAACGCGAACTGGCTCAGCAGATTTTGATTAATCCAGCTCAGGCTACCAAAAACAACGCTGCCAAGCGTAATATGTGCCTTGGTATGGGTGTCATCGTTGTCGTGCAAACCGGCAAGGATGAGATTTCGAAGCTTGAGATTCCGGTGACCGCGGGCGAAGTCAAGCGAGACTCCGGCCTATATCGGTCGTATCGGAACGTTGCGGAGCAGATCAAAGAAGCCTTCGACGCCATGAGGCGTCCGGAGCAATGATTCCTGCAGCATCAAGCGGTTGAGGAGTCTTGCCCATGTCGAGTGAACCATATGCGATTCCGCCCAAAGATCGCGCCTTTGAGGGCATTCTTTGGTATATCAAACATTATGACCTGCAGAGTGGCGACCGGCTGCCCGCCGAGCGTGTGCTCTGTGAAGAGCTGGGCGTGTCGCGCACGGCGTTGCGTGCTGCGATCATGCGCCTTATTTCGTGCGGAACTTTGGAAAGCCGCCGCGGTTCGGGCACCTATGTGTGTCCTCCCAAACCGCTGAACATCTTTCAGGAAACATGGAACTATACGCAGGCGGTGGAGAGGGTTGGCTCAAAGTTGACCGCACGCCTGGTTTGGTCCAAGGTCGTGTATGCCGATATCGATCTTGCCCAAAAAGCCCAGATTGACCTGGGCATGCCGCTCTTCTGCATTCGGCGCGTGCGTGTGGTCAACGGTTCTCCGGCATCGATCGAGACGGCTTACGTCAATCTGTCTTTGTGCCCCTCGCTTCCCGATCATGATTTTGAGCAGGAGAGCCTCTACGACGTTTTGCTCAAAGAGGGGAATGTCCATGTGGCGCACGGCAAGGAGCATATTTCCATCAGCCGTCTGAACGCCGACGAGGCCAAGTTACTGGGCGCTCAGGAGGGCACGCCGGTGTTTTACAAGGCTTCGCACGAGCGCGACGAGACCGATGGCTTTGTCGAGTATTGCAAGTCCGTGATTCTGCCGACCAAGTATCGTTTTGCCGATAACGGCGAGGCAGACGGCGTTGCGACGAAGGTGGGTGTCGAATGGCTGATGCAGTAGAAGACTTGCCGGTTTACAAACAAATTCGCCGCTGCATTGCGGAGCGAATCGAGCGCGGCGACTACCCGACGGGCTCGATGATTCCGTCCGAAAACGAGCTGGCCGAGGAGTTTGGCACGACGCGCCTGACAATCCGAAGCGCCATGGACGAGCTGGTCAAAAGTGGCCAGATTCGTCGCGTGCAGGGCAAAGGCGCCTTTGTGGGACACAAGTGGTTTGACGAGCACGAACGCAAGGGCGGCTTCCGTCAGTCGGTTCTGGCGTCGGGCGCGACGCCGTCGGTGCGCATCCTGGCGCGCTCCAAACGCTACGCCGGCCCGTATTACGCCGACCTGTTTGGCATCGCCGAGGACGATCTGCTTTACTCGGTGCGCCGTCTCAACTGCATTGATGGTGAGCCCGTATCGATCGAGATGACGCTGATTCCGTGTCCGCTGTTTCCGGGCATCGAAGACGTGGACATTTCGGTCTTCAGCCTGTTTGAGACCTATGACATGTTGGGGCGCAAGCCGGACAAGTCGATTGAGAAACTCGATATTGAAGCGCTGGGCGCACGCGATGCGAGTTTGCTCAATCTTGAGCCGGGCGATCTGGCGCTCGTACTGGAATGCCTGACCTATGACTCGAGTGGGCAGGCGATTGAGCATGCCAAGTCTTTTAACCGCGGCGATGCCGGCGGATATACCTACAACTATTAGCGTCTAGAGCGTCCCTGCGCACGGCGGGGGCGCTCGTTTTTACGGATATATGTCGCTTGACCGATGAGCGGCAAAAACTGACCGTCTACCGAGAGGGGAGGACGAAATCAAAAAATCGGTATTAAAAACGGCTAACCTGTAATCGTTCACTGGTATTAAGAACCTTTGAATTGTTGAGCTTGGGGCCAAGATGTCCACAAGGTTAAGCGGTGCGACGGGGCGGCAAGCCCGTCCATTCCGTGCGACAATTCAAACTGCTCGTGAAAGGAGCGGGAATGAAGGAGACCGAGAAGATCGAGATCATGCACTTCGACCAGGAGGGCTACCTCGAGGACGGCAGGAACGTCTACGAGGCCGGCAAGAAGATGACCGCCCTGGCCGACCGCGTGCACGAGGAGGGCTACGACGCCGTCTTCCTGATGGGCGTCGGCGGCACCTGGGACGAGTTCATGCAGCTCGAGTACCTCATGAACAAGTTCGGCGACCGCGACCTCGAGGTCTA
>CAJKQY010000163.1:0-2363 GCA_905202145.1 uncultured Collinsella sp.
AGCTTGCGGGGGTCGAAGCCCTTGCCCTGCTGATCCTTGCCAGCCTCGATGTACTCGCGGACGCCCTTGGCGAAGACGAGCTGCAGGTCGGTGTTGACGTTGATCTTGGAGATGCCCAGGGAGATGGCCTTCTTGATCTGATCCTCGGGGATACCGGTACCACCGTGCAGAACGAGGGGCAGGTCGCCGGTCTGAGCCTTGATCTCGCCCAGGCGCTCGAAGGAAAGGCCAGCCCAGTCGGCGGGATAGACGCCGTGGATGTTGCCGATGCCGCAGGCGAGGAAGTCGACGCCCAGGTCAGCAATCTGCTTGCACTCAGCGGGGTCAGCGAGCTCGCCGTTGGAGGTCACGCCGTCCTCGGTGCCGCCGATGCCGCCGACCTCGGCCTCGATGGACATGCCCTTGGAGTGGGCAAGCTCAACGAGCTCCTTGGTGCGGTCGAGGTTAAGCTGGAAGGTCTCCTCGTGAGAGCCGTCATACATGATGGACGTGAAGCCGGCCTCGATGCACTTGAAGCAGTCCTCGTAAGAACCGTGATCGAGGTGAAGGGCGACGGGAACGGTAACGCCCGTGGCCTCGACGGCAGCCTTGACCATGTCGGCGCAGACCTTGAAACCGCCCATCCACTTAGCGGCACCAGCGGTGCACTGAAGGATCAGCGGAGACTTGGCCTCCTCGGCGGCCTGGAGAATAGCCAGGGTCCACTCGAGGTTGTTGGTGTTGAAGGCACCGAGAGCGTACTTGCCGGCCTCGGCCTTCTTGAGCATGTCTGCTGCGTTGACGAGCATAAAAGAAACCTCCTGTAAGGTTGCTCCGATAACGCCTGAGATTTTACCACGGCGTACCCGAGCATAAACGTTCGTTTGTTCACGAATATCGTCCAAACAGACTTTTTTTGACCGTTTGCCCTACGGAATCGACCCATTGGGGAAAAATTGCTTGACGTTTGGACGCTTCTCGTGCTTTAGAAGCTGACTATAAAGCTACACCTGCACGAAAGGGTTCTGCATGAGCTCGCGTGCCATGGTGGTCGAATCGCCATGGCCGGTTAGGCAAACGGTATCGGGCGGGAGAAGCCGGGCGAGCTTGGAGAGCGAGCGCAGAATCGCCGCCTCGTCTCCTCCAGAAAGATCGGTGCGGCCGTGCCCACCCGGAAACAGGGTGTCGCCCACAAAGGCAATGTTCCCCTGCTCGGTAGCAGTAAACAAGACGATCCCGCCCGGCGTATGCCCTGGTGTCTCGATCACCTGCAGGCAGATATCGCCCACCTCGATAGCATCGCCCTCGGCGAGCAGGTGCGTCGGCTCCCCGGGGTCGGGCGTCTCAATGCCCCACATAGCTCGCTGTTCCTCGATGTTCGCATGCGGCACCGCCACATCCTTAGCACACAGCTCATACTGACAACCCTCGCCAACGGTGGTTCGCACGCCGGCAACACCACCAACATGATCGGCATGGCCGTGAGTGCATACGGCGCCAAGCATGCGTACGCCGGGATGCTTGGCTCGAATATGCTCTACCAAGCGCTCGCCTTCCCATGCGGGGTCGATAATCACGCACTCATTGTCCGAAATAACAGCATAGCTATTGGTCTGAATGGGACCGTTTACGAGCGTCTCGATCTCGACCGATCCCTTGGGAGTTACATCCAAGGACACAGCACTCATGTCCCTCTCCTCTCTATAGAACTCGAGGCATCAACCGATGCCTCGAGTGTAGCGAATATCGATAATGTGGCACGTTCGTCGCGACTAAACGCGGCGCTTAAGCTGGGCTCCACCCTCGCCGGGCATCAGGCGGCGCGCGTCGTAGACCGAGTCAACGCTGCTGATAGAAGCCAGCAGCGGATCCAGGCCACTCGCATCCGAGATCTCGACCATAAAGCGTAGGGTTGCAATACCCTCGCGGTTGGTCGACGTGGCGGCCGAAAGGATATTGCCGCCCGCATCGCCAATGGCAATGGTGACATCCTTGAGCAGGCCCATGCGGTCCAGGCACTCGACCACGATCTCGACCTGGAAGAGGGTGTCGGCAGCGCCGTCCCACTCCACTTCGATCATGCGCTCGGGATGCTCCATAAGGCCCTTGACGTTGGGGCAGTTGGCGCGATGCACCGAAACGCCACGGCCGCGCGTGATGAAGCCGACGATATCGTCGCCCGTCACCGGATTGCAGCAATGCGCCAGACGGACCAGCAGGCCGCTGTTGCTCTCGCCCTTGACGATAATGCCGTTGCTGGCGCTCTTGCCGCGCTTTTGCGGCTTGCGGTTGGAGCCTCGGGCCGGCTGCTTGACGACCTCGGCGATAGCCTCGGCCTTGGTGAGCTGTTCCTCGGGCTTGGGGTCCAAGATTTGCTCGACCTT
>CAJKQY010000164.1:0-2210 GCA_905202145.1 uncultured Collinsella sp.
TGGGAAACGGGGTGCGCTATGGCGCAGATGAGAATCAAGGACATTGCCGCCGAGGCGGGCGTGAGTCCGGCCACGGTCTCGCGCTATCTCAACAACCGCCCCGGGCAAATGACCGAGGAGACCCGTGCCCGCATTGCCGAGGTCATCGAGCGCACCGGCTATCGCCCGCGTGCCGCTGCGCGCAATCTGCGCAGCTCGCGCACCAATCTCATCGGCGTGATCTTGGCCGACATCGCCAACCCATTCTCGAGCGCCATGCTCGAAGGACTTTCCGCCAGTGCCGCCGCGCGCGGCTGCTCGCTTATGACGGCCATTAGCGGCAACGATCCCGCTAAGGAAGCAGAGTCGCTCACCAGACTTATCGATGCCGGCGCGGACGGCCTGGTCGTCAACACCTGCGGAGGTAATGACGAGGCGATCGCCGCGGCAGCGGGACGTCTGCCCGTTGTGCTGCTCGACCGCGATGTTGCCGACGGCGGTGTCGATCTGGTGACATCTAACAACCGTGAGCTGGTCGCCGGCTTGGTAGACGCCTTGGCCGCTGCGGGCAGCGAGCGCCTGTGCCTGTTCACCGAGGCAAGCGACGACGGTCCCGTGCGTCGCGAGCGCGCCGAGGCCTTTGCCGACGAGCTTTCGCGACGCGGCCTTGCGGGCGAGGTCGTCACCCTGGCCGACGGTGGCGCCACGGGCGTCGGTCGCTTGGACGAGACCATCCGCGGCTATGCCGGTAAAAAGCTCGGCCTCATTGCCGTCAACGGCCTGGTCTTCCTGCGTCTGACCGAGGCACTGGCGCAGCTGGGACCCTCGTTGCCGGCTGGCCTCAAGATTGCGACGTTTGACGACTATCCCTGGAACTACGTGCTCTTTGGCGGCGTCACCACGGCCGCGCAAGACACCCTCACCATTGCCGAGCGCGTAGTCGAGCGCCTGTCCGAGCGCATCGACGTTGTTACCACCACCGTGGGCGAAGCCGCAAAGCTCGCCCCCAAGCGCATTGAGGTCCCCGGCCACATCGAACACCGCGCATCAACCTCGCGCTAGTTTGTGTGATAATATATAGACAATGTCATACAGGAGGTATCCATGGCTGCGTCTGTGCTGAGTGTGCGAGTGGACTCGTCAATTAAAGACTCATTTGCTGAGCTGTGCGAAGAACTTGGCATGTCTTCATCTGTTGCGGTCAATATGTTTATGAGACAGATGCTGCGCGAGCGTTCGCTGCCGTTTGTTCCTTCACTCGGTAAAAGCTCTGCGAGCGAAAACGTCGCCGCAGACATTTTGGATACTGCCCAGATTGAGTCCGCCGTCCGCGAAGCAGCCAGCTCGATTCCCGCCATCAAAACCGTGATTCTTTTTGGTTCGTATGCCCGGGGCGAGGCACATGTCGATAGCGATATTGACTTGCGTCTCGAAGTCGATCGCGAGCAGGGCTTTGGTCTTTTCGCGCTGTCGGCATTTGGTGAGGCGGTGCGCAAAGAAACCGGGAGGCAGGTTGACCTCGTTTCGAGTGACTATCTTGATGACGATCTTGCCGCGGTAATCGAGCGCGAAGGAGTGATCCTTTATGATCGCGCGTAAGTCAGACAGCCTTCGCGCCCAAGAGGTTTTGGGTGCCATTTCTGAAACGAACGAGCGCATCAAGGTTTTTGATATCACTGAGGACCAGTTTCTGCATGCGAATGACGTGCGGACGAGGGCGTTGGCGGACTCCCTTTTGATGTGCGCGCTTAGGGTGACGGAAGAGGCGGGCAAGTTGTCGGAACGCTCGCAGCGGCTTCATCCCGAAATTGAATGGCGTGGAATTATCGGCATGAGAAATTATCTTGCGCATGATTACGGCAATGTCGACCGCTCGGTTGTTTGGGATGCAGTGACGATGGAGTTCCCTGCGCTGGAACGAGCCTGTAGACAAATTGTCTCCGAATCTGAACGCTAACCATTCGTTCGCAACTGCCTGTTCACACACGTTTTTTGAGCGCTTGATACGCTTTAACCCTGCGGAAACATTTTTCTGCGATAGTATCTGCGATATAGACCAGTCGAAACCCGCCCGAAAGAAAGGGGAGCGACATGAACCAGCAGAACATCGATTACGTACTCCGCTCCGTAGAGCAGCGTGACATCCGCTTTGTGCGTCTGTGGTTTGTCGACATTCTCGGCCGCCTCAAGAACTTTGCCATTAGCCCCGAGGACCTCGAGGTCGCTTTTGA
>CAJKQY010000165.1:0-2178 GCA_905202145.1 uncultured Collinsella sp.
TGCTCGCCAATGGTGTCGCGCGGGTCGCGCGTGACCAGGATGTGGCCGGCCTCGGGATGCATCATGCCATGCACGAGCTGACCGCCCGAGAGCACGCCAGCGCCCACACCGGTGCCGATGGTCAGGTACACCACGTCGGTGAGGCCCTGAGCGCAACCAAAGGTGACCTCGCCCAAGCAAGCGACGTTGACGTCGGTATCGTAGCCGCAGGGGACCTTGAGCTCGTTTTGGATGGTGCCCAGTAGGTCAAAGTAACGCCATGCGGTCTTGGGCGTCTCCAAGATCTTGCCGTACTGGGGCGAGGCAGGGTTGACCGCGGTGGGGCCAAAGGCGCCGATGCCCAGGGCGGCGATGCCCTTGTCTGCAAACCATGCGTTGACGGCCTCGACGGTTTCCTGCGGGGTCGTGGTCGCGATCTGCTCGCGCTCCAGGACCGTACCGTCCGCATAGCCCGTGGCGCAGACCATCTTGGTGCCGCCGGCCTCGAGTGCTCCGATAAGCTGCTGCTCTGCCATAGTATTCCTCTCTCTGGGACGAGTTGCTCCGTGACTAAAGTATAGAGCTCTAAACCATTTAGGAAAGCGCTATAAAAAGAAGCCCTGCAACGCGGCGGGCGGTGCGGGGCTTCTCTGGTTGCTTTAGTTGCCGGGCCGTCCTTACCCGCGCGGCTTGATTTTATCACGTAGCGACTTGAGGTTCTCCAGCGCCGCGTTAAGCGTCTCGTCTCGCTTGGCAAAGTGGAAACGAATCAGATGGTTGACGGGCTCACGGAAGAAGCTTGAGCCAGGCACGGCGCCCACGCCAACCTTGGAGGCCAGGTCCTCGCAGAACTCGAGGTCGCTGTCGTAGCCGAACTCCGAGATATCCATCATCACGTAGTAGGCGCCCTGCGGCACGTTATGTTCAAGACCGATGCTATCGAGCCCCTGACAGAACAGGTCGCGCTTGGCGGTGTAGAGGTCGAGGACCTCATCGTAATAGCTGTCGTCGAAGTTGAGAGCGGTAACGACGGCTTCCTGCAGGGGAGCGGCGGCGCCCACGGTGAGGAAGTCGTGGACCTTCTTGATGCGCTCGGTAATCTCGGCCGGGGCGATGGTGTAGCCCAGGCGCCAACCGGTGATGGAGTAGGTCTTGGACAGCGAGCTGCAGCTGATGGTGCGCTCGAACATGCCGGGCAGCGTGGCCATATAGACATGCTCGTGGGGCGCATAGACGATGTGCTCGTAGACCTCGTCGGTGATGCAGTAGGCATCGTACTTTTTGCAGAGGTCGGCGATATAGGTGAGTTCCTCACGCGTAAAGACCTTGCCGCAGGGATTGGACGGGTTGCACAGGACGATTGCCTTGGGGTCGTTGTCGCGGAAGGCCGCCTCGAGGACCTCGCGATCGAAGTCGAACGTGGGCGGGTTGAGCGGCACATAGATGGGCTCAGCGCCCGAGAGAATCGTGTCGGCGCCGTAGTTCTCGTAGAACGGCGAGAAGATGACGACCTTGTCTCCGGGGTTCGTAACCGTCATCATGGCGGCCATCATGGCCTCGGTGGAGCCGCATGTGACTACGATGTTCTCGTTGGGGTTGATCGGCATGCCCATAAAGTGCTCCTGCTTGGCCGCGAGCGCCTCGCGCATGGCCTGGGAGCCCCAGGTGATGGAGTACTGGTGATAGAGCGGTTTGGGGTCGGTCGCGATGGCGCTGAGGCTCTCGAGCAGCTGAGCCGGAGGATCGAAGTCAGGGAAGCCCTGCGAGAGGTTGACGGCACCGTACTTATTGGAGATGCGCGTCATGCGGCGGATGACCGAATCGGTAAATGTCGCCGTACGGTTGGAGAGTTCTTTCATGCTTGTCCTTTCGAGCATTTGCAGTGGGGCAAGTTTACTCCTATGAAACCGGTGGGAATTGCTCGAAACGCGCTCGAAAAACTCTTTTCAAAATTCTTGAAAATTGGGGCTTGCATCGCGTGGCGTTCCTTGCAATAATAGTCGAGCGCGAAGCGCACAGGACACGGTGGGTGTAGCTCAGTTGGCTAGAGCGACGGGTTGTGGTCCCGTAGGTCGAGGGTTCGAGTCCCTTTACCCACCCCAGTTCTTGCTTTGTGTTGATATCGGGTCGTTAGCTCAGTTGGTAGAGCAGGGGACTCTTAATCCCAAGGTCCAGGGTTCGACCCCCTGACGGCCCACC
>CAJKQY010000166.1:0-2169 GCA_905202145.1 uncultured Collinsella sp.
AGCGCCTGCAGGCCGCCGCTGCCTTCATTCCGCTCGATATCTAGCAGTGCGCGGTGGAGGCGAGCTGTCTCGCGCGCAAAGGGTGTAATGCCCAGGACTTCAAAAGCATCTTGGGCCGCGCGCATTTGCTTGGCGGGCGAAATGATGACCTGCAGCATAGACTCTCCTCTGCCAAAAAAGAAGTTGCGGTGGAATACGGTCTGTTTTGGCCGTGTATGGGCCAGTTTAGTCCGTATTTCACCGCAACTGATGAAGGGTGGATTAGGCGCGCTCGATGAAGGCCTTGTAGCCGCGGTAGGCTTCGTAGATGTCGGCCTTGTTGGCGACCTCCCACAGGGCATGCATGGACAGGACGGCAACGCCGGAGTCGATGACGTTCATGCCGTACTTGGCCATGATGTAGGCGATGGTGCCACCGCCGCCCGCGTTGACGCGGCCGAGCTCGCAGGTCTGGAAGTCCACGCCGGCCTCGTCCATGATGTCGCGGACGAGGGCCACGTACTCGGCGTCGGCGTCGTTTGAACCGCCCTTGCCGCGGCTGCCCGTGTACTTGTTAAAGCACAGGCCGCGACCCATGAAGGCTGCGTTCTTGGTCTCGAACTTGCCGGCGTAGCCTGGGTCGAAGCCGGCGGACACGTCGGAGGAGAGCATGCGGCTGTGGGCGAGTGCACGGCGCAGGGCCAGCGGGCTATCCTTGCCGGCGAGCGTCATGATCTCGGCGACGGTGTTCTCGAAGAAGCGGCTCGTCATGCCGGTGGCACCCACGGAGCCAATCTCCTCCTTGTCGACGATGAGCGTGATGCTCGTGCGCTCCACGTTGGCGACGTTTATCTGGGCGAGCATGGACGGATAGGCGCAGACACGGTCGTCATGGCCATAGCCCAGAATCATGGAGCGGTCGAGGCCCATGTCGCGGGCCGGGCCGGCGGGCACGACCTCGATCTCGGCGGAGAGGAAGTCCTCCTCCTCGACGTCGTATTGCTCCTTGAGGATGTCCAGGAACATCTGCTTGACGGGCTCCTTGGGGGCGTCCTTGTCGTCCTCATCGAACTTGACGGGGCGGCCGCCCACGATCACGTCGAGGATCTCGGCATCGACGGCATCCTTGGCGGGCTTGGCCATCTGCTCGCTCGAGAGGTGGATCAGCAGGTCGGAGATGGTAAAGACCGGGTCGTCCGCCTTGTCGCCGATGTTGATGTCGACGGTGGTGCCGTCCTTTTTGCAGATGACGCCTACGAGTGCGAGCGGGGAAGCGACCCAGTGGTAGCTCTTGACGCCGCCATAGTAGTGCGTGTCGAGATAGGCCATGTCGCCGGCCTCGAAAGCGGGGTTCTGCTTAAGGTCCAGGCGCGGCGAGTCCACGTGGGCGCCCAGGATGTTAAAGCCCTGCTCGAGCGGGGCGGTGCCCAGGTTGACGAGCATAAGGTCCTTGCCGTGGTTGGCGGCGTACACCTTGTCGCCTGCCTTGAGCGCGCGGCCCTCGGCGATCACGGTCTCCAGATTGACGTAGCCCGCCTCCTCGGCCATCTTGATACCGGTCTTGACGCACAGGCGCTCGGTCTTGTTCTCGCTCAAAAACTGCTTATAGCCGCGGCAAAGCTCCTCGAGCTCCTCGACTTGCTGTGGCGTGTACTTTTTCCATGCGCAGGGACGCTCCATGACGCAGGCTCCTTTCGGATCGATCGTGCTGGTTGATGTACCGTGAGCCATCGTATCACGCGCGGGCTCACGGTGGCGGGGGAGCTTGATGTGCGGTGGTCGCGGGGCGGGGAGCGTGTAAACTGGTGTGAGCAAACCGTGCCCAGCCCAAAGCGAGGTATTCAATATGTCTGACAAGCGCCGTACCTTTGCCGTCATCGACGGCAACTCGCTCATGCACCGCGCCTTCCACGCCGTGCCGCCCACCATGAACGCGCCGGACGGTCGTCCCACCAACGCGATCTTTGGCTTTTTGAATATGTTCCTCAAGATGATTGACGCCTTTAACCCCGACGGCGTGGTCGTGGCGTTTGACAAGGGCAAGCCGCGCGTGCGCATGGAGATGCTGCCGCAGTACAAGGCTCAGCGCCCGCCCATGGACCCCGATCTGCACGCGCAGTTTCCCATGATTAAGGAGCTGCTCGCCGCGCTCAACGTGCCGATTTTGCAGTCCGAGGGCTGGGAAGGCGA
>CAJKQY010000167.1:0-2154 GCA_905202145.1 uncultured Collinsella sp.
TCCACGCGGCAGCCGCGAATCTCGCGATTCATGAGGTTGAGGCTACGCAAGAAGGTCGACTTGCCGCAGCCCGAAGGCCCGATGAGCGCCGTGATCTCACCCTTGTGAAAGTCGAGCGACGTGTTGTGCAGCGCATGGTGGTCGCCATAGTACACGTTGACGTCCTTGGTGGAGAGCACGACCTCGTCGCTCACGGCCTTGCCGCTCACGCGCACGCGCTTCTCGCTCTCCCCCACGCTCGACAAAAAGTCCTGGGTCTCGGACGTGGCCGCTTCGGTTGCGGGCGTTGCTTTCATCTCGCTCATTCGGCCGTCATCTTCCTTGCCAGTTGCTTGCCCACGATACGGGCGACCACGTTAAACAGCAGCACGCAAATCATCAACAGCGCCGCGGTGCCCCAGACGATCTGCTGGGCCTCGGGGCTGCCCTCGCCATAGATCTTGTAAATATGCACGGCGAGCGACTCACCGGGGCGGAACACGTTCCAGGCGCAGGTGGGGCTCGAAAGGTTAAAGCTCAAGAAGTTCAGCCGCACCGGCGAGCTCATGCCCGAGGTAAAGAGCAGTGCCGCGGCCTCGCCAAACACGCGGCCGGCCGAAAGCACGATGCCGGTCACGATGGCAGGCATGGCCTCGGGGATCAGGATGTGCAGCGTGGCCTCCCAGCGGGTAAGGCCCATGGCCAGGCACGCATCGCGCTGGGCCTGCGGCACGTCCTCGAGCGCCTGCTGGATCACGCGCACCAGGATGGGAATGTTGAACATGGTGAGCGCAACGGCGCCGGAGATGATGGAGTACTTCCAGCCCAGCTGCACCGAGAACACCAGGAAACCGAACATGCCGACAACGATGGAAGGCAGCGAGGACAGCGTCTCGATGGCGGTGGAAGCGATGTCGCGGATGGGACCGTCCGGCGCGTACTCAACCAAAAAGACCGCGCCGCCCAGGCTGATGGGCACCGAGATGATCAGGGTGATCAGCAGCAGATAGAACGAGTCGAACAGCTGGTAGAGTACGCCGCCCTGAGTTCCGTTGGCGCGCGACGGCTGCGTGAGAAAACCCGGCTGGAACAGCGTCGAGATGCCCTCGAACAGGATATAGGCCACCATGGAGACGACGATGAGCATGACGATGGCGATGATTGCCGTCAGCACGCCCGTGGCGATGCGATCCTGCTTTTGGACGCGCCCGAGTCTCGCCTCGTCGATATGGATGCGCGTGCTAGCCACGAGCCTTCGCCCCCTTGCGGCCGATAATGTGGATGATCAGGATGAAGATGAGGCTCATACCCATCAGCAGCAGACCGAGCGCCCACAGAACATCGTCCTGGGCCGAACCCTCGGCATAGACCGCCATGGACGTGGTGAGCGTGGTGGTGATGGTCGAGGCCGGCGACAGCAGCGACGTCGGCATGGCCTCAATACCGCCGATGACCATGCGCACGGCGAGCGTCTCGCCAAAGGCGCGCGTCATGCCAAGGATGACCGCAGTCATGAGCGACGGCATGGCGGACTTGAGCACCACGTGCCAGATGGTCTGCCAGCGGGTGTAGCCCAGCGCGAGCGAGCCCTGACGGTAGCCGTCGGGCACGGCGCGCAGGCCATCGACCGAAAGCGTGGTCATCGTCGGCAGGATCATGACAGCCAGCACGACGGCGCCGGGCAGGATACCCAGGCCCGTGCTCGCATGGAAAACGCTCTTCATAAGGCCGACGACCACGTGAAAGCCGATCAGGCCAAAGACGACCGAGGGAATGCCGGTCAAAAGCTCAATAAGCGGCTGAAAGATCTTGGAACCAAACTTAGGCTGGATCTCGACCGCAAAGATGGCAGAGCCGATGGCGATAGGCAGTGCGATGAGCGTGGAGAGCACCATGACCGCAAACGAGGTGACGATCAGGGGCAGAGCGCCGGTATAAGGCAGGCCGTTTTCGGCTGTGTTGGCCAGGTCCCACTTGGTACCGGTGAAAAACTCGACGACCGAGACGCCGTCCTTGACAAAAGCCGAGAGGCCCTTTTGGGCGACCATGAATATAAGCGCGGCAACGACAAGCGTCACGAGCGCTACGCACGCGCCCGTGACGCCTAGACCCACGTTCTCAAGGTCGCGCTTTGGCAGCTGTTTTGCCATTGCAAACCTTTCCGGGGGCGATTAC
>CAJKQY010000168.1:0-2131 GCA_905202145.1 uncultured Collinsella sp.
GCACATGCCTATGACAGACGAGCTGGACCCCCAGACTCAACAGCATATTGATGATTCCGCAGACACCATTGACGACTGCGATACTTCTACCAGCAGCGATGGCGGCATTGATGCCGCTGTCGAGGAGGCTCCTGCCGCCGCAGACGAGGCCGGAGACGCAAATGTTGCCGCAGATCAAGGCAAAGAAGATCAGCTAGAGCAGCCGGACCCAAGCGATACTGAACCCAAGGCCGAGAACGCTCCGCAAGCAGCGGGCCCCATCGAGGTGTCATCGGAAGAAGAACTCGACGCCGTCATGGACTCCATGATGGATGCCGTCAAAGCGATGAAGAACGCTGTCGCCGATGCCGATGTCGACGCCGAGGAAGAGGAAGCCGCCGAAGCTGCCTCGACGTTTGTGCCCGGCGAGACCCCGGTTGCCGACCAGGGCAGCACCATGCCCTCGTTCCTGCAACTCGAGCACCCCACGATCGGCGCCGACGCGGTCGACCCGCATGCAGCGGGCTTTTCCGTGATTGAAGGCGGTACCGGCAATATCGCCGCGCCGCAGACTGCCGATACGAATGCCGCCGAGGCCGCGCACCCGACCACCTCGCATGCTTCCGCCACGAGTCGCGACCTGGGGAGCGCCGTCTCAAACACCGCTAACGCCGTGGGCACTTTTATCGCCCAGGGCGCGTCGGCCATGCGCGAGATGAACGCCGCGAAAAAGGCACTCGCCGATGCCCGCGCCCATTTAGCCGAGCTTGAGCAGCGCATCGCCGACCAGGCAGAGGAGCTCGAGACGCGGCAGGATATCGCGGGGCGGTTCGACCAGATTGTCGCCGACCAGCGCCAGGCGATCGCCACGGCACAAAAGACCGCCGCGGCCGCCGAGATTGACCGCGACGCCCACGCCGCCAAAGCGACTGAGCTCAAGGGCCAGCTCGAGCAAATGAAGGCAGAGGACGATGCGACCGAGCTCCGCCTGAAGGCTGCACTCGACGCCGTGGAAGCCCGCGAGGCGAGCTCGCGCGAGACCGGCAACCGCCTCGTTCGTCGCCTTGAGGATTCCAAGCGCATCCGCGACAAAGTGAAGGCTGAGCGCGATGCCGGTGTCGCCGCCGCACGACAAACTGCCGATGCTACGCGCGCGCAGCTCGAGACCTTGCGTCGCGAGTATGCCGAGCTGCAGCGCAACCCTTCGGCAAATCCCGCCAATTACACCGTGCGCACCAGCGAGTTGTCTATGCAAATCTCCGACGCTGCCGACGCCCTCCGCAAGGCCGAGGAAGATATTCCGCGCGTGACTGCCGATCTTGAGCATTCACTCGCCGCCGCCGAGCAGGCCGTCGAGCAGGCACAGGCCCCCATCGCCGACGCTAAACGCGCGCACCAGGCCGTAACGGCTGAGGCAGATACCGCGCGCGACGAGCTGCAGTCCGCAAAAACTGCCGCCGCGACGCGCCAGCGCGAGCTGCGCGAAAAGATCGCCACGCAGGACAAGGCACGCCGCGAGCAAGAGCAGGCCATCGCAAACGCCCGGGCAAATGCCGCGCATGCGCAGTCGATTATCGAGCAGGCGACCGAGGTGCATGACCATCCCGAGATCACCGAATCACTCGCCGGGTCCTTGGCACGCGACAAGGCCGAGCATACCGAGACCGAGCGCGAAGTTGCCCAACTCGAGGCCGCCGAAGACGACGTGCGCAAGCGAACCCGCGACTCACGCATCAAATTCACCGGAGCCATCGCCTGCATCATCGCCGCAATCCTGGTGATCGTCCTGATCTGGCTGTTCGCGAGCAAGTAAACCCGCTGCCAAAAACGCCCCAACGCAGTTGCGGTGAAATAGTTCCTATCTAGCCCTCAAAAAGGCCAATTCAAGAACTATCTCACCGCAACTTATTAGATTGCCGCAAGGTAGTCGTTGGGGACGTTCTTAAACGACTAGTCGACCAAGAACGTCCCCAACGACTAGTCAAGTGCCAAGCGCCGCAAGAGTGTCCCCTTTGACTAGTCATTTAAGAACGTCCCCAACGACTACATCCAACAGCCAAGGTAACGCCGATGCTCTGAAAACGACAGCGAGCGGGTCGCATTTGAGACAAGGTGACGTGAAACGAAAGGGCGCTGACCTTCTGGTCGCGCC
>CAJKQY010000169.1:0-2108 GCA_905202145.1 uncultured Collinsella sp.
ACGGCACCGAGCCGCCATCGAGATTGAAGAAGGGGGAGGCCTCGCGGCCTCCCCCCTTTTTGCGTTATAGGCAACATTCCTAATGTAATTAAATCAATCCAATCATCCACCGCTGAATATAGACGTTCACCGTTCTGTGGCCGGTTCTCTGTTCTCAATGGACTAATATTTGCTTTAGCGCGCTGATGCGCTTGTCCTGTTTTACACGGGTCGTTTTATTGATTGTGACGGAAGGACTCACATGGCAGATGTTCATGACCTGCTTGATACTTGGATTGCCAATGTCAAGGATGAGGAGCTCCTCGCTGAGCTCAACACGATGAAGGAGCAGGGTGATGAGGACGCCATCACCGACGCTTTCTTCCAGGATCTCGCCTTCGGTACTGCCGGTCTTCGTGGCACTATCGGTGCAGGTACTAACCGTATGAATATCTATACGGTCGGTCGTGCGACCCAGGGATTCGCTGACTACCTTAATGCGACCTTCGAGCATCCGACGGTCGCCATCGCTCGCGATAGCCGCAATAAGGGCGAGCTGTTCGTTAAGACGACGGCTGCCATTCTTGCAGCAAACGGTGTGACGGCCCTCGTGTATCCCAAGATTTCTCCCGTGCCGACGCTTTCCTGGGCCGTCCGCGACCTTAAATGCTCCGGTGGCATTTGCATGACCGCTAGCCATAATCCGGCGCCTTATAACGGCTATAAGGCCTATGGCCCCGACGGCTGCCAGATCACCAGTGAGGCCGCCGATGCAATTTCTAAGGCTATTGCCGAGACCGATACGTTTACCGGCGTGAAGTCCATGGACTTTGATGAGGCTCTTGAGCAGGGTCTGGTCAAATGGATCGACGACTCGTGCCTCGAGCGTTATTATGACGCCGTTCTCGCCCGCGGCGTGACCAATCTTTCTGCCGAGGAGATCGCTGGCGCCCCGCTTAAGCTCGTCTACACTCCGCTCAACGGCACCGGCCTCATTCCCGTCACGACGGTGCTCGAGCGCGCTGGCATCACCGATGTCACGGTTGTTCCCGAGCAGAAGGAGCCTAACGGCGATTTCCCGACCTGCCCGTATCCTAACCCCGAGATCCGTCAGGCCATGCAGAAGGGCATCGATCTTTGCGAGCAGGTTCACCCTGATCTGCTGCTTGCAACCGACCCCGACGCCGACCGTGTCGGCGTTGCTGTCAAGAATGGTGATGACTACCTGCTGCTGACCGGTAACGAGATGGGCGTCCTGCTGCTCGACTATATTTGCAAGACCCGTGCCGCCCGCGGCGAGGACCTCGCCAAGAAGGTCGCGGTTACCACCATTGTTTCTTCCGCCATGGTCGATGCTCTGGCCGAGGAGTATGGCTTTGAGCTCCGTCGTTGCCTGACGGGCTTCAAGTACATCGGCGACATCATTACCTCGCTTTCCGATGCTGGTGAAGTCGATCGCTTTATCTTCGGTTTTGAGGAGAGCTACGGCTATCTGGCCGGTGATCACGTACGCGACAAGGACGCGGTGAGCACTTCGCTGCTGATTTGCCAGATGGCTCAGTATTACAAGCTGCAGGGTAAGAACCTCGCCGACGCGATGCATGAGCTGTACGAGAAGTATGGCTACTATCACAATAAGACGATTTCGCTGAGCTATCCGGGTGCTGAGGGTGCGGCAAAGATGGCCGGCATCATGGCCGGTCTGCGCGAGAACCCGCCTGCGGAGCTCGCTGGTTCCAAGATCGAGGCCGTCGTGGATTACAACACCTGCGTGAATGGCCTGCCGAAGGCTAATGTCATTGAGTTCGATCTCGAGGGCGGCAACAAGGGTATTGTTCGTCCTTCCGGCACCGAGCCCAAGATTAAGCTGTACATCTTCGCTAAGGGCGCGGATGCCGCCGAGGCAGATGCAGCACTTGACGCGATTGAGGAGTCCGGTCGCAAGCTGCTGGCATAAGGCTTTTAAAGCCTATTTCTATAGATAGACAGAGGAGGGGATCTCGGAAACGAGGTCCCCTCTTTATTACTGGCAAATACAGCTGAGAATCCCAAACTGTGTAGGAAATGTGTACGCCCAGATTCCCGCCCGCGGGGGCCCTCCGGTCTGGCAATATATCTCCTTGCCGCGC
>CAJKQY010000170.1:0-2056 GCA_905202145.1 uncultured Collinsella sp.
TCATAGGTCTCCTCGACCTTTGCCATGGCATCGCGCGTGAGCTCCGCCTCGATCTCGCGACGCTGACGGTTAATCTCCTCGAGCTCGGCCGCCAGCGCGCTTGCCTCGATGGGATCGCGGGCAAGCAGCAGGTCGAGCGCCAGCTTGGGATCGGCCATGCGGCCGGCGGCGTTCAAGCGGGGAATGAGCGAAAACGACAGGCCATCGGCCGTAATACTAGAGAGGTCGGCCTTGGCGAGCGCGGCCAGCGCGATATAGCCGGGGCGGGCGGTAACGCGCATCTGCTGGATGCCCTCGGCGACCAGCGCGCGGTTCTCGGGCGTCAGCGGCATCATGTCGGACACGGTACCAAGCGCCGCGACCTCGATCTGCGAACGCCAATACGACGGCTTGCCCAGACGCTCGCCCAGGACCTGCACCAGCTTGAGCGCCACACCGGCACCGGCAAGCTCGCGCGAGGGACCCTCGTCCTCGAGCTTTGGGTCGGTCAGGGGCACGCCCTGCGGCACCTGGTCGGAGGGCTCGTGATGGTCCGTGACCACTAAATCGATCCCCAGGCTCTCCAGATAGGAAACCTCTTCCTTGGCGGCAATACCGTTATCGACGGTCACGATCAGCTGGGGGCGAGCGAGCTCGTTAACGCGGTCGAGCGCCGCGCGCGAAAGACCGTAGCCCTCGTCAAAGCGATGCGGAATAAACGGTGTGACATTGGCACCAAACGTACGCAGCGCCTCGGTCAACAGGCAGGTCGACGTAATACCGTCAACGTCAAAATCGCCAAAGACCGCGATGCGCTCTTGGTTGCAAATAGCGCGCTCGACGCGGTCGGCAACGACCGACATGCCCGGGATAATGAGTGGGTCGGCCCAGTCGCGATCGAGTGAAGGCGTCAAAAACAGCTGACCTTCTTCGATGGATGCAATGCCGTGCGCAACCATAATGCGCGCCACCAGCCCGGGTATGCCCAGGCCAGCCGAAAGCTCCTTTTCGAGCTCGGGGTTTTGCTGAGCGACCGCCCAGCGATGCGTCGTCTTAAGCGATGACATAGGCGCCCACCCCCGATAGGGGCAGGTCGCCGCGATACCTCTCACGGTTCATAGCGATGAGTCCTCTGTGTATGCCCGCTTCGGCAGGCAGATCTGTTGAACGGATTTATTATACCGTGCAGCGCGGACGCAAATCGCCGCAGCACGCCGCGGTTTCGGTAAACGATGACGGTAATACCCTCGAAATATTCGAGCGTTTCAGCCACACGGACGCATGCGAGCGTCTAGCATATCCATTCAAAACGGATTCACGAGCAAAGGGAGTCGCAAGAGCATATGAAGCAATGGGTTGGACTGGGCAAGTTTCTCGCGGGGCACATGCAGATCATCGTTCCGATTTGTGTGGCGCTCGGCGTGCTCTTTCCTCAGCAGATCGGCGTTCTCAAGCCCATCGTTCCCACCTTGTTTGCCTTTATGACCTTCCAAGGTGCGCTCAGCAACACCTTTCACCAGGTGGCTGAGGTGTTCCGCCGTCCCCTGCATTTGATTTTGGCGTTAATTGTCTCGGCTGTGCTCATCCCCATCGCAGCGTGTGCCATGGGCTCACTGTTCTTTGGTTCCAACCCCAACCTTGTCTGCGGCATCGTGCTCGAGTACAGCGTACCCGTTGCAGTCACTGCCTTTATGTGGATCAGCATGTTCGGCGGCAACGGCCCGCTCGCGCTCACCATCATCCTGACGTCCTCGGTCATCTCACCTGTGACGATTCCTCTTACGCTCAAGCTCCTGCTGGGCGCCACTGTCTCGATCGATGTGCCGAGCATGATGCAAGACATGGCCTTCATGATCGCCATACCCGCCGTGCTCGGTATCGTCATTAACGAACTCACGCGCGGCTGGGGTCATGAGAAACTCTCCCCCGCGCTTTCGCCTGCCTGCAAGTTCATGATGATGGGTGTCATCGCGTCCAACTCCACCGCCATGAGCGACTACGTGCTGCACATGAACACGGTGCGCCTGGAAGTCGCCCTCTTTATTTTGGTCTTCGCCATCAGCGGCTTTGTCGTCGG
>CAJKQY010000171.1:0-1950 GCA_905202145.1 uncultured Collinsella sp.
GACGTGGTCATGAAGGTGAACCGTCGATGATCGACGAGGAGAACAAGTCCGCAACCATGCCCGAGACGCCGACTGCCCCCGCAGCTGCGCCGGCCCATGCCGCTCCGGCGCGCCCTGCGACCGTGGAGCCCGAGGACACCGTGTTCTCCCTGCCTCTTTCGCATGTAACTCAAGAATATCCGGCACTCGTCGATGACGAGGACGCCAGCACCGAGCAGCTCGACGCCCCCATCGGCGCGCACGCTGCCGAGCAGCCCGCGGAACCGGAGGCAACGTCCGCACCGGCTCACTTTGCCGAGCCCGTCGCCGAGGCGATTAACGAGAGCGCTGCCGTGTTTGCAGCCCCCGAGCCTGCCGCGCCGGTATTCCCCGTCGCCCCGGCAAGCGAGGCGGCACCCGAATCTTCAACGCCTGCCGAAGTCGAGCAGCCCGTTGCCGCGCCCGCCGCAGCTCCCGAGCCCTCTGCTCAACCCCAGAGCACGCCCGCGCCGTCGCACTTTGCGACGCCCGAGCCGACGGCTGTCGAGCCGCAGCAGGACGGCGATCCCGTCGACCGCGTAACCGAAGATCTCAACCTTCCGGACATCTCCGACGCCGAGTCGGGAGACGATGCCGACACCGTCTCCCCCGGCGACACCGCCGAGATCGATGTCGCCGCCGTGGAGGCAAAGCTCAAAGATCCCGGCTCGACCATGAGCTTCGAGCCGCTGACCGACGAGCGCATCGAGACCGACTCGACCTACGACGCCGGCACCACCACGCAGCTTATGTGGGGCGCCCGCTCCGACGTCGGGTGCGTACGCCCGCACAATGAGGACTCCTATCTGGTGCAGTCGCCGCTCTTTTGCGTGTGCGACGGCATGGGAGGACACGCCGCCGGCGAGGTGGCATCCTCCATCGCCGTCGAGACCATCGCCAAGACGGCGCCGCAGTCCGCCGACGCCGCACGCCTGGCCGCAGCTGTTGAGGCCGCCAACGCCGCCGTGATCGAGGCCGCCCTCAACGGCCTGGGCAAACCCGGCATGGGATGCACGGCCACCTGCGCCTACATCGAAAACGACACGCTCGCCATCGCCCACGTGGGCGACTCGCGCGCCTACCTGCTCCACGAGGGTACGCTCATCCGCGTGACCCGCGACCACTCCTACGTGGAGGAGCTCGTGGATGCCGGCGAGATTACGGCCGACGAGGCCCGCGTCCACCCCAACCGCTCGGTCATCACCCGCGCGCTGGGCTCGGATCCCGCCATGTATGCCGACCACTTTACCCTGCACATCGAGGAAGGCGACCGCCTGATTCTGTGCTCCGACGGTCTTTCGAGCATGATTCCCGATAGCGATATCGAGAACATCGCTACGCAGTCCTCGAGCGCACAGATCTGTGTCGACAACTTGGTGGACGCGGCGCTCGCCGCCGGCGGCCACGACAATGTGACCGTGGTGGTCGTCGACCTGGTCGACGACGGCGTCATGCGCGAGGCAAAACGCGTCCGACGCCGCAATGTCACCATCGCCACCGTCTTGGCCCTTGTCTTTGTGCTGGTAGCAGGCATCTGGGCATACACGGGCATCACCGGCTCCTATTACTTGGGAACCTCCCACGGCAATGTCGCCGTCTGGCGCGGCCTGCCCGGCAAGACGCTCGGGGTCGAGCTCCACTGGCTCGAGAGCGAAACCAGCATCAAGCTGTCCGACCTGCCCGAAGACACGCAAAACCGCCTGAAGGCAGGCATTCCGCAAACGAGTGTCGACGATGCGCAGGACACCATTTCCAAGTACCGCCATCAGATTGACGAAGAGCAGACCCGTCAGGTGATTGACGCGCAAACGATTCGCGACAACACCAATCAGGAATCCACCTCCGAGTCAGATTCCGAGAAAACCGCCGAACAGTCAGCCGAGGCCGAAGCCTCCGATAAGAATTAGAAAGGGAGTGCCGCTTATGAGTCGC
>CAJKQY010000172.1:0-1950 GCA_905202145.1 uncultured Collinsella sp.
CAAAGTCGAGCGGCGCCACGTCGCCCGTGGGATTGTTGGGCGAGGTCACGATCGCTAGGTTGCACTCGGGCGCCGCTGCGAGCACAGCCGCTTGGTCGAGCTCAAAGGTCGCGGGGTCGCGCCACACGTCGCGCACCTCGGTCTGACAGAGCGACGCAAAGAACGCATACTCGCTAAAGCACGGCGGACAGTTGAGCAGGGTCCGCCCCGCGCCGGCAAACGCCAGCAGGTAGTTATAGAGCAGCTCGTCGCCACCGTTGCCCACGCAGACGTTCTCGCGCGTCACGCCATGCCAGGCGGCCAGCTCGTCGCGCAGCTCGTTGGACATGGGATCGGGGTAACGGTTGAGTGGCGTGGCAGCCAAGGCCGCGTCGATCGCCTCGCGCACGCCGGCCGGCACGGGATAGGTGTTCTCGTTGGCCGAAAGGTTGATGCGCGTAGGCGTAAAGTTGGGATCGTAGGGCTCAATACCGGCCAAGTAGGGCTGGACGAGCTCCTTCATGCGGGGCGTCAGCTCGGCCATTTTAGGCCTCCTCGCCGGTCGGGCCAGCACCATCCGCGCTTGCAGCCGCCAGGTCCACACCCTCGGCGACCGTCGCCACGGCGTCGCCCGGCCAGGCAACCTTGGTCAGATCGGCCGCGGCCAGCGACTCGGCACTCACGGCATCCTCGCCCTGCTCCAACACGCGACGACGTAGAGCGGCGGAAAGCGCGTGTGCCCACAGACCCTCGGCCTCGGCCAGGCGCTGTGTTGCGGGAGCGTCGGAGAGCAGGCCCTCGGGCGTGTAGCAAACGACGCTCGAGCGCTTGACGAACTCTTCAACCGAAAGCGGGTTGGAGAACATGGCCGTACCGCCGGTCGGCAGCGTGTGGTTGGGGCCGGCAACATAATCGCCGAGCGGCTCGGAGCTCCAAGCGCCCACAAAGATGGCGCCGGCGTTGCGAATGCCGCCAAGCAGGCCCATCGCGTCCTTGCAGTGCAGCTCCAGGTGCTCGGGCGCCACGGTGTTCACCGCCTCGACGGCGGCAGCCATGTCGGCGGCCACCACGATGGTGCCCTCGTTATCGAGCGAGGCGCGCGTAATCTCGGCACGCGGGGACTGCGCTACCAGAATGTCGACACCCGCCTCGACCTCGCGCGCAAACTGCTCGTCGCAGGTCACCAGGTAGCAGGCAGCCAGCGGATCGTGCTCGGCCTGAGCCATCAGGTCGGCCGCGACCACCATGGGCTTGGCAGTAGCATCGGCCAGCACGCAGACCTCGGAGGGACCGGCAACCATGTCGATTCCCACGTCGCCCGAGACAATCTGCTTGGCCGCAGCGACAAAGGCGTTGCCCGGGCCGGTGATCTTGTCGACGCGCGGAATGCTCTCGGTGCCGTACGCAAGTGCGGCCACGGCCTGAGCGCCGCCCACCATATAGATCTCGTCCACGCCGCCGAGCTTGGCCGCCGCAAGCGTATACGGGCTGATCAGGCCGTCTTTTTGCGGCGGGGTCACCATAACCACGCGCTTGACGCCGGCCACCTTGGCGGGAATGGCGTTCATGAGCACGGTAGAGGGATACTGCGCACGACCGCCCGGCACGTAGATGCCGGCCGCCGCGAGCGGGGTCACCTTAACGCCGAGCATCGTGCCGTCCGCGCGCGTGGTAAACCAGCTCTGCTCGACCTCGCGCTGGTGGAACTCGCGGATCTGGCGTGCGGCCTTCTCGAGCGCGGCGACAAAGGCCGGGTCGAGGCCTTCGAGCGCGGCATCGATTTGCTCTTGCGGCAGACGGAAGCTCTGCAGCTCAACGTCGTCAAAGCGCCGGCAATACTCGCGCACCGCGGCATCGCCGTTAGCGCGCACGTTGGCCACGATATCGCGGGCGGCATCGACGATGTTTTGCGGCAGCACGCCCTTGCGGTTGAGCTGGTTGGTAACGAGGCGCTCACCGGGAGCAAGCTTG
>CAJKQY010000173.1:0-1924 GCA_905202145.1 uncultured Collinsella sp.
CGAGAAGGCGACCGTCCTCGCCGCCGCCGAGCAAAAGGCGGACGCCACCGCACGCGCCCTCGCGGATGCCCAGCGTGCCGTCGATGCCGCAAAGGCCGACACCGGCGTTGCCGCCGACAGGCTTACCGGCTCCCAGACCGATCTCGAGGACGCACAGTCGAACCTCGACATCCTCACCGGCCTTGCCGCGAAGCTCGCAGAGGCACAGCAGCGCGAGCAGGATGCAGTAAAGGCCGTCAATGACACCAAGGCCGCCCTCGATGCCGCGAAGGCGGATACCATCGCCGCCGAGTCCCTGGTCTCCGCCGCCGAGCAGGCGAAGGCGCAGGCAGACGCCAAGCTGGCGAAGCTGAACTCCATCGACGCCGACGCGGCGATTGCATCCGGCCATGACGCGAACGCGGATGACGTCCTCAACGCGCTTTTCGCCGCCGCCGTCGAGGCACGTGCCAAGGTCGCGCCCGCCAAGGCCATTCTGGACGAGAAGCAGGCCGCGGTGGACGGGCTCCAGCCCGACTATGATGCGGCACTCGCCGCCTACGAGTTGGCGAAGTCCGACCGCATCGCAGCGGAGCAGAAGCTTTCCGATGAGATTGCCCGACAGGATGCGGAGGAGGCCGCAAAGCAGCAGGCGGCATACACCCCGAAGCACCTTGCCGGCACGGATACCGCCCAGCCCGGCAGCCTCGCCCAGACCGGCGACCGCGCGGGACTCATCGGCGAGACGTTCGTCATCGGCGGTACCGTCCTCGTGGCGGCCGGCGTCTTCCTCGATCAAAAGAAGCGCCGCGAGCAGATGTAAAAGCGAGCCGGGCGTTGGATATCGGCTGGTGTCCAACGCCCGGTTTCATGGGCAGGGAGATCGGCGTGAGAACAAAGGCTATTATCGTAGCGCTTCTGGTGTGCCTTTCGGCACCTCAACTTGGATGTGCCAGCGTTGCAAAGCAAGGAAGCGGCTCTACGGAAAGGGCCGCTACGGCGGTAAAGAATAAAGACAAAAAGAAGCCGAGCGAAGAAAAGGCGGCGCAAGCCTCTGGAACCAAGACCGAGGAGAAGAAAGAATCCGACGGCAAGGACCAGAAGTCCGATGACTCCAAGAAGGAGGATAACAAGTCTTCCGACTCGTCGAAGTCTGACAGCAAGGGAAACTCCTCCGACTCGAAGCAGAATTCCGGCAATTCACAGGGTTCCGGCAGCAATAATTCCTCTTCCAACAGCGGTAGCCAGAAGAAATGGGTTGCCGAGCAGGGTCACTGGGAGACCGATTACAGCCAGGTCTGGGTGCCAAATGTGGTATACACGCGTCATCCCCGCTATTGGGTAAACCACGGTGGTACTATGGTAGGACCCTTCGATTCCGAAGATGCCGCCTATTCGTGGGTTCATAATGATATGGACAACGGCGGCATCGGAGGATCTGTCGTAAACGATTCGTATACCACATCTGAGGACCAGGGACATTATGAACAGCAGGCTACGGGACAGCATTGGGTTGTCGACGTCGCCGGCCACTGGGAGTAATGTGCATCGTTCCTCTCCTCTTACATTCGGTAAATAAATATTTATTTGCGGGCGGCCGGTTTCGGCCGCCCTTTTTAGACGCCCAGTCTGGGAGCAAACGATAGGAAAGCAATCAAACGAGAGGCTGTTCCAAAAAAATCCGGCGGTGCCGGATGCTTCGGGCAAAACCTTCCGCAAATTCAACCGATCTACAACTGTGACCATATGACTGTGCGCACATATTAGCATGGTCATATGGTCACCTATTTACAGCTGCGATTATGCTGCAATAACTCAATCGTTAGTGATTATTAAACAGCCAATCGAAGCCAGGCTTGCCCAGTGTTTGGCGCATCTGCCCCACCTTGATCTCCGTCTCCACGCCATCCTTGCCGAAGACGGCGCTCATGTTCCCAGCGGTCGG
>CAJKQY010000174.1:0-1862 GCA_905202145.1 uncultured Collinsella sp.
ACCAGCGACACCCACTTCGGGCATGAGAACGTGCTGAAGTTCACCGACCGCCCGTGGGAGACGATTTGGCAGATGAACGACGCCATCGTCGACAACATCAACGGTAAGGTTGCCGTGGATGACGAGCTCTACATCCTAGGGGATTTCTCATTCAAGATGACCGCCCAGGACGCCTATGGGCTGCGCAAGCAGATCGCTTGCAGACATATCCACCTCGTCCCGGGAAACCACGACAAGGACTGGACCCAGCCGGCGGTCGCGGGCGCGTTCACCGTGGAGCCGCCGATCTGCGTGCTCAAGATCGACGGGCAGAAGATCGTCCTGAGCCATTACCCCATGGCCGACTGGCAGGGCATGAGCCATGGATCGTGGCACCTCCACGGGCACATCCACAGCAGCGGCGGCGCGTACAACGAGTTCAACCGCAAGCAGGGCCTTCTGCGCTACGACGTCGGTTGCGATGCCAACGGGCACTCCCCGGTGAGCCTCGACGAGCTGAGGGAATGGTTCGCCGGAGTCGACGAGCCGTGCGGCCGGGTGAAATGGCCCTGGTGGGTCAACGAGACCGGCGACAGGCAGGTCGAGCGCGAGCTGGCGGCGTACAAGAGGGAAGCGGCAATCCGATGACGGCTTATGTGACAGGCGACATCCACAGTGGGCTTGACATGCAAAAGCTCCGCGACTGGGAGCTTGGGGATAGTCTGACGAGCGACGACTACCTCATCGTCGCCGGTGACTTTGGCTTTCCATGGAACTTCTCTGCCGAGGAATGCGCCGACATCGCCTGGCTGGAGTCGCGCCCCTACACGGTACTGTTCGTCGACGGCAACCACGAGCGCTTCGACCACTGGGAGGAGCGTCCCATGGAACCGTGGCACGGCGGGCTGACGCAACGCCTGTCGGATACTTCGTCTATTCGGCGCCTGACGCGCGGCGAGGTCTTTGAGCTCGACGGTTCGACAATCTTCACCATGGGCGGTGCCACGAGCGTGGACAGGGAATACCGCGTGCCGTATTCCAGCTGGTGGCCTCAGGAGCTCCCGGACGAGCGCGATTTCGATACCGCGCGGGCAAGGCTCGACGAGGTCGGCTGGAAGGTCGACTGCGTCATCACCCATACCTGCGCCACGCGCATGCTCTCGCCGACGCTCTACCCGGACCCAGGCTGGGAACGCCCTGATGTGGACCGGTTGACCGGATTCCTCGACGAGCTCGAGGACCGCCTGGACTACAAGCGCTGGTATTACGGACATTTTCACCGAGACGGCAATCCGGACGAACGGCACACGGTGCTGTATGACCGGATCGTGGGGCTCGGGGACAAAATCCTGCCGTGGGGTGCGTACTGATGACGGTCTATGTGACGGGCGACGTGCACGGCAGGGCCGAGTACGGGTCCAGCCGGTTTACCTCCAAGTCTTGGCCGCTGGGCCGGACCCTGACGCGCGATGACGTGGTGATCGTGGCCGGCGACTTCGGCTTTGTCTGGGATGGATCCAACGCCGAGAAATACTGGCTCGACTGGTTCGAGTCGAAGCCGTGGACCACGTATTTCGTAGACGGCAACCATGAGAACCATCACGCCTTGGCTAATCTGCCGGTACGGGAGTGGAACGGCGGGCTCGTCCATGAGGTGCGACCGCACGTGCTGCACCTGATGCGCGGAGAGGTGTTCGACATCGACGGGCTCACGGTCCTTGCCATGGGCGGTGCCGCGAGCAACGACAGGCAGTATCGCAGGGAGGGGAGGAGCTGGTGGCCCGAGGAGATGCCGAGCGAGGAAGAGATGGAGCACTGCCGCGCCTCGCTCGACCGCGTGGGCTGGAAAGTCGACCACGTTGTGACTCACGAGGCTCCTGCCG
>CAJKQY010000175.1:0-1862 GCA_905202145.1 uncultured Collinsella sp.
ACCGTGGTCTTGAGGTACTTGAGCAGGTTGCCGTAGGTGCGGCGGCCTTCGATGATGCCGCGTTCGAGCACGCCCAGGCCCTTCTGGAGCAAGATGATGTCGGCGGATTCCTTGGCGATGTCAACGGCCGAATCGACCGAAATGCCGCAATCGCTCGCACGCATGGCGGCGGCGTCGTTGATGCCGTCGCCCATAAAGCCCACGGTGTGGCCGAGCAGTTCGCGCATGACGCGTACCAAGCGCGCCTTCTGCAGCGGCGAGAGCTTGGCGAAGAGGTGAGTTTTCTTGGCGCGCTCGGCAAGTTCGGCGTCATCGAGCGCATCGATTTCGGAGCCTAGCAAGACGTTGCTCGCGTCGATGCCGATTTGCTCGCAGACGGTGGCGGCGACGCGGTCGTTGTCGCCAGTCAGGACCTTGACCGCCACGCCCTTGGCCTCGAGGGTGGCGACAGCGCCCGCGGCACTTGCTTTGGGCGGATCGAGGAAGGCCAAAAAGCCCATGAGCACCATGTCGTACTCGTCGGCGATGCCAAACTCGCCCACGGTGCGCGGGCTGGTCTTCTGTGCCACGGCGATCACGCGCAGGCCCTCGGCGTTGAGTCTAGCGACCTGCTTGCGAATCTGAGCGAGCTTATCGTCGGTGAGCGGCTGGGCGATGCCATCGACTTCGACAAAGGAGCAGATTTCGAGCATCTCTTCGGCAGCGCCCTTGGTGACCATCTGGATTTTGCCTTGGGCGTCGGCTACAACTACGCTCAGGCGACGGCGCGAGAAATCGAAGGGCACCTCGTCGACCTTGGTGTAGCGGTCGCGCAGGCTCTGGCCCAGCATGGAATCGGGCGCGACGACCGAGGGCGTTACATCGGCACGGTCGATTACGGCCAGGTCGATAAGATTTTTGAGGCCGGTCTGGAAGAAGCTGTTCAAAAACGCATGGCGCAGCACGCGCGCGTCCTCGTTGCCGTCGGTGTTGAGGTAGCGCTCGAGCACGATGCGGTCTTCGGTGAGGGTGCCGGTCTTGTCACAGCACAAGACGTCCATCGCGCCGAGGTTTTGAATCGCCGGCAGCTCCTTGACGATAACCTGGCGGCGGGCGAGGTCCTTGGCCCCCTGCGACAGGCTCGTGGTCACGATGACGGGAAGCATCTGCGGCGTGATGCCCACGGCCACGCTCGTGGCGAACAGCAGCGCGTCGATGATGTTGCCCTTGGTGGCGGCGTTGATGGCAAAGACGGCCGGCGCCATAACGAGCATAAGACGTACGAGCAACATGGAGACACTCGAGACGCCGCGGTCAAACGCGCTCTTCTCGCCGCGTCCGTTGAGCATCTTGGCGATGCCGCCCAGGTAGGTGTCCGAGCCGGTGGCAACGACAAGCGCCATGGCTGTGCCGTTTTGCACGGAGGTGCCGGTAAAGACGATGTTCTTGCAGGCAGAGAGCGGCAGCGTGGAGCCGTCGGCGCCCTCGACGACGGTGACGGCAGCGGTCTTCTCGACGGCCTCGCTCTCGCCGGTGAGTGCGGATTCGATGACAAACAGGTCGCGCGCGGTGATGATGCGGGCGTCTGCCGGCACCATATCGCCGGCAGAGAGGCGGATCACATCGCCGGGGACGAGCTCATCGAAGGGGATCTCGGTGCGCCCGCCGTCGCGCAGAGCGGTGCAGGTGTTGGAGACCAGGTCCTTGAGGGCCTCGGCCGCATTGCCGCTGCGGGCTTCTTGGATAAACTTCATGCCGCCCGATACCAGCAGCATAATGCCGATGACGATGACCGTGGAGGGGTCACGCTGCGGCTCGGGCACGGCGAGCACGTCGATGTAGAGCGAGACCAGCGCGAGCGCGGCGAGGATGCCGGCGAAGGG
>CAJKQY010000176.1:0-1845 GCA_905202145.1 uncultured Collinsella sp.
GCTCTTTACGATCAACGCCCCGGCCGACTTTGTCTCCAAACAGATTGTTGACGTGCTGAGCTCCAAGCTCATCAAGCGCGGCATCGACCTCAAGGCTGTCTCGTGGGATGCGCCGCAGGCGGCATCGGGCGGCACCGTGCGCGTGCTCGGCCATATCGTCGAGGGTATCGACCAGGCGACCGCCAAGAAGATCAACAAGGACATCAAGGACCAAAAGCTCAAGGTTAAGGTGACCATCGAGGCCGACAAGCTGCGTGTTTCCTCTGCTTCGAAGGACGCGTTGCAGACCGTGATCCAATTCCTGCGCGACCAGGACTACGGCCAGCCGCTGCAGTTCACCAACTACCGCTAATATCAATCGAAAGGACCGCTCTCCAACATGGATACACCGTTGGGCTCCGTGCTCTACATCACCCTCGGGTGCGCTAAGAACGAGGTTGACACCGACCGCATGCGTTCTCTTTTGACCGCCGCGGGCTACGAGGAGGCATTCGACCCGCAGGACGCCGATATCGCCATCGTCAATACATGCTCGTTCCTCGCCTCCGCAACGTCCGAGAGCATCGAGACCACGCTCGAGCTCGCCAACGAGGTTCAGGACGGCGTTCGTTCTTGCCCCATCGTCATGTGCGGCTGCGTGCCGTCGCGCTATGGCGACGACCTGCCTGATGAGCTGCCCGAGGTCGCTGCCTTTGTGAAGGCTGACGAGGAGGACGGCATCGTGGCGGTCATCGATGACGTGCTGGGTGTCGAGCGTGAGATTGCAGCCTATATCCCGCAGGTCAAACGTACCGTCGAGGGCGCTGTCGCCTACGTCAAGATTTCCGATGGCTGCAACCGCTTCTGCAGCTTCTGCATGATTCCCTACATCCGCGGCCGCTATCACTCGCGCAATGCCGAGAGCATTATCTCCGAGGTGCGTGACCTGGTTGCCGGCGGTGTGCGTGAGATCGTGCTGATCGGCCAGGACACGGGTATTTGGGGCACCGACTTTGCTGACGAGGACGTCGCCGAGGGCTTGCCGCGCAATCTGGCGCAGCTGCTGCGTGCCGTCGCCGAGGCCGTGCGCCCGCACAACGTCTGGGTCCGCGTGCTCTATCTGCAGCCCGAGGGCATGACTGACGAACTCATCGAGACGATTCGCGATACGCCCGAGGTGCTGCCCTATATCGATATCCCCGTGCAGCACTGCGACGCGCGCATCCTCAAGGCTATGCGCCGTTCTGGTTCGCGCCAGGAGCTCGAGGACCTGTTCCGCGATCTGCGTGAGCGTATCCCCGGCATCGTGATCCGTTCCACGGCCATGGTCGGCTTCCCGACCGAGACCGACGACGAGTTCCGCGACCTTATCGACTTTATGGACACCGTCGGCTTTGACTACACGAGCGTCTTTGCCTACTCGCAGGAGGAGGGCAGCCTGGCCGCTAAGATGGAGGGTCAGGTCGACGAAGAGGTCAAGCTCGAGCGCGCCCAGGAGGCCATGGACCTGGCCGAGTCGCTCGGTTTTGCCGCCACTGCCGCACATGTGGGCGAGCGAGCCCAGGTGATCGTCGACGGTATCGAAGAGACCGAGGATGGCGCCGAGCTGATCGGCCATGCCTGGTTCCAGGCGCCCGATTCCGATGGCGCGGTGCATCTGGACGCCAGCGAGGCGTCCGTGGGCGATATTCTGACCGTCGAGTTTACCGATAGCTTCTGCTATGAGCTTATCGGTCATGTTGTGGAGTAGGAGAGCGTCGTGGCTAACGAGAGCAATAAGGAACTGACGAGTGTCTGGACGCCCGCCAACATCGTGACGTGCGTTCGCATCGTCTTTATCCCGGTGTTCATGATCGTGTCGGCGCT
>CAJKQY010000177.1:0-1820 GCA_905202145.1 uncultured Collinsella sp.
CCTCCCTCGTATGTATCGAGGTATTCCTGCTTGAGCGTCTGCGAGGACGACTCGGTCTTTTCCACGAGCGTGCCGGCCTCGATGAAGTAGAACGAGTCGGTGAGGTCTGCCAGGTCGTCGAGCAGATGGCTTGAGATGAGCACGCTGCGTCCCCGCTCCACCTCGCTGCGCATCGCGTCGCAGGAGGTTTTCCGTTTTCCCGGATCGAGGCCGTTCAGCGGTTCATCGAGGATGAGGTACGGGCAATCGGTCGCTATCGCCATGGCAAGCTTTACCTGCTGCTTCATTCCTGTCGAGAGTTTACGGGTCGGCTTGTCGAGATATGGGGAGATTCCGAGGGAGTCGCAGAGCGAGTCGATGTCGGCGGCCGATTTCCACGCCTCCCTAACGAAAGAGAGGTGCTCGCGGGCCGATAGCGTGGGGTAGAGATCCGCGCCGCCCGAAGAGCTCAGGTAGACGAGTTCTGCGAATTCGGCTGATCGACGTTGGCAGATTCCGTCTGCCGCCAGGCTTCCCGAGCGGATGCGGGTGGGAAATTGGCCCGACAGCGCTTCAAGAAGGGTGGTTTTCCCCGAGCCGTTGGGAGCGACGAGGCCCGCCGCCGTTCCCGGGTTCAGGAAAAGCGACCCGATTGAAAGTATCGTCGTGCTTCCGTATCCCACGCTCGCGTCCAGGAGCTCGAGCCCATGGTGCTTTTTAGCGGGTCCAGCCTGTTTGGGCGAACGTGTCGCAACGGCGCCGACCGCGAAAAGGACCGCGACGTATGCCAGGGCCACGGCAAGCATCGATGCGCCGCCCGAACCGGAGCCAATGAATTCCGTCGGGAAGCATCCCACGTAACCCGTTGCCTCGATAGGCGAGAATACGGCCAGCGGCAGGAGCTCGAGCGCGGCGTTATGCTCCAGTGCCGAATCGGACAGTAACGGGAATACCGGGGCCGCGACAAGCAGCGCGGAGGTAAGGGGGCCTGCGAGGACGCGCCTCGTTGCGGTCGATAGGACGACGGAGCAAACGGATATCAAGGTTCCGCCCGCAAGCAGCGCGAGAAGCAGGGTCGTGAAGACGTTTCCCGCGGTCGTGGTGGTAAGCGCGCCGTCATGGAAGAAGGCGATCGGGTACCCAATTTGCCCGAAGCCGTTTAGGGCCAAGGCGTAAATGCCCCCGGGTGCGAGGCCGGCGAGGAGCATCGCGGTCCCCGCGCCAATTATCGAAAACACGATCTGGATAAGGCGCCGGAATTTGGGCACGGGCGCCTTCGCCGCCAGGGTCGCAGGCCTTGTGGCCCCGAGCAGGAGTATCGACGAGAGAAGGAAGGGGATGAAGGGAAGGAAAGACGGCGCCTGGGCAATGGCGTAAGGCAGGAAGGAAAGGAATGGCAGGTCGCTTGCGGAGGCCGGGATATCCGTGATGCCGGAGCTGCTCAGAGCGCGGCAATATGCGAGCTCTGCGTCATTGGTCTCCTGGTCCCCCACGATGGACCCGGATTGGAAGCCCTCGTCCATGAGCGCGTAGTAGCTCTCGGCAGAGTCGAGAAAGGCGGCGTCGGTTTGGGCGGCGAGGGCGGCGTTCGCGTATCTTGCAAGCTCCGCGTCATTTTGCTGCTCTGGAGATAGGTCTGTGCCGCTGGCCTGGGGCGCGCGCGTATTGAATGCGTCGACAAAGCTCTGCATGCCCTGTTTCATAAAGAAGGGCCCGTAGATGGGTGAATTGAACGCAATGGGGACGGAAAAGGCTGCAGCGAGAACGAGCGTGGAAATCCATACGGCCTTGTCTCTTAGGATTAGTTTGAGAAGAAGTCGACAGTACATTTGGAAGCACCT
>CAJKQY010000178.1:0-1742 GCA_905202145.1 uncultured Collinsella sp.
CAGCACAAGCGCAACGACGAGCGTAACGAGCGCAAAGACGAGCGCAACAACGACCGCCGCAACCGTCAGCGCGATCGCAAGCAGCGCAACAAGGAGCGCAACGCCGCCCCGACCGAGCCTACGCTTTCGCGCGAGGAGCTCGCGGCCATGAAGGTCGCTGAGCTGCGCGAAAAGGCCAAGGAGTTCGAGATCGAGACGACCGGCAAAAAGAAGGCCGAGCTCGTCGAGGAAATCTACACCACCGCCGCGAAGGCCGAGGGCTTCCGTGACATCAAGGGCATTCTGCAGATTCGCCCTGACAGCTCCGGCATCATCCATGCCCACGGCTACATGAAGTCCAGCGACGACGCCTTTGTTCCCGCATATCTCATCCGCTCCGCACGCCTGCGTACGGGTGATGTGATCGAGGGCTCGCTTCGTCCCTCGCGCGGCGGCGACAAGCGCGCCGGCCTCGCCAAGATCACAACCGTCAACGGTCTTGATCCCGAGCAGGCCCGTAACCGCCCCAAGTTTGGCGACCTTACCCCGGTCTATCCCAATGAGCCTCTGCGTATGGAGCACGGCAAGGATTCCATCACCGGTCGCGCTATCGACATCGTGTCGCCGATCGGCAAGGGCCAGCGCGGCCTGATCGTGTCGCCGCCAAAAGCCGGCAAGACCACGATCCTCAAGAAGATCTGCCAGTCTATCTCGATCAACAATCCCGAGGTGCACCTCATCTGTCTGCTCGTCGACGAGCGCCCCGAAGAGGTCACCGATATGCAGCGCTCCATCAAGGGCGAGGTCGTGGCCTCGACCTTCGATATGCCCGCCGAAAACCACACTCGCGTGGCCGAGCTCGTGATCGAGCGCGCCAAGCGCATCGTGGAGCTGGGTGGCGACGTCGTGGTGGTGCTCGACTCCATCACGCGCCTTGCCCGCGCCTACAACCTGGCCGCTCCCGCCTCGGGCCGTATCCTGTCGGGCGGCGTCGATTCGGCGGCCCTGTATCCGCCCAAGCGTTTCTTGGGCGCTGCCCGCAACATCGAGAACGGCGGCTCGCTCACCATCCTGGCCTCCGCCCTCATCGATACCGGCTCCAAGATGGACGAGGTCATCTTTGAGGAGTTCAAGGGTACCGGCAACATGGAGCTCAAGCTCGATCGCGACCTGGCCGACCGCCGTATCTTCCCGGCCATCGATCCCGTTGCCTCGGGCACGCGCAACGAGGACCTGCTGGTCGACGAGCAGATGCGCCCGTTCGTCTTTGGCCTGCGCCGTATTCTCGCCGGCATGAACAATACCGAGCGCGCGGCCGCGTCGTTTATCAAGGGCCTCAAGGGCACCAATACCAACCAGGAGTTCCTGGTGCGTTCGGCAAAAAAGCATAGCGATTACGAGCAGACGTTCTAAGTCGCTCACCGCACGCGACAATAACCATAGACATGCCAGAAGGGCCGGGGTTTAGATCCTGGCCCTTTTCGTATCCCCGCTCGCCAACAATTATTGACCTCACGACCGGCAAGCAGCGATTTTCCCGTTTCAATCCCGCTTCGTCGCTTGCAATCCCCAAGGGGGTTTCGCATAATAGCTGTTAAGCTTCGCGACGGAAAACGCAGATGAAACGAACCATATACCGTTGCTTTGGGGCATAGCCCCGCTTCATCTTCTCTCGCGCAGCCAACTGAATGATGCGATTTGGGTGCTGGAAGATGGGGAGAGCTCATGGCTTCTTCTGATGCAACACAACGAGCAGTCCTTGC
>CAJKQY010000179.1:0-1725 GCA_905202145.1 uncultured Collinsella sp.
CCGTCGAGCATGTGGGTGCCCGGGCGCAGGTAGGCGCGCGGGCCGCAGTCGACGCCGTTCTCGATGACGGCCTCGATGGCGATGGTCTCATCGATGATGCAGCCGCTGCCGACAGTGGTGTCGGTGAGGCGGCTGTTGGGGCCGAGCTGGCACTCTTCGCCCACGGTGACGTGACCGATCAGATGCGTCTGCGGCCACACGACGGTGTCGCGGCCGATGGTGGCGTCGGGGCCGATCCAGGCCTGCGTGGGGTCGATGAAGGTGACGCCCTCGGCCATCCAGTGCTCGTTGATGCGGTCGCGCGCGATGGCGGTGAGCTGCGCGAGCTGGATGCGGCTGTTGACGCCCAGGCCGTCGCGGTAGTCGTCGCAGTGGAAGATGGAGACCGCCTGGCCGTGACCCTTGAGGATTTCGAGCATGTCGGGCAGATAGTACTCGGACTGCGCGTTGTCGTTGCCGATCTCGTTAATGTGGGCGGCGAGCTGCGCGCCGTCGAAGGCGTAGCAGCCGGCGTTGCACTCCAGCAGCGTGGCGGCCTGCTCGGGCGTGCAGTCCTTCTGCTCGATGATGCGCTCGATCTGACCATCGGCGCCCAGCTTGATGCGACCGTAGCCAAAAGGATCGGGCGGGGTCATGGTCATGACGGTGCAGGCGAGCTCGCCGGTGGCGACGGTCTGCGCAAACTTGGCGACGGTGTCGGCGGTAATGAGCGGCAGGTCGCCGTTGAGCACGACGACGGGGCCTTGCGTGATGCCGCAGGCCTCGAGCGCGACCTTTACGGCGTGGCCGGTGCCCAGGCGCTCGGTCTGCTCGACGCACTCGACCTTGGTGGCGCTGTTGGCGTAGGCGCCATCGATGAGGGCGCGCATCTCATCGGCGTGGCTGCCGATGACGACCACGACGCGGCTGCAGCCGGCCTTGATGGTGGCGTCGACGATCCACTGGACCATGGGCTTGCCCAGGATCTTGTGCGAAACCTTGCAGTGGTTCGACTTCATGCGGGTGCCCTCGCCGGCGGCGAGGATAATTGCGGTTGCGTCCATGTGATCTCCTGTTACGTTATAGAGACGTGTGTTTGGAAACGATACACGGCGCAATATGATACCGCAGGCATATGATGAGCGCGTAGCGATTGGTTTGCGGCGGTTGAGGCTTGCGCCGCCGGCGTGGTGTTTGCGCTGCTTGCGGGCGGTGCCGGCAGTGCTTCGGCGTCGGTGATTTGGCGGGAGGGCGGGGATGCCTATGGACAACATGCGAGAGGGTTCGGGCGCCGAGCCCGTGGGGGCATTTTCAATGTCGCATCCGGCGGTGCCGGCGGTCTACATAGCGTTGACGCTGGGGCTCACCATGTTCTCGATGCAACCGGTGCTGATTGCGCTGTCGCTTGCGGGCGGGCTGGCGTACGGGCTTGCGACGCGCGGTGCTGCGCGCACGTTAGGGGCGCTTCGCTGGCAGCTGCCGGTTATTTTGATTATCGCGCTGGTCAACCCTCTGTTTAGTGCATCGGGCTCGACCGAACTGTTTCGCATCGGCGTGCGCGCGGTGTATCTGGAAAGCATGGTATATGGCTTGTGCATGGGTGGGCTGTTTGTGGCGAGCGTGCTGTGGTTTGAGGCCGCGGCGTCGATGCTCGAATACGACAAGGTACTCGCACTGTTGGGCAACGCCGCGCCGGTGATCGCGCTCATGATCTCGATGTGCATGCGGCTTATCCCACAGTTTTTG
>CAJKQY010000180.1:0-1703 GCA_905202145.1 uncultured Collinsella sp.
CGTAGGGAGGGGTCTTGACCCCTCCGCGGGGCGTCGGGGACGCCGCCCCCTACAAATTTGCCGCAAACCTTCTGGCTGCTTGCAGGGGAGGGATTCATCCCTCCCGTCTCCCTCACCCCCGCATCCCTCAAAAGTTTCTCTTGCAAAATCCCCTTTTCCGCGTTATAATACCCTCAAGGTAAAAGGGAGTAAGGGACGCGCCCCTGCCGCGCGCCGTATCGCTTCGTCACCACGGGTGGCCTGCCGCCCCGGGGCATACTGTGAACACTGAGACTTTTGCCGCAGACTTTTCTGCGGCAGGGGTCTTTTTTTGTACCCTGCCGCCCACAAACGGGAGGTATCATACATGCAATTTCTGCAAACCTTCGCCGGGTTGTTCGCTAACTTCGGCAATCTCACATGGCAGATGGTTGTCATGTGGGTCATCGGCGGCCTGCTGATTTACCTGGCCATTGCCAAAAAGATGGAGCCGAGTCTCTTGCTGCCTATGGGCTTCGGCGCGATCCTTGTCAATCTGCCGCTGTCCGGGGCCATCACGCAGGGGACTACCGTCGGCCCCATCAGCGCACTTTTTGACGCCGGTATGTCTAATGAGCTGTTCCCGCTGCTGCTTTTCATCGGCATCGGCGCAATGATCGACTTCGGCCCGCTGCTCTCGAACCCGAAGATGTTCCTCTTCGGCGCGGCGGCGCAGTTCGGCATTTTCTTTGCAATGATCGCCGCAGTGCTGCTGGGCTTTGACTTGAAGGACGCAGCCTCCATCGGCATCATCGGCGCGGCGGACGGCCCGACGTCGATCCTTGTTTCACAGGTCTTACACTCTAATTATATCGGCCCCATTGCTGTCGCCGCCTACTCGTACATGGCGCTCGTGCCGATCATCCAGCCGTTCGCCATCAAGCTCGTGACCACCAAGAAAGAGCGCGCGATGCACATGCCCTACAATCCCAAGCACGTCTCCCGTTCGCTGCGCATCTGCTTCCCCATCATGGTCACGATCATCGCGGGCTTCATCGCGCCGATGTCCGTCTCGCTCGTCGGTTTTCTGATGTTCGGCAACCTGCTGCGTGAGTGCGGCTGCTTGGAGCGTCTTTCCCAGACGGCGCAGAACGATTTGGCGAACCTCATCACGTTGCTTCTCGGCATCACGATCTCGTTTTCGATGCAGGCCGACCAGTTCGTCAATCTCAACACGCTCATCATCATGGCGCTGGGTCTTGTCGCCTTCGTCTTTGACTCCATCGCGGGCGTGATGTTTGCAAAGCTTCTGAATCTCTTCTGCAAGAACAAGGTGAATCCGATGGTCGGTGCGGCTGGTATTTCGGCCTTCCCGATGTCCGCGCGCGTTATCCAGAAGATGGGGCAGGAGGCGGACTGCACCAACCACCTGCTGATGCACGCCGTCGGCGCGAACGTCGCCGGCCAGATCGCATCGGTGCTCGCAGGCGGCATGATCCTCAATCTCGTGCCGCAGCTCATGGGTTAAGGAGGAACGCACTATGACAAATCTTGAGATCGCGCTGCTCATCACGGGGCAGGGAATGCTCGGCATCTTCGCCGTGATGGGACTCATCACCGTACTGGTCACACTCTTCACCAAATTCGGCAAGAAGTAAGACCTCAACAATCAACAGGCGGCCGCTGCCAACGCAGCGTAACATTCCCCGCAAAATACAAGGAGGCTTATCCATGAGCAAAATCAA
>CAJKQY010000181.1:0-1686 GCA_905202145.1 uncultured Collinsella sp.
AACAAATCCAAGTTAGACCATTTCAAATGGTTCGATGTCTGCCCGGATGCGACACTCGGAAGTGTCCATCCTCGCAGTATCCGGTTCTCAAGGTGCACGCCCCGCGGCTCATCCGGTTCGACCGGGCCGCGCGGCAAGGAGATATATTGCCAGACCGGAGGGCCCCCGCGGGCGGGAATCTGGTCGTACACATTTCCTACACATATTAATACTCAGCTTACGTTTGCCGGCCGTTCTCCACCACTCACCGAGGGTCTCTTTATAGTGAAGCGTCATATGGCTATAGCTGATAGGCTCCCTTGGCCAAGGCACAGCCGGCATCGAGTAACTCATCGCGCTCCTCCACCGAGAACCCCTCGGCGTATACGCGAACCACCGGTTCGGTCCCGCTAGGGCGGATCAGCAGCCAGGTGTCATCCTCGAATGTCAAACGTAAACCATCCATATGGCTTACAGTCTGCGGCGCCTTGCCGCAAATCGATTTGGGATTCATGCCAGGAAGCAGCGTTCGCAGCGATTCGGCATCTTCGGCCTCAAGGCGCAAATCTCGACGCCCATAGCTCGTCTTACCAAAACTGGCCTCGAGCTGATCGACCAAAACGCCCAAGGGTGCGCCCGTCTTTGCCATAAGCTCACACAGAATCAGACAAGCAAGGATTCCATCACGCTCGGGCATATGCGCGGCGATGCCGATACCGCCGGCCTCCTCGCCCCCCATGAGGACGCCGCCCTTCTTCATCTCTGCAGCTATATATTTGAAACCGACCGGCTTAACGGTCACGCGACAGCCAAGCGCCTCGGCAATGCGGCGCACGAGCGTCGAGCACGAGAGATTGACGACGACACGCCCCTCCAAATTGCGGAATTGAACGAGGTCGCCCAAAACAAGCGCCATGATTTGATGCGGATGTATATATCTACCGCGTTCGTCGACCGCGCCGATACGATCGGCATCGCCGTCGGTCACCAGACCCGCGCACGCCCCGTCCTCGACAACCGCACGCTCGCAAGCGTCCACCCATGGCTCAACAGGGTCGGGGCAAATGTCCTCTTGATCGGACGACTGTCCGGCATGAATCTCGTGCACCTCGACGCCTAGCTCCCGCAGCAGGTCGGCAAGATATCCCTGAGCCGCGCCGCCCATGGGGTCAACTACCACCCGCAGGTGAGCGGCTCGAATGGCCTCGGCATCGACAAACGACGCCACCGCCTGCATATAGTCAGGAATAATATCCGCGGTGCGATAGCTTTCCTCGATCCCCATCGGCTCGGGGGCCATGGCCTCTTCAAGCTCTTCGATGACATCCTGATTGGCCGTCGAGCCATCTCCCATGCGTAGCTTAAGGCACAGATACCCCTGCGGATGATGGGACCCCGTCACCATGAGCGCACCGCAGGCCTCGCCGTCATACGCCGCCGCCCACGTGAGGGCGGGGGTCGGGACAGGCCGAGATGCGAGCACTGCGTCCAATCCGTGAGCCGCAAGCACGCCTGCCGCAAGTTCAGCGAACTCGCGCGCCTGCGGCCGGGTGTCGAACCCTATATATACCGTTTTGCCGGGATTGATCTTTTGCCACAACTCGCCGACGGCATCGGCAATGCGGGCAACGTTGTCGGCGGTAAAGTCGTCGTCGACGCGAGCGCGCCAACCATCAGTTCCAAAATGAATTATCGCGCACACGCGCA
>CAJKQY010000182.1:0-1656 GCA_905202145.1 uncultured Collinsella sp.
GACATCGAGGCCACCGAACCCGTGATCCCCACCACCTGCTCGCCCGAGGACCTTCCCGACGAGGAGTTGCTGTACGACTTGGCCGACCTGTTCAAGGTCTTCAGCGACACCACGCGCATCAAGATTCTCTATGCCCTCATGGGCCGCGAGCTCTGCGTGGCCGACATCGCCGGGGCGACCGCAACCTCGCAGTCAGCAGTATCGCACCAGCTGCGCACGCTTAAGCAGTCGCACCTGGTCAAGTTCCGCCGCGACGGCCGCAACATCCTCTACTCGCTTGCCGACGATCATGTCTACACCATGCTCAACCAGGGCATGAGCCATATCTGCGAATAGCAACCAACCACGGTACCAACGCGACCGGCACCCAGGTCGCCAACACAGAGAAAGGAACCCACCATGAAAAAGCAGTTTAAACTCGACGAGATCGACTGCGCCAACTGCGCGCGTGAGCTTCAGGACGAGCTGGCCAAGCTCGATGGCGTCAAATCCGTGTCCGTCAACTTTATGACCCAGAAGCTGACGCTCGAGGCCGATGACGCCGAGTTCGACGAGGTCCTCGACCGCGTTGTAGAGTTTACGGCCGACGCCGAGCCGGACTGCGAGATCATTCTCTAGCCCAGGTTTACGCCAACATGCAAGGCCGCGCATGCCGCGGCCTTTGCTCGCGAAATTATATGAGCGAGTGTTCATACATTCAATTGGGAGGATACGAGTCATGGCCACCGCCGACCCCAAGAAGAAAAAGAAGAAGCGCAAGAAGAAAGAGTCACTCGAGCATAAGCGCAACCGCATCCTGGTAGCGCTGGGCATTTTTGCCGTGGTGTACGCCCTCGATGAGCTCGGTGCCCTCACCGCCGCATTCGGCACCCCGGACGACATCTACGCCAGCTTTGTGATGTTCCTCGTGCCGTTTTTGATTGCCGGCTACGACGTGCTCCAAAAGGCATACAACAACATCCGCCGCGGCAAGGCCTTCGACGAGAGCTTCCTTATGGCAGTCGCAACCATCGGCGCGTTTGCCATGGTGCTCTTCCCCGATACCGACCCGCACATGGCCGAAGGCGCCGCCGTCATGCTGTTCTACCAGGTCGGCGAGCTGTTCCAGGCATATGCCGTGGGCAAAAGCCGCAAGTCAATCAGCGCCATGATGGACATCGCGCCCGACTACGCTAACGTCGAGCAAGCCGACGGCACACTCGAACAGGTCTTTCCCGATGACATCGCCGTCGGCACCGTGATCGTGGTCAAGCCCGGCGAGCGCGTGCCTATCGACGGCGTCATCGTCGAGGGCGAAACCCAGCTCGACACCGCCGCGCTCACGGGCGAGTCAGTCCCCCGCCCCGCCAAGTCCGGCGACGATATCATCAGCGGCTGCATCAACATGACGGGCCTCATCCACGTGCGCACCACCAAGCCCTTTGGCGAGTCCACCGTCGCGCGCGTCCTGGAGCTCGTGGAGAATGCCAGCGAAAAGAAGGCACGCACCGAGAACTTCATCACGCGCTTTGCCCGCGTCTACACGCCCGCCGTGACCGGCGCGGCCGCGGTGCTCGCGCTTGGCGGCGGCCTGATCACCGGCGCCTGGTCCGACTGGATTCTGCGCGGCCTGACCTTCCTGGTCGTCAGCTGCCCGTGCGCGCTCGTGATTAGCGT
>CAJKQY010000183.1:0-1602 GCA_905202145.1 uncultured Collinsella sp.
TGAGGGGCCATACCACGCCGTTTATCTGGTTTGTTTGGTTTTCACGGTCAATTATTTGACTGCAACGTTCATAATGTGCAAACATAATACAGTTTACCTTTGCATTTACTTTCAACCTGAAGGTTAATGTGCGCAGGGGTCAACCCATGCTATGGCTATAACCTTTGTTCGGAGGACCGACATGCACGAGACAGAGATCAACAACTACCTTGCCGTCATTAAGGTGGTCGGCGTCGGCGGCGGCGGTACCAACGCGGTCAATCGAATGATCGAAGAGGGCATCCGCGGCGTCGAGTTTGTTGCCATCAACACCGATGCTCAGGCGCTCGCGATCTCTGATGCCGATATCAAGGTGCACATCGGCACCGACCTTACCCGCGGCCTGGGCGCCGGCGCCAACCCCGAGGTTGGCCGCAAGGCTGCCGATGAGTCCCGCGACGATATCGCCGAGGCGCTCGCTGGCGCCGATATGGTGTTCATCACCTGCGGCGAGGGCGGTGGTACCGGTACCGGCGCCGCTCCCATCGTTGCCGATATCGCAATGAACGAGGTCGGCGCGCTGACCGTCGCCGTCGTGACCAAGCCCTTCACCTTCGAGGGTCGCAAGCGCAAGAAGAGCGCCGAGGAGGGCATCAAGACCCTCTCCGATTGCGTCGACACCATGATCGTTATCCCTAACGACAAGCTGCTCGACATCGCCGAGAAGAAGACCACGATGCTCGAGGCCTTCGCAATTGCCGATGGCGTCCTTTCCCAGGGCACCCAGGGCATCACCGACCTCATCACCGTCCCGGGTATCATCAACCTGGACTTCGCCGATGTTAAGACCATCATGAAGCAGGCCGGTACCGCCATGATGGGTATCGGTACCGCTTCTGGGGATACCCGTGCCGTCGACGCTGCCCAGCAGGCCATCTCCAGTCCGCTGCTCGAGAGCTCCATCGATGGCGCCACGCGTGTCCTGCTTTCCATCGCCGGCTCCAAGGACCTGGGCATTCAGGAGATCAGCGACGCCGCCGACGTTGTCGCCAATGCCGTCGACCCCGAGGCCAACATCATCTTCGGTACCGTTGTTGACGAGTCCCTGGGCGACCAGGTGCGCATCACCGTTATCGCTACGGGCTTCTCCGACTCCAACGTCAACCGTCAGGACGAGCTCTTCGCTGCTCAGCAGTCCCAGAGCAAGGCCGCTGCTTCCGCTGAGCCGCAGCGCACCGCTCCGGCTGCCAGCCCCGCTCAGGCTGCCCCGACTCGCAACGTCGGCGGTACCGAGCTGCCCAACTTTGGCAACGATCAGTTTGAGCTTCCCGACTTCCTCAAGCGCGGCAGCTTCTAAGTCGTTCTTCGCATTGTTTTGCACAGGGGCGCGTCCGTATGGATGCGCCCTTTTTGTTTCTCGTTTGTAAACGAAAGCCTCCAATCTCCTTACGTTCCCTTTACGTTTGGTCCCTACCGCTGCGGGTATCCTTTTAAAGAAGTATGACAGCCGTATAAACACGGACTGCGCGGCGACGCCGCGGTACTTGTTGTAATAGGAGGCTTTAGTATGGCAGCACGTGCGGACAACGTTTCGCGTGTCGACCATGATGGAGTTACGTTGGT
>CAJKQY010000184.1:0-1588 GCA_905202145.1 uncultured Collinsella sp.
AGCTCGGCTGTTTCGGGTTGCAAACCGGAGTGCTCGGAGACGAATAGTTCAATCTGTGCTTGCATAAGAGCGAGCGGGGTGCGCAGCTCGTGTGCGGCGTTGCCGGTAAACTGACGCTGTGCAGAGAACCCTTCGCCAAGACGGGCGATCATGTCGTTGAAAGAGGCGCTGCATCGTTGCAGCTCGGTGGGCACATCTTCACTGAGTCTGATTTCGCTTAGGTTGTCAGGCTGCACGCGCTCTACCTGGGCGGCGAAATCCCGTAGCGGTTTGAGTGCACGGCCGCTCACAAAGTATGCCAGCACGCCGCCAATGAGTGTGACTCCAGCCGTGATGCACCAGGTTGTCGTGCCAAAAGACTCCTGTGCGTCGTTTACGACGATCGTGACCCTGTCATCGGGGACCGCTTTCGTCGGGTCGAACGCCTGGGGCGAATCTTCGCCGGTTGCGTTAAAGGCTGAGATGTCACTGCCGATGGCATCCATGTAGCGCATGCCCGTATAGCCGACCAGGCAGTTCGTCAGCACACATGCCGCACACGTGAGCAGTGCCGTCATAATCGTTATGCGCCATTGCAACGAAAGCCTTTTCATTCGCTATCCTCCATAACGTAGCCCTCTCCAATCCGATTGCGAATCGGGTCGTATCCCAAAGCGATGCGTAGCCTTTTGCGGAGTGACGAGATATGAACGCGGGTCGCGTTGCTAAAGCTGTTCACGCTGCTATCCCAAACGTGCTCGATAAGCTCCTCTTGACTTACCGGTCGCCCTTGATTAAGCATCAGGTATTCCAAGATTCCCGTTTCCTTGCGCGTAAGAGATAAAGCCTCGCTGTCCACGGAAGCGATGCGCGCCTTGGTGTCAAAGCTGAGCTTTCCGCAGGTTAAAACTATGTCGCTTTGTGTAAAGCGTCTGAGGGTAAGGCTGCGAATCCTTGCCGCAAGCTCGTCCAGATGAAACGGCTTGGTGAGGTAATCGTTGGCGCCGGCATCGAGTCCGGCGACTTTATCGGATACTTCGCCACGTGCGGACAGAATCAGCACTTTGGTCTCGCAGTCAGTTTTCCTAAGTTCTCTGAGTACGGTCATGCCGTCGATACGGGGAAGGTTGAGGTCGAGTATCACGAGGTCGAAGGCCTCAACATTCAGTAGGTCGAGCGCCTCCTGTCCGTCGTGACAGCAATCGACGCTGTACGCCAAGTTTCGCAAGCTGCGTGCGATTGCATCGCACAGTGCTCGCTCGTCTTCGACGATCAAAATACGCATAACAGTCTCCTTGCACATTCCAAATCGCGCTTAACACGGATTTTATAGTCGATATGGTCCAATGGTCGCGTAACGAAAGGAGTGGTTGAGTTGTTCAAAGCGGTAAAACCCATGGTACAGGTCGCTTTGTTGATCGTCGGAATTGCCATGGTGTGCTTTGGCGTTATGCGTGGCGAGGCGGATGCCGTGCTGGCCAAAGCGATTAGGCTGTGCTTGGAGTGTATCGGAATTGGATAAAAGAGAAAACACTGCGTCGCATGTTTTGGCTCGATTTCGCGGATTCATTCAGGCGGCGGCGACGCTCGTCACCAACATTCACCTGCC
>CAJKQY010000185.1:0-1546 GCA_905202145.1 uncultured Collinsella sp.
AATTGTCCGAACGTTGCAGCTTGAGAACCGAATATCGAATGCTTTCCGGGCATGGCGAAGCGGGCGGCGGGGCCGCCTCCGATGCCCTTTGCTTGGATCGCCCTATTCCCTCCCCGGGTCGTACGGGACCTGGTCGCGCATCACCGCGAACACGATGTGGCACAGCTTCCTCGCCACGGCCGTGACGGCCACGCGGTGGGGCTTGCCCTCGGCGCGCTTCCTGTCGTAGAAGGCGCGCAGCCCCGGGTCGTGCTGCCTGGCGCGGTTGGCCGCCAGCCACAAAGCGCGGCGAAGGTACGGCGAGCCGTGCTTGGTTATGGGGCCGCCGCCGCTGTCGAACTGCCCGGACTGGCTCACCGACGAGTTCAGCCCGGCGTAGCTCACCAGGGCGGGCGCGTTGCGGAAGCGCGACACGTCGCCTATCTCGGAGACTATCTGGGCGCCCGTGACGTAGGACACACCGGGTATCGTCAGCACGAGCGGCTCGACCTCGTCGAGCAGGGACCTCAGCCTCGCCTCGACCCCGGCGCACTCGGAATCCGCGAACTCGATCTGCCTTATCAGGGACTTGACCTGGAACGAGGCCGCCTCCTGGCCGAGCCTCACGCCGATCGACGACTTGGCCGCGGCCTTGATCTTCGCGGCGTAGCCGGACGACTTGCCGCCGCGCCTGGACGCCTCGGCGATGTCGCGGGCGAGCGAGTCGGCGCGCCTGCGCGCCAGCTCGAAGGGCAGCGGGGACTTGGACAGCACCGCGCGGCTGCCGGCCCCGAACATGTCCGAGAATATCCCGGCGTACTCGGGGAAGTGGGCGTCCATCAGGCATATGCACTGGGTCTTGAGCTCCGCCACCATGCCGCGCAGCGACTGCAGGTAGCGCGACAGCGACCTCAGCGACGCCACCTCGTCGGTGGCGAGCCTGGTCTCGTCGTACTGGCCTATGCGCAGCGCCTCGGCTATGAGCCCGGCGTCGACGCGGTCGTTCTTGACCTTGTCGAGCCCCTTGAGCTTGCGCACCGCCTTGACCTGCATGGGGTTTATCACGGCGACCGAGTAGCCCCGGGCGACGAGGAACGAGTAGCACGCCATCCAGTAGTGGCCGGTGGCCTCCATGCCCACGACGACGTCGGACGGCGACCCCGCAAGGCCCTCGAGCCACGCGACGGCCCCCTCGAGCCCGGCCTCGGTGTTCTTGAACGGCATCGGCGGACACATCTCCGCCCCGCGCTCGTCGACCGCCCCTATGACGTGGTCCGTCTTGGCGATGTCCACACCCGCGTAGATCATTCCCGGCTCCCTTCTGCGATGCGGCGGGGCCTGCCCGAGCGCCCGGGACCGCAACCTCCCAAAAGAGATCCGAGGTGGCGCGTCGCCCCTCATCCAGCTAATTCGCGGCCTTTCCCGAACGGGGCAGGATGCCACTCTCCTTTGCGAGGTCGCACCCGTCGCCTCAGCCGTCATGTCGGCATCCCTGCCCGCCAGAGTCTGCATTGCATCTGAAAGCATTCGATATTCGGCTCCCAAATGCAACAACTAAAAGATAGGA
>CAJKQY010000186.1:0-1491 GCA_905202145.1 uncultured Collinsella sp.
TGCAGCTGCTGACGAGTGGCGCCTCGTTTAGGCATCCGACCGCAGCCGAGCTCGTGCACGACGGCGTGGGCTCATGCAAGGTCGAGCTGAGGCTCGAAGGTGACGGGCGCGTGCTGGACATGGGGCTGAGCGTGGAAGACGGCAAGCGTTCGTTTAGCCGCAACGGCAAGCGCTGCGCTGCGTCCGGCGTGCGCGGGGTGCTGCCGAGCGTTCTGTTTTGTCCGGACCACCTGGATATGGTCAAGCGTGGGGCCAGCGTGCGCCGCGCCGCACTTGATGACTTTGGCGTTCAGTTGAGTGCGCGCTATGCCGATTTGGCTAGTGCCTACGGGCGCTGCGTGACCCAGCGCAATGCCCTGCTCAAGGAGACCTGGTGCTGCCGCGAGATGCTCGGCGCCTGGAACGAATCTATTGCCCGCGCCGGTTCGGCTCTGCTCGTGCACCGTCTGGCTCTGCTCGACCGGCTGTCGGGCCATGTGCGTGACGCCTATGGCCGCGTGGCATCCGGCGAGCCCGCCGGTGTGTCCTATGTGTCCACGCTTGGCGACCTGCCTCGCACCGAGGATCGCGACGAGCTCAGGGGCTGGGCGTATGAGCACATGCTTTCGGCGCTCGATGAGCGCGCCGACGAGGAGATCCGTCGCGGCGTGACGCTCGTGGGTCCGCATCGCGACGAGATTGAGTTTTCCGTCGCGGGCCGATCGGCCCGTTCATTTGCCAGCCAGGGCCAGCAGCGAACGCTAGTACTTGCCTGGAAGGTGGCAGAAGTGGCCGTGGCGCGCGATATCCTGGGCACCGCGCCGCTGCTGCTCTTGGACGACGTGATGAGCGAACTCGACGCCGGGCGTCGAGGCGCTTTTCTGCAGCTGATCGGTGATGATATCCAGACAGTCATAACCACCACCAATCTGGGGTATTTTACCGATGACCTGCTTGATCGAGCCAAGGTGGTGAGCATGGGTGAGACGTGCTAATTACGAGCGCGAGAACGGAATGGTTGCCTTTGGCGGCTTTTTGGATGCCGAGCGTCAGCGCATCCTGGCGGCCGCGACACCTGAGCGCCGCGCGCAGATGGAGGCTGCGGAGGAATCTCGCGCGGTCTATCGCGCCTGGAATGCGGTGTGCTCGGGCACGCGCGAGGGACGCCATGTGACGGGCCTGCGCTACCTGCCCGAGTCCAACGAATTGCTGGTGTACCTCGATTCGCCCTCATGGACGCAGGAGATGACGCTTTTGCGCGAGATTATCCGCGCGCGCATGGAGCGCGCCGGCGCGCACGTCGACGGCCTGGTGTTCAAGACGACCGCCCCCGGCCACACACCGCCCGCTGCAAAAGAGCGCCTGCGTCCGGCCGTGGCCGAGCGTCCGCCGGCTCCGCATGCCGACCTAAGCGATGCCGAGCGTGCCGAGATCGAGCATCAAGTGGCACCCATCGAGGACCAAAAACTGCGCGAGGCCCTCGAGAACGCCATGAGAGCCAGTGCCGAGTGG
>CAJKQY010000187.1:0-1467 GCA_905202145.1 uncultured Collinsella sp.
CCCGTTGACAGCGCGTGTCGGATCGACGCCCGTCTGGCAGTTTAATATTCGCCCATCGCGCAGAATGCGCCGGTGCATCTCGTTGCTACGGCCGGCCCCTCCGTCTCGTCTGTCTTTTGGCGTGCGTGGCGGCTTCGCCGCCGCACGAAAAAAATCCGCGGATGGAGGCCGACGCCCGTCGAGCCCGGGAATTCCGGGAAAGACCCGGATATGTGCGCGGCGCTCCCGCTAGGCGCCTTCCGCCATTCGGCCCACGGCCCAGCACCAGCAGGCCAGCTCGCGCGCCACCGCGACGTTGGCCACGCTGCTCTGCTTGCCCGCATCGTCCATGGAGCGGCGCCTGTCGACGAGCCGCCTCACGCCCGCGTTGGCGTGTCGCCTGGTCGCTGCGTCGACCGCCTGCCCCTTGGCCAGGTCTTTCGGCGACCTCGACGCTCCCTTGTAGTGCCAGGCGGCCTCGACGAGCAGCTTTCTCAGGTGCTTGTTGCCGGCCTTGGTTATCCCGCCGCGGAATCGGGACTCGCCGCTGGAGTGCTCGGAGGGCACCAGGCCCACCCACGCCGCGAAGCCCGACGCCGTGGCGAACCTCGCGAAGCCGTCGGCCTCGCACGCGATCGAAGCCGCGGTGACCGCGTCTATGCCCTTGAGGCATTTGAGCGCGTCGCAGGTCGGCTTCCACCTGGGCTGCTGGGCCAGCGACTTGACCTTCGCCTCGAGCGCGGCCTTGGCGGCGTCGGCCTCGCGCACGCGCTCGCAGTAGTGGTCCAGCGTCGCCATGGCGGCGGCGTCCCCGAGGTCGATGCGGCCCACCCACGCCCAGAAATCCCCGGTCCAGCGGTTGCGCCTCTGGCCGGCGGCGTTCCTCTCGTCGTAGACGAGCCCGTGCCTGAGCAGGAATTTAGAAAGCCTCTGCTTGGCGCGCACGGCGTCGTCGCGCGCGTCGGCCAGCGCCCGCGCCAAATCCCGCGCGCCCTCGCACTCGGCATCGGGCACGTGCACCTCGGTGACCACGCCCAGCGCCAGCTGCACCGCGAGGAACTGCGCGTCGCGCCTGTCGGTCTTGCGGCCGCGGTCCGCGGCGGGCTTGTGCATCTTGGAAACGGCGCCGATCACGCAGGCGGCGCCCATCGCGTTCAGCTCGCGGCAAAGGTGGAAGCCCGTCACTCCCGACTCGTAGACGCATCTGGCGGGCTGGGGCAGCGAGGACACCCATGAGGCGATCTCGCCGGGCTCGTAGCCGAACGATTTCCTGATCGTCTCGCCCGTTTCCGGGACGAACGCGCAGGCCTTCACCGACCTGGCATGCACGTCTAGCCCTACGAAAGTGGTAGCATTGCTCATCGGAAGCCCCTTCCATGAATGCGGCGTGGCCGCTGGCGGTTTGGACACCTCTATTGTCGGCCTAATCCGCGGATATGCATGCAGGAGGGGCTTCCAACTTTTTTATGTCCTGCTCATATCGTCTTT
>CAJKQY010000188.1:0-1441 GCA_905202145.1 uncultured Collinsella sp.
GTATTCTACTACTGCTTTCGACCTCAACTTGAACCTTAAAGGTTCTAAAGGGTCAAGTTGAACTTGAGGCTTTGGCCTTGACCTGCGGGAATGGTGAATTGTTGAGAAACCATAGAGTTCAACTTTAACGTTACGGCACCCTGTTGCAACGGGATTCTTGACTGTAAAAGCTACCTTAACATGGGGTTTTGCAACTACAGGGTTCCTTCGCGACGAGCCTGCTCCACCTCTTGGAGCGCCTCAGCTGGCGTAAACGAACAGGTACCGTCGCCGAGCCTGACCACCTGGACGTCGTCGCCGGTGTGGACTTCTCCGCCCTGCAGCACGACGCCAAAAATGCCCTCGTGGGGGAAGATGCAGTCGCCGGCGAGATAGTAGATGGCACAGCGGGTGTGGCAGACTTTGCCGATCTGGCTGATTTCGACGAGTACTTCGTTGCCAATCTTGAGCTGCGTGCCCAAGGGGAGTGAGAGCAGGTTGATGCCCTGGGTTGTGAAGTTCTCGCCAAAGTCGCCCTCGTGCACATCGAGCCCGCGCGCCTGCGCCGTCTGGATAGACTCTGCAGCTAAAAAGGAGACCTGACGGTGCCAATGCCCGGCGTGCGCATCGGAGGCGAGGCCAAACTGCTCGATGACGGTGTCGTGCCCGTCGGCGACGGGTGACTTACGCGTGCCTTTGTGCTCCGACGTGTTGATTGAGACGATGCGGGCAGGCCCGTTGTAAGCATCGTTTGCGGTGCGTAGGGGAGCTGCCGTCTGGGCACGATCCGCAAGTTCGCGCTTTGCGGCGTCAATGATGGGGTTGTTGATCGGATGAGCCTGGGGCACGGTGCACCTTTCGACGGGGCGGGCAATATGCTGAATCCTATAACAACGGTGGGTTCATTGCCCGTTGTCGTACGCCGGTGATTGCCGCCTTCGTGCTGATAATTACGCCGATTGCCATAGATACGGTGGAGCTTTGGGTGCCGGCGGCTCGGCACGCTAGAATAAATCAGTTGCACAAAGACCGCCCGTCGTGTGGGCAGTTCTAGATAGGAAGTTTCCATGGCATTGCAGTTTACAGAGCGCGAGTTTATCCCCGTGCTGCTCGGCGGCGACATCAACGCGTATTCGGTGGCGCGCGCTTTCTACGAGGAGTATCAGGTTAAGAGCCTGGTCTTTGGCAAGTACCAGACCGGCCCCGCGTATCGCAGCCAAATTATCGACTACACGCCCAACGTGGATATCGATACCATGCCGGTCATGATCGAAACCGTTAACGGCGTCGCACAGGCCAATCCTGATAAGAAGATTATTCTCATGGGCTGCGGCGACAACTACGTCGCGCTTGCCGCGCAGGCCCAGGACGCCGGCCAGCTTGCCTCGAACGTCATCGCGCCCTATGCGCCCTACAGCATGCTCGAGCAGTGCCAGAAGAAGGAGATCTTCTACGAGCTGTG
>CAJKQY010000189.1:0-1383 GCA_905202145.1 uncultured Collinsella sp.
ATCTTGACGGTCTTGGACACATAGGTCTTGCGCTGCTTCTTGCGAGAGCTGGAGGCGGCGCGGGACCGTTGCTCGGACGTCGGCGCGACCTCGGGGTTCTTTTTCTTATTTGCCATGTTTGGCCTTTCGCATCATGAATCGAACAAACGCCATTGTGTCACAACGCAGCCCCCACGGCACACCTGGTGCATGGGGGACGGGTTAATCTGCACCATTTTGGTGCAAAGGGGACAGGTCTGGCAGTTGGCAGTTAGGGACGTTCCTTTTCTGCCGGCAGTTAGGGACAGTTCCCAAGTGCCGGCCCTAAAAGTGGCGGCGGATGGCGTCGACCATGCCCTGCGGCGTGATTTGGCCGAGTACATCGGCTGCAGCGTCGGTGTCCATAAAGATATTCATGAGTGCCTGAAGCGCCTCGACCTGACCGCCCGGCTCGGCAATGCCCAGGTTGATGACGATCTGCGCCGGCACCGGGGCGCCCATGCCCGCCATCGCGTTGAACGTCACAGGTGTGACGGGCTTTACCACCGCGATATAGGGCTTGGCCACAAATCCCGGATCGGTATGCGGAATGGCGATGTTTGCCGCCGGCATGGCGAGACCCGTGGGATAGGCGTCCTCGCGCGTGCGGACGGCATTGAGCCAACCCTCGCCAATGTAGCCGCGCAGGGCAAGCTCACCCTCGAGCCGCGCAAACACCTCACCCGGCGTCGCGCACTCCCAATCAAAAAACACCAGCTCAGGCGTAAACAGCGCTTCGTTATCCGCCATGCGCTCACCTCTCTCACCTAGTCACCTGGGACGTTCTTAAACGACTAGTCATTCAAGAACGTCCCCAATGACTACCAATGACTACCTAAAACAAAGGGTGGCCACTTGCGCCTTGGCGCCAATGACCACCCTGACTACTCGGCTAAATTGTACTGTGTGCCACTAGCCGCGAGGCGCATCAATTGCGACCTTGCCGCTCTCCAGCACGTGAACGCGGCCGTCGGCGAGCATCTGCACGACCTCGGGATACAGCACGTGCTCGATCGCGTGGATGTGCTCCTCGAGCGTGTCGACGTCCCAGCCCTCCTCAACAGCCAGCGCGCGCTGGGCGATGATGGGGCCGTTGTCGTAGATCTCGTTGGCAAAGTGCACGGTCACGCCGGTCACCTTGACGCCGCGAGCAAACGCATCGTCAATCGCATGGGCGCCGGTAAAGCTCGGCAGCAGCGCCGGATGCAGGTTGACCACGCGATTGGGGAACGCCGCCAGCAGCGGCGTGTGCACCATGCGCATGTAACCGGCCATCACCACGTACTCGCAGCCGCGCTCGAGCAGCTCGTGCGCGATGATCTCGTCGGCGGCGATGGGGTCGGCATAGACATCCTTGGACAGCGT
>CAJKQY010000190.1:0-1350 GCA_905202145.1 uncultured Collinsella sp.
TTTGCGCCCACGGTGTTGAAGCCCGGCGACGAGGTCGTCATCACTATCATGGAGCACCACTCCAACCTAATCCCGTGGCAGCAGGTCTGCCGCGAGACCGGCGCCAAGCTCGTCTACCTCTACCCCACCAAGACCGGCCAGCTCACCACCGAGGAGGTTCTGGCCAAGGTGGGTCCCAAGACCAAGATTCTGGCCGTGGGTCAGGTCTCCAACGTGTTAGGCGTCGAGAACCCGGTCAAGAACCTCGGCAAGCTCGTGCACAAGTATGGCGGCTATCTGGTCGTCGACGGCGCGCAGTCGCTGCCGCACATGCCGGTTAACGTGGCCGATCTGGGCGCCGACTTCTTTGCCTTTAGCGCACACAAGGCCATGGGCCCCATGGGCATCGGCGTGCTGTGGGGCAAGATGGACCTGCTCAACGCCATGCCGCCCATGCTCACCGGCGGCGAGATGATCGATTCGGTCACCGAGCAGGACGCCGTCTGGGCGCCCGTCCCCGAGAAGTTCGAGGCCGGCACGCAGGATGCCGCCGGCATCTTCGCCACAGGCGCCGCCCTCGACTACCTCGTCAACACGGTGGGCTACGAAAACATCCAGGCCCGCGAGCAGGCACTCGTCCACTACCTGATGGGCGAGTTCATGCAGCTCGACTTTGTCCAGATCATCGGCTCCATCTATTGGGACAACCATCACGGCGTCGTCAGCTTTAACGTCAAGGGCATCCACCCGCACGATGTCGCGAGCATCATGGACATGGACGGCGTGTGCATCCGCGCCGGCCACCACTGCGCGCAGCCGCTGCTTACCTGGCTGGGCGTCGAGAACCTCGCCTGCTGCCGTGCCAGCGTGGCTTTCTACAATGACAAGGCCGACATCGATAAGTTCATCGCCGGCCTGCATCACGTTTGGAGCACGTTCAATGGGTAATCTGTACACCTCCACCACGTTTATGGAGCACAACTCGCACCCCGACTATAAGTACGAGATGGACGCTCCCACGCACGAGCACGAAGGCATCAACCCCAGCTGCGGCGACGAGCTCACCTTGCAGCTGCGTGTCGAGAACAACGTGATCGAGGAGGCCTCGTTTACCGGTCACGGCTGCGCCATCAGCCAGGCCAGCGCCGACATCATGGCCGACCTCATCACTGGCGAGACGGTCGAGGAGGCACGCCGCCTGGCCGGGCTTTTCCTCGCCATGATTCGCGGCGAGCAGCTCTCCGATGAGGACCTGGAAGACCTGGACGAGGCCGCCCAGCTCCAGGACATCTCGCACATGCCCGCCCGCGTCAAGTGCGCCGAGCTCGCCTGGCGCACCCTCGACGGCATGCTCGAGGGGCAAGCTAACCA
>CAJKQY010000191.1:0-1346 GCA_905202145.1 uncultured Collinsella sp.
GGCGCGGCGGTGCTGTTGGAGCCGTGGTACCACTTTGAGCTCGAGGTGCCGGGGGAGTGTGTGGGCCGGGCGCTTTCGGATGCTACGCGTATGGGTGCCGAGTACGAGCCGCCGACGATGGCGGGAGACCGCGCCAAGCTCATGGGCCGCGTGCCGGCATCCGAAGTGCAGGATTACGCGCTGGAGGTGGCTGCCTATACGAGTGACCGCGGGCATCTGTACCTGGAGTTTGCCGGCCACGCGCCCTGTCATGATGCTGAGCGCGTAATTGAGGCGGCCGCCTATAAGCCCGAGGCCGATCTGCCCAATACGCCCGACTCGGTCTTCTGCTCTCATGGCGCCGGCTACACCGTCAAGTGGCACGACGTCCCCGCCACGGCGCACGTAAAGGTCGATCCCGCCACCTTTCGCCCCTGGCGAGCAGCAGACGCCGAGTTTTTCGGCCACATGTGACAAAGGGACAGTTCCTTTGTCACATGCTATTGGTATAACTCGGTACAAGTTGGTATAACTATTGCCAAGGTTTGCCAATCCGAGGAGGCCGACATGAATCCAAATCCCTTTAAGCCCACGGCTGGCAAGCGGCCTCCGATACTCATCGGTCGCGAGTCGGTCATCGAAGATTTCGAGGAAGGGCTCGATAACGGCGCCGGAGCGCCGGGCAGGCTCATACTCATTACGGGAAACCGCGGTTGCGGCAAGACGGTTCTCCTGCGGGAGCTGCAACGTCTAGCCAATGAGCGCGGATGGGCGGTTGTCTCCGATTCCGCTTCGCTTGGCTTATGCGACCGCTTGGCCGATGCACTTCGCTCGAATAAACCCGTTGTGACGTCAATGGAACTCAGTCCATCATTCGGGCGCATGTCGGTCGAGGCGGCGCGTGCAAAGGGTGAAACGCTGCGCGGGCTGGTCAACGAGCGCCTTAAGAAGCTCGATCCAGGCAAAGGCATGCTGTTTGCGATTGACGAGGCACAATCGGCGTCTATCGAGGAGCTGGCGGCCCTTGCCGTTCTCTATCAGCAGGTGCTCGGAGACCAGGATGCCACGGGCTTGTCCGATAGCGACCAGCGCGGTCTTGCGCTGGTGTTTGCCGGCTTACCCAGTATGGTTGACGATCTGCTCGAAGAGCCGAGCGTGACGTTTTTGCGGCGTGCCCAGCAGCGTACGCTGGGGGCGATTTCTTTGCCCAAGGTGCGCGATTCATATATCCAGACGGTCAAAAACGCTGGTCTTTACGTTGACGCGGGGACGGCGGATCTTGCGGCACACAAGAGCATGGGGCATCCCTATATGGTTCAGCTGGTGGGCTATTACATGTGGCGCTCTGCTGTCCGGCGTGGCTCGCA
>CAJKQY010000192.1:0-1323 GCA_905202145.1 uncultured Collinsella sp.
TTTCCCATCGGTGCCCCCAACGACGCATTTGCGAAGTACTTTATCGGGCAAAGCTACCTCTCACCCCTTTCCACCGAGCAAGTCGGCGTTTACAACGTGACGTTTGAGCCCGGCTGCCGCAACAACTGGCACACCCATCACGCCAAAAGCGGCGGCGGGCAGATCCTCGTCTGCGTGGCTGGTCGAGGGCTTTACCAGGAATGGGGCAAACCGGCACAAGAGCTGTGCCCCGGCGATGTAGTAAATATTCCCGCGGGCGTAAAGCACTGGCACGGTGCGGCGCCCGACAGCTGGTTCTCCCATCTCGCGGTGGAGGTTCCGGGCGAGGAGGCCTCCAACGAGTGGTTGGAGCCCGTGGACGACGAGCAATACCTTAAAGCGACCGACAAGGAGGCTTAGGTATGGAGCAGTTGAAACTGACGCAGGAATGGGACAAGGTGTTCCCCAAAAACGACAAGGTTGAGCACAGCAAGGCGACCTTCCACAACAGATACGGCATTACGCTGGCGGCCGACGTGTACGTGCCTAAGAACGCGGAAGGCAAGCTGCCCGCCATCGCCGTCGGCGGTCCGTTTGGCGCGGTGAAGGAGCAGTCTTCCGGTCTGTACGCGCAGAAAATGGCGGAGCTGGGCTTTTTCGCAATTGCCTTTGACCCGTCCTATACCGGCGAGAGCGGCGGCATGCCCCGCTATGTAGCATCTCCGGACATCAACACCGAGGACTTCTGCGCAGCGGTGGATTTCCTCTCTGTGCAGAAAAGCGTTGACCCGGAGCGTATCGGCATCATCGGTATCTGCGGTTGGGGCGGCATGGCAGTCAATGCGGCGGCCATCGACACCCGTATCAAAGCTACCGCGGCTATGACCATGTACGACATGACCCGTGTGACCGCCAACGGCTATTTTGACGCCGAGGATTTCGAGCAGGCGCGCTTTGAAAAGCGGAAAGCGCTGAATGAGCAGCGTACCGAGGACTATAAAAACGGCAGCTATGCGCTGGCGGGCGGCGTGGTCGATCCGCTACCGGAGGATGCGCCGCAGTTTGTAGCGGACTATTACGCCTACTACAAGACTCCGCGTGGTTACCATCCCCGCAGCCTGAACTCCAACGGCGGCTGGAATGTGACGTCCTCGCTGTCGTTTTTGAATATGCCGATTTTGCAATATAGCAGCGAAATCCGCTCTGCGGTACTGCTGGTGCATGGCGAAAAGGCGCACTCCCGCTATTTCAGCGAAGCCGTGTACGGCAAGCTGACCGGGGACAACAAGGAATTGCTCATTATCCCTGGTGCCAGCCACACCGACCTTTACGATCAGATGGACA
>CAJKQY010000193.1:0-1319 GCA_905202145.1 uncultured Collinsella sp.
AGATCAAGACCACGAGTGGCCCTGCCATCGCGCGCACGGGCGACCTGGCGGCCATTCTGACTAACTTGCAGCCGGGCGACGTGCTGTTTATCGACGAGATCCACCGCCTCAACCGTTCGGTCGAAGAAGTCCTGTATCCCGCCATGGAGGACTTTGCCCTCGATATCGTGATCGGCAAGGGCCCGGCGGCACGTTCGATTCGCCTGGATATCCCCAAGTTTACGCTGGTGGCGGCCACGACCCGTTCGGGCATGCTCACGGGCCCGCTGCGCGATCGCTTTGGCATCTCGTATCGCTTGGATTACTACACCGTCGAGGAACTCGCCCAGATCGTGACACGCTCGGCAACCATCCTGGGCGTGACGATCGACCATCCCAGCGCGCTCGAGATCGGCTCGCGTTCGCGCGGTACGCCGCGCCTCGCCAACCGTCTGCTCAAACGCGTGCGCGACTATGCGCAGGTGCGCGGCAACGGTCCCATCGAGCTCGATATTTGCCGTCAGGCGCTCGAGTTCTTCGAGATCGACGAGCTCGGCCTGGACTGGATGGACATTCGCATCTTGGAGACACTTGCCAAGACGTTCTCCGGCCGTGCCGTTGGCTTGACCACGCTTGCCAGTGCGGTGGGCGAGGACCCGGGAACGCTCGAGGATGTCTACGAGCCCTATCTGCTGCAGTGCGGATTGATGATTCGCACACCGCAGGGCCGCCAGGCAACGCTTCGCACATTCGAGCATTTGGGTATTGAACCGACCGTTTAGGAATGGGCTTGTTTTAGCGCATCTGTAGGCTATCGCTGGGTATCGGGTAAACATATCGCCGTTCGTCGGTTGCGGGCGTTTTACCATTGCGCGCGCGTGCTATGCTGGATTGGTCTTTTTCTCATCCGGTAACGAAAGGACCGCCCATGCCTACTGACATCGAAATCGCACGTTCTGTTACGCCGCTGCCTATTACCGAGGTGGCCAAGAACGCCGGCGTCGACGTTAAGCATCTGATTCCGTACGGCTTCGACAAGGCAAAGGTCGACTATTCCCTGCTCAACGAGCCAACTGATCACCAGGCCAAGCTTGTCCTCGTGACCGCTATCAATCCCACGCCCGCAGGCGAGGGCAAGACCACCACGACCATCGGCCTGGCCGACGGTCTGCGTCGTCGCGGCGTCAAGAGCGCCGTGGCCCTGCGCGAGCCTTCGCTCGGTCCCGTGTTTGGCGTGAAGGGCGGTGCCGCCGGTGGCGGTTGGGCCCAGGTCATCCCCATGGAGGACATCAACCTGCACTTTACCGGCGACTTCCATGCCATCGGTGCCGCCAACAACC
>CAJKQY010000194.1:0-1273 GCA_905202145.1 uncultured Collinsella sp.
GCAACGCGGCCCCAGTTGCAGTCGTGGCCGGCGATGCAGGTCTTAACGAGCGGCGAGTTGGCGACAGCACGAGCGGTGATATCGGCCTCCTCGTCGTTCACGGCGCCGGTGACGTTAACCGTCACGAGCTTGGATGCGCCCTCGCCATCTGCGGCGATGTTGCGCGCCAGGCTCTCGCACACCTCATGTACGGCAAAGGCCAGCTCGTCGAAGGCGTCAGATCCCTCGACAATAGGCTCGGCATCTGCGGCAGCGCCGGAAGCAAGCATGATGCAGGTGTCGTTAGTCGAGGTGTCGGAGTCGACCGTTACCTTGTTGAAGGTCTGCTTGACGGTGGAGAGCAACAGGGCGTGGAGCGCCGCCGGCTCGACGGGGGCATCGGTAGTTATGACCGCGATCATGGTTGCCATGTTGGGCATGATCATGCCCGAGCCCTTGCACATACCACCCACCGTATAGGCATTGCCTGCGTGCCCCGCGGCCTCGCTGCGGTAACACACGGCATACTCCTTGGAGTGCGTGTCGGTCGTCATGATAGCGCGGGCGGCATCGGCGCCACCGTGGGCGGAAAGCGCCTCGTAGGCAGCAGGAACGGCGGTCTCAAACGTGTCGATCGGCAGAATCTGGCCAATCACGCCCGTGGAGGCGACCAGGATTTGCTGAGGCTCGCAGCCGATGACCTGCGAGGCGATGTTGCACGTCTCGCGCGCGCAGGCAAGGCCCGTCTCACCGGTGGCCGCGTTGGCGTTACCGGAATTGACCGAGACACCGGCGATGATGCCATAGCCCTTATCGGCACCGCCCAAATTGGCGCGGCTCACCTGCACGGGCGCTGCGCAAAAGCGGTTGGTCGTAAACACACCGGCGCCGGGACAGGGCTTATCGGGCACGACGAGCGCGTAATCCAAGCGCTCGGGATTCTTGCGGAATCCGGCATGGATGCCCGCCGCCTTAAAGCCGGCTGCCGCCGTTACGCCGCCCTCTACGGCACGAATCTTGATATCGAACTGCTCTGTATTCATCGTCTTTATGACTCCTTATGTCAAACAAAAAATGGGCATCGGTTGGTGCGCCACGCCAGCCACAATCACGAGACCAGCTTAAGAGTGGCGCCCCACTCGATGCCCGACTACCAAATCGCTAACAATCGAATGTGCTACACCGGGCACGCCACTGTGGGCAAGCCTCGTCGCTCGTCAAAACCAAAGACGATGTTGGCGCACTGGACCGCCTGGCCTGCTGCACCCTTGCACAGATTGTCGATGGCGCCCGT
>CAJKQY010000195.1:0-1209 GCA_905202145.1 uncultured Collinsella sp.
CGCTGGAACTCCCGCTGGGCAAAACGCTCGGCATTATCGGCGGCACGGGCAGCGGTAAGTCGACGCTCGTCTCGCTCATCCCGCGCCTGTACGACGCGGGCGTCGGCAGTGTGAGCGTGATGGGCTCCGACGTGCGCGCCTGGCCGCTCGATCAGCTGCGCCATGTGGTCGCGACTGTTCCGCAGCGCGCGTCGCTCGTGAGCGGCACGATCCGCAGCAACCTAACCTGGCGCGACGAGTCGGCAACCGATGAGGAGCTGTGGGCGGCGCTCGATATAGCGCAGGCCAGCGAGTTCGTGCACAACAAGCCCCAGGGCCTCGACGCCCCGGTCGAGGCGGGCGGCAAGAACTTCAGCGGCGGCCAGCGCCAGCGCCTGACCATTGCGCGTGCCCTGGTGGGCTCGCCGCAAATTCTGATCATGGATGACTCCGCCTCGGCGCTCGACTTTAAGACCGATGCAGCGCTTCGCCACGCCATCCGCGAGCGCAGCGTACGCGGTGCCGCCGCGGGCGGACTCCCGCTAACCACGGTGATCGTGAGCCAGCGCGTCTCGACCGTGCGCGATGCCGACATGATCTGCGTGCTCGACCATGGCTCGGTCGCGGGCCTGGGTACGCACGACGAGCTGTACGCAAGCTGCCAACTCTATCGCGAGATTTGCCAGTCGCAGCTGCGTCGCGAGGAGCTCGAGGGCCAGCAGAGGAACGCGACGCCCGCGTCCGCCCCGGCTGCCCCGGCATCCACTTGCGCAAAGGAGGGCTGCTAAATGAATCCGTATACTTCTTCCGGTTCGGTCGCCACGATGACGGCCAACGTGTCCGGCAACGATAACCTTAACGACCTGGGCGACGGCCCGCGTCAGCCCGGCGACCCCGAGCGCTACCCCGTGGGCGCGGTGACCCGCCGTCTGCTGGGCTACGTCCGTCCGCATCGCATTTCGTTTACGGCGTCGTTTGTGAGCGCCGCCATCTCGGTGGTCTTGCAACTCTATACGCCCATCCTCATCGGCGAGGGCATCGACCTCATCGTTGCCGCCGGGCAGGTGGACTTCGGGTCGCTGCTGCCGCTTGTTACCAAGCTCGCAATCGTCGTGGTGGGCGCGGCAGCCTTCCAGTGGCTGCAGGGCTACTGCGTCAACCGTCTATCCTACGAAACGGTGCGCGACATGCGCGTGGAGGCGAGCGACAAGCTCAGCCGCATGCCGCTCA
>CAJKQY010000196.1:0-1175 GCA_905202145.1 uncultured Collinsella sp.
TTTTTATGCCGACGTCGTTGACCGAACTTTTTTCGCCCGCCTGCCATTTGTGTCCACGCCGTTGCGGCGCGGCACGCGACGAGGGCGCGCGTGGCGTGTGCGGCGCCGACGACACGCTCAAGGTGGCCCGCGCGGCGCTTCATATGTGGGAGGAGCCGCCCATCTCGGGTGAGGCCGGCTCGGGCACGATTTTCTTTAGCGGCTGTTCGCTCAAATGCGTCTACTGCCAAAACCACGAGATTTCGACGGGCAATTTCGGTCTTGAGATTACGCCCCAGCGTTTGGTCGAGATTATGCTGGAGCTGCAGGACCAGGGTGCCAACAACATCAACCTGGTGACTGCGACGCATTATGCTCACCTGCTGCCGTCCGCGATTGCCGCAGCGCGGGAGCGCGGGCTGGACATCCCGATCGTCTACAACACGAGCGGCTATGAGCGGGCGAGTGCCGTGGCGGCGCTCGGCGATCTGGTCGATGTGTGGCTTACCGACTTTAAATATGCCGATGCGAGGCTTGCGCAGTTGCTCTCTCATATTCAGGATTACCCGCGTGTAGCCGTGTCTGGCCTGGCTCAGATGGCGCACGAGATTAAGCGCCGCGGGGGAGAGCTGGTGGACGAGGACGGGCTCATGAAGCGCGGCATGATCGTGCGTCATCTGGTGCTGCCGGGACATGCGGACGATTCGTGTCGCGTGCTGGACCTGGTGTGGCAGACGGTGGGCGACGTGCCCATCTCGGTCATGAACCAGTACACGCCTAATGCGCTCATGCGCGAGCAAGGCGGCGAGTTGGCACGCGCCGTGACGCGCGAGGAGTACGAGCAGGTGCTCGACCATGCCGACGACCTGGGCTTTACGACGATGTTCTGGCAAGAAGGCGGAGCGGTAGACGAGAGCTTCACCCCGGCGTTCGACACCACCGGCGTTCTTACTAGTGCCCAAACCAGATAATTTGGGACGGGGCTCTTTGAGTAGTCTTTTTGGGACGGGGCTGTTTTAGCTACCCCTGCCGCTGTTCGGCCAAACCGTTCGCGTTGCCTGTCGGGGTAGCTAAAACAGCCCCGTCCCAAAAAGACTACTCCCGGTGTGGGACCGAACCGGCATCCGAAAGTACTCAAAACAGCCCCGTCCCAAAAAGACTGGGTATTGGGCGTTGACAGTTGGCGAGCCGTAGGT
>CAJKQY010000197.1:0-1133 GCA_905202145.1 uncultured Collinsella sp.
TCCATGGCGCGCTCGAGCTTGTCGCTTTCGAGGACGTAGGCCATGCGGACTTCGTTTTTGCCCTTCCCGGGCGTCGCGTACATCGAGCCTCCCGGGGCCATCATCACGGTCTCGCCGTTGTCGCTGAATTCCTCGAGCAGCCATTGCTGGAACTTGTCGGCATCGTCGACCGGCAGCGCGGCCATCACGTAGAACGCGCCACCCGGCACGTCGAACACCACGCCGGGGATCTCGCCGAGCTTGCGGCAGAGCGTGTCGCGGCGCTTCTTATACTCGTCGCGCACGGCGGCAAAATACTCGGGGCCGACGGTGTAGAGCGCGGCAGACGCGATCTGGTCGAGCGTCGCGACCGAAAGTCTTGCTTGGCAGTATTTCATCGCGTGGTTCATGAACTCCTTATTCTTGGAGATCAGGCAGCCGATACGCGCGCCGCAGGCGGAAAAGCGCTTGGAGACCGTGTCGATGACGATGATGTTGTCACCCGCCCTGTCGGCAAACTCGCCAAACGACTGGAGCTTCTCCCCGCCGTAGACGAATTCGCGGTACGCCTCGTCGCCGATGAGGAAGAGGTCGTGCTTCTGAGCGACATCGACGAGCATCTCCATCTCCTTGTGGCTCAGCACAACGCCGGTCGGGTTGCCGGGATTCGTGACCATGATGGCGCGCGTGTGCTCGTTGATGAGAGATTCGATCTTCTCGCGCTCAGCGTAGCGATACCCCTCCTCCGGGCAGGTCGGGATCGGGCGAATCGATGCACCGCAGGTGCGGGTCATCGTGTTGTAGTTCGGGTAAAACGGCTCGGGAATCAAAATTTCGTCGCCGTCGTCAAGAATGCACTGCAGCGCGATCTGAAGCGCCTCGCTGCCGCCGGCGGTGACGTAGATCTCGCTCTTGTCGAAGTGCATGTCGAGCTTGTCATAGTAGTTCTGGATCGCGTCGATCAGCTCGGGGATGCCGGGCGAGGGCGCGTAGGCCAGCACCGGCTGCTCGAAGTGACGGACCGCCTCGAAAAACGCAGGAGGAGTCTGTACGTCGGGCTGGCCGATGTTGAGGTGATAGATGTTGACGCCGCGTGCCTTTGCCGCCACCGCGTACGGGTGGAACTTGCGCATCGGAGACAGGCCGCATTTTTC
>CAJKQY010000198.1:0-1132 GCA_905202145.1 uncultured Collinsella sp.
CGGGATTGGTCAATCTCGGCCGACTATATTTGGCTAAATTATTCCGGCGCTAACAACTTAGTTCTTGTCTATGCTCAAGCTGTTCTTTCGAATCGATATCTCATGATAAAGCGCAGCAGTCCTTCAGCTGTTTGCGTGCGGTCCAGTTTTGTTCCCGCTTGACTGGATTGCACGCAGCCAGCTGGGGACGCGGTCTTTTTGCGATACACGTCCGCGTCTCTAGCAACTGCACGCATACATACCGTTCACGGTGGGGCAGAGCCACGTGCTTGTCTAACTGGGCTCAGGGTTTGAATATGGAGCGCCTTCGCGCACAAGCGCCCTGGCGAAGCCATACCCAAACCCCGTGAGCCATACGTAAGACAGCAAGGGGGTGGTGCTCGTGTGGTATGTGATCCAGGTCATTAACGGTCGCGAAGACGTAATGCGCGAGCGCATCGAGCGCATGGTGCCGGCTGGTGCCATGCAGGAGCTCTTTTATCCCCAATTTCAAACCGAGATCAAGGTTCACGGCGAATGGGTCAACACGACCAAGCCGCTCTTTCCCGGTTACCTTATCTGCGATACGGCAGAACCCCGCACCGTGCAACAGTATCTGCTGCGCATGGACGACTTTGCCCGGGTGCTTTCCCAGGATGGTCAGTTTGTGCCGCTGGCAAAAGAAGAGGTCCAGCTTATTGGCAGCTTTACGCATAGGGGAGACCGCGTAGTGCCCATGAGCGAGGCCCTAAAAGACGGCGACCAGGTCGTGGTGACGGCAGGTCCGCTGCTGGGCCACGAGGGACTTATCAAAACCATTAACAGACGCAAGAGCACTGCTTATTTGGAGCTCGACCTATGCGGCCGACGCGTAACTACGCGCGTTGGCCTCGCCGTGCTTTCGGCCGAGCAGCGCGCATTGCGAAACCTAAAAAGGGCGATCGCCTAGCTGCAGGCGACTGTTTAACGGGACAGGGAGGATCCCCGGGGGCGGGGACGTTGACTTGAAGGAAATAGTGTCAGACAAAACTGAAAATTCAGTAGAAGCGCCGGTAGGGGCCTCGCTGGTTGCCCAAGCCATGAGCGGCGGCGACTCGAGCATGCGCTACAAGGCCATGCAGGCCGTGAAGGACTGGGACAACTCGCGCCTTGC
>CAJKQY010000199.1:0-1094 GCA_905202145.1 uncultured Collinsella sp.
TCTGGACAATTGGGGTACGATGAACTAACTGCATATCGGGCGAATACGAAGGGGCCCTGTCCATGAAATACACCAAGCTCGAGCGTAACTGGGTTATGTACGATGTGGGCAACTCGGCCCTCGTGCTGCTCAATACCTCGGTGGTGCCCATCTACTTTAACGCCATCAATACCGGTGCTTCCTCGGCCGACCTGGTGGTCGCCTGGGGCAACGCGCAGACGATTGCCTCGCTGGTCATTGCCATGCTCATGCCCATTCTGGGCGCGCTTGCCGATTACGCCGGCAACAAGATCAAGTTCTTCTTGGGCTTCTTCCTCACGGGCCTGGTTCTTTGCCTGGCGCAGGCTATCCCCATGTCCGCCATGGCATTTTTGACCGTGTACGTGCTGTGCACCATCGGCCTTAACTCTTCCATGACGTTCTACGACGCCATGCTGCCCGACATTACCACCGACGAGCGCATGGACGCCGTGTCCAGCTCGGGCTATGCCTGGGGCTACATCGGTTCCACCGTGCCGTTCATCATCTGCCTGGCGCTTATCATGGGTGGCCCCGCTCTTGGCGTCCCCACCATGCTGGCAACGCGTCTGTCGTTTGTCATCACCGGTGCCTGGTGGCTCATCTTTACCCTGCCGCTCATTCGCACCTATAAGCAAAAGTACGGTCGCGAGCGTGGTCCCCAGGACACCATCGGCCACATCGTGGGCGGCGTGTTCTCCGAGGTCGGACACACCATGCGCGAGATCGCCCACAACAAGACCGTGCTGGTCTACATGATCGCGTTCTTCTTCTACATCGACGGTGTGCACACGGTTATTTCCATGGCAACCAGCTACGGATCGGCTCTTGGCATCGATTCGACCCAGCTGGTGCTGGCGCTGCTCGTTACGCAGTTTGTGGCCTTCCCGTCCGCCATCATCTACGGCAAGCTCGCCGGTCGCGTGGGCACACTCAATATGATCTTGGTGGCCGTCGCCGCCTATATGGGCATCGTGCTCTTTGCCGCGTTTTTCTTAAAGACCGCCTTTGAGTTCTGGGTGCTCGCCATTTTGGTCGGCCTGTTCCAAGGCGGCGTGCAGGCGCTGAGCCGCAGC
>CAJKQY010000200.1:0-1093 GCA_905202145.1 uncultured Collinsella sp.
CCCCCGGCACCTCGAGCTCAAAGTGGTACCACGGCTCCAACAGCACCGCCGCGCCCGCCTCACGCGCCTGCATGAACCCCTGGCGAATCGCGCGGTACGTGGCCTGGCGAAAATCGCCGCCCTCGGTGTGTTTGGCATGCGCACGGCCGCCCGTGAGCGTAATGCGCACATCGGTGACGGGCGAGCCAGTCAGCACGCCCAGGTGATCGCGCTCCATGGCGTTGGTGAGCGCCAGACGCTGCCAGTTCAAGTCGAGCTCGTCAGTCGAGGTCACGGTGCCAAATTGCACGCCCGAGCCCGCCGGTAACGGCTCCAAACGCAGATGTACCTCGGCATAGTGGCGCAGCGGCTCAAAGTGGCCCACGCCCTCGACCGGCTGCGAAATAGTCTCCTTATAGAGAATGCCGCCGGGCTCAAACGCAATCGAAAGGCCAAAACGATCTGCCAACACCCGCTGCACGACCTCGAGTTGCACGGCGCCCATCAGCTGCAGGTGAATCTGCTCCAGATGAGTATTCCAGCTTACGCCGAGCATAGGATCTTCGTCCGCTAACTCTGTCAGTGCTTTGAACACCGCGTGGACATCGTGTTCGCCCGGAAGCACCGTATAGGTGAGAACCGGCGCAATGACAGGCGCATCGCCCGCGGGCTCCGCACCCAGGGCGTCCCCTGGGCGAACGTGCGCAAGACCCGTCACGGCACAAATACCGCCAGCGGCAACTTCTTGGGCAAGCTCATACTTCTCGCCGTTATAGATGCGCACCTGATCGACCTTCTGCTCCCATGCCTCGGCACCGGAACGTCCGCTAATCATCTGCTTGGCATGCAGCATGCCGCCCGTCACCTTGACCCAGGCAAGACGCTCGCCACGCTCTCCACGACTCACGCGGTAGACACGCGCGGCGAACTCCTGGGGCCATGTTCGCTCGCGCATCAGAGCACATATGCCGTCGAGCAGCTCTGCCACACCCTGGTCCTTGAGCGCCGATCCCGCAAAGCAGGGAAACAATTTGCGCTCGGCAACCATGCGTGACAGCATTGCGACAGAAAGCTCACCCGCCTCAAGAAACTCCTCGAGCGCCGCCTCGTCCAA
>CAJKQY010000201.1:0-1051 GCA_905202145.1 uncultured Collinsella sp.
GCGCCGAGCTCGCCTGGCGCACCCTCGACGGCATGCTCGAGGGGCAAGCTAACCAATAGCGGATGCCCCGAATCCAAGGATTTTGATTGCCGGGCCGCCCGATACGGGCGGCCCGGTTTTTTCATAACGAGCGCACACAGCCCACGCGTCCGGCGCCCCATCTGTCATTTATCGCACGGCCAACCGCAAACACGAGCGTTTTCCACCGTACCAAAGGCTTGCGACATGACCACAGGCACGCCAGGCAATGTCCCAAGCCTCGTCTTGCCGGACTCCGGCTCGACTCGCGCCTGCCGCGGACGGGTCCCATAGGGTGCGGCGTGCATTTTTTCGAGTATTCTGCACGCCAAGTCGTGTGCATACGCATCGGAAGCGTTAATCAACATCTCCAGGCGCCTTTATATTGCGTTTTAGAACAAACATCGTGGTCTCGGGGGCCCAAACATGGGCTTCAGGGGCGCATCGGCAGGCATAAATAGCTTCAGGGTCCGTATGTTGCAAAATTGCGGCGGTGCCGACAGCACCACGATGCAGAAAACTCCGCTTTTTGCACGGCGCAGACGGGGGTAGGTACGGGCAAAACCGAGCGGAGCCATACTTTTATGCATGACGCCAATCGTTTTATGCAAATTAAGAAGTGCAGTTACCTTACCGAGCTTTTAGAACAATGGTTGTGGCGTATGGGCGACCCCAGCTGCGGCGCCCGGGCGGCCCTACACCACGTTTCCGCCAGTCCTCACCGCCGTTCACGCACGGGCGCGCACAATACGAGAAACGGTGCTTTTGCCAATCCCCGTATACCGCTCAATCTGACGCACCGTAAAGCCGGCATCGTGCAATCCAAGGATAACGATATTGCGCTGCGCCGGCAGTGCGGCTTTAACCCCGCAGAGCGGAACCCCGAGCCCCTTCGCCAACTTTTCGGCAAAGGTGTGCCGCTCCCACTCCGTCTCTTCCATATCGGGCATCGCTGGCTCGCCGCCGTCGGACGTCGAGAGCGAATAGGCAATAAAGCCCTCGGTAGAACCAAAAAGCTCAAGCGCGCAAGAAG
>CAJKQY010000202.1:0-1013 GCA_905202145.1 uncultured Collinsella sp.
ACGCCGCCGGTCTTCTTGGAGTCGTACTGGAAGTAGGCCTGAACGTACTTGTCGGTGTGGTCGCCGATGATCTTGATCGAGTTCTTGTTGGCGCCGACGGTACCGTCGCCACCCAGACCCCAGAACTTGCACTCGATGGTGCCGGGGGCTGCGGTGTTGGGCGCATCCTCGGCCTCGGGCAGGCTCAGGTTGGTCACGTCATCGACAATGCCGATGGTGAACTCGCGCTTGGGCTCGTCCTTCTTGAGCTCCTCGAAGACAGCGAACGCGGACGCAGGAGGCGTGTCCTTGCTGCCCAGGCCATAACGGCCGCCGACGACCTTGATGCCCGTCTTGCCGGCCTCGTAGAGAGCGGAGACGACGTCCTGGTAGAGCGGCTCGCCGATGGAACCCGGCTCCTTGGTACGGTCCATGACGGCGATCTTCTGGACGGTCTCGGGGAGAACGTCGACGAAGTGCTTGATGGAGAACGGACGGAACAGACGAACCTTGACCAGGCCGACCTTCTCGCCGTGAGCGTTGAGGTAGTCGATGACTTCCTCGAGCACGTCGCAGAAGGAGCCCATGCACACGACGACGCGGTCGGCATCGGGAGCGCCGTAGTAGTTGAACAGGCCGTAATCGGTGCCGAGCTTCTCGTTGATCTTCTTCATGTAGCCCTCGACGACGGCGGGAAGCTCGTCGTAGACCTTGTTGCAGGCCTCGCGGTTCTGGAAGAAGATGTCGCCGTTCTCGTGGCTACCGCGGGTATGCGGGTGCTCAGGGTTGAGCGCGTGATCGCGGAAAGCCTGGACGGCGTCCATGTCGCACATCTCGGCCAGATCCTTGTAGTCCCACATGGCGACCTTCTGGATCTCGTGGCTGGTGCGGAAGCCGTCGAAGAAGTTAAGGAACGGGGTCTTGCCCTCGACGGCGGCAAGGTGAGCCACCGGCGAGAGGTCCATGACCTCCTGGACGTTGCCCTCGGCGAGCATGGCGAAACCGGTCTGGCGGCAGGCCATGACGTCGGAGTG